>JAWXCC010000061.1:0-2657 GCA_034440475.1 Phycisphaerae bacterium | reverse complement strand
CGCCGCGATCGCGGCGGGATCCTGTCCGATGACGAGGACGCTGCGGCCGACGGTGTGCGCCATGCCGAGCTCAAGAAATACATTCGCATTGAGAGTCGTGATGTCTGCGACGACGTGCGTTGCGCGACAGATCTCTTCCCAGATCGAAGCGACGATGTTCGGCTCGAACACGCGATCGCCGCGGATGTACGCGATCTTGGCGCTCTTACACGCATTAGACACAACGCTCACTGTCCAGTCGAGTGTGGCGCGGAACGGCATCACGTGGAATGCGCGAGGTGCTGCCGGATCGGGATACTCTGCTGGCCAAGGCGGCAGGCAGAGTAGCTGCCTTGGCGCCGACGAACGACCAATTGCATCGCCAAGGAGACGGCGCGAGACGAGCGGATCGGGATCGTCGGTATCGGCTTCCTCGCGCACTTCTGCGAGTCGCTTCCTTGCAAATTGCACCGTGGCTCGAACACTGCTCGCGAGACCACGTCGCTGCGGCGCATACATCGCTTGATCGAGTGCATCGCCGATCAATTCCGCGTCGGAGTCATCGCCTCTCAAGATGACAGGCGCGAGGTCGAGGTCGAACGGCGGCGCACGGTCAGCGCTGGCGAACACGACGACCGGTCGACCGAGGGCAAGCGCGATGCCGAGTTCATAACACGACGCGGCGAGTTCTATAGAGCCGGGCTGCGCCGAGAGATCGAAGGCAGCGACATGCGCCGACCACAACTCCTCCCAACGGAAGACAGCAGGATCCGTGCCTCGCTTTGACGCAGGTCCGAGCGCAAGTCCGCGCTTGTTGCACGCGACATTGAGCGCGGCGCGCTCGGCTCCGGTGCCAGCGAACGTAACTGCGTTCGGATCGCGGCGTTGCGATCGCGGCGTCGGCCACACTGGCTCAATGAGCATGAGATGCTCTCGAACCTGATAGTCGTTCAGCTCTAGCGCCGTCTCGCGCACGACCTCGCGCTCGAGGGCGACGGCTTCGGCGTCTGACGAATGCGACTCAAGAGTGCTTGCGGATTGGACGACGACAGTGCCAGCGCGATCAAGTAGAGCTCGCTCGCCCTCGCGTAGTCGCGGGCTGGTGATGGCAGCGACTGCTGACTCCTTGAGCTCGACGAGATGCCGCGACAGACGCGCCGCCCGTGACTCGGTCGGGAAGGCGTCGCCGCCGGACGGCTCAGACATCGTGCGCAGGACGATGTCGAGCAATTCGCGCAATCGCATGTCCGCCGCAGCGACCGTCGCGTCGTCAGCGTCCAAGGGAGTGTCGAGGTGAGCGCGGATCTCCGGAAAGAGCGTGTCGAGGCGCGCGGCGCGTTGCGGCGAGATTCGCCCACTTTCACGGTCTGTTTTCAGCTGCGCCTCGAGCTCCGAAAGCTGTTTCGCCTTCTTCGCTTTCGTCTCGAATTCGAATTCGACCGCGCGCGCGGATGCCCGTGCCGCAGCCGCGCGCTCGGTAGCAACGCCGCCAGCAGCGATGCGGGCATCGAGTTCTCGACGGTCCCTTTGGAACTCACGCCAGAGCTTTGCGTTGTTAGGTCCGAGCACGTTGCCGAAATCGGAGAGACATTCGCGCCGCTTGATGAATTTTCGGTCGGCAAGCACTTCAAGCAGCTCGATGAGCACATCGCGGCGCCGGCTCTGCGTCGTGTTCGGATCATCGATTTCGACGCGGAGGGCGTCGAGGCGCTCTCCCATTTCGGGCGTGAACCCTCCAGCGGCAAGCTGCGCCTCGCCGAGCGGTTTGACCAGGGAGCCCAGCGTGGTCTCGTCGTAGAGTCCCGATTCAACCAAGATCGCAATGGCGTCAGCGAATTGTTCGACTGTCTTGACGGGGTCGTCGCGTTTAGTCATCCGAGTTATCCTTGGCAGCCGGTGGTAATTCTAACATTCACTTTCGCTCGCCATCTCAACCCCGGCGGCATCGCTTCGACGACGCTCAAACTCGATCGTCTAACAACCAGCGCGCGCTGACACGCGTCGGTCAAGCAGTTGCGATGAACGCAAGTCCCACCAGCGTCGCCTCCATGCCCAAATGACTTTCGCCACAGGCTGGTAGGGTGCAGTGGGCGCGTCGAGGATCCACTGTAGCCACACCCGTTCGAGGATGAGTGCGTCCAGAATGCCCCCAGCGGCGAGTTTCCGGCATTGCAGTGACGGTTTCGGGGAACCGACCGCTCGTCACATTGTGTGGGGAGACTGATCGCACTCTAGTTAGACTGCGGCGACGTGCCCCGCCCTCATGTCCGCCCTCATGTCTATTGGCTGCTTGCGATGGCGGTGTTCATCGCCGCGACGGCCCGCGGCGATTTGCTTTCGTCGCGATACGTCGCCGATCCGATTTCGCTGAACCAGCTCTTGGTGTGGCTTGACGATCGAGTTCGGCCGCCCCTGAGCGACGACGAGCTTCGGAATGTCGAAACGCTGCACGACGCATATCTCGCGAGAATGCGGGGCTTGCTCGATGGGCCAATCAACGAGGCGATTCCACTCGTCGAGTCGATGGCATCCAATCCTTGGCAGCATTCGCAGAGCGATTTTGACAAGTATGTCCGAGAGGCGAACGGCTTCGCGGCCACGATCACGGCTGCCGACGAAGAGCTCTTCGCCGAAATCGCTGCGAGCCTGAACGAAGAGCAGCGGAATAGTGTGCAAGG
>JAWXCC010000060.1:0-7479 GCA_034440475.1 Phycisphaerae bacterium | reverse complement strand
TCGGCTGGAGGGTGTCAGCGGCTTGAGCGGAAGGGGCGCTGTAGTGCTAGCAGCCCGAGGCGAAAGTCATTCGGGCTACGAACGAGGCTGTTAGCGCCCAATATTGGGTGGCTGCGGCGTCGCCGCGACTTGCCGTATCTTGCGGATAAAGCTGCATCGCGGCGCCCACTCTACAGTTGGGCATCTGGGCCAACATCCTCGTTCTCGCTACCGAAGCACTCTCGCAACCGGCTGCTAACAGCTAACACGCAAGGCCCGAATCGACGAAGTGCAGTTTCGATGTGCGGACCATTCGCTTGCGCACGTTTCCGTCCCACGCGGGAAGCTGATGCACAAGGAACGTCGCCTCGAGCACCGAGAGCCACGCCTTCGTGATGGGATGCGTGACGCCGGCGTCGGTTCCGAGCGACGAGTAGTTCAGAAGTTGTGACGTTCGGCCAGCACAGAGAGCCACGAACTTGCGAAACCTGACCATGTCCCCGACTGCGGAGACCGCGCGCACCTCGCGGTCAAGATACGTTCGGACCTAGCTCTCAAGCCAAATACTTGGATCTAACTGCTCGTCGAAGATGCGCGGATATCCCCCGGCAAAGACCGCTTCGTCGAGCGTCTCTGGATGCGCGTCGAATTGGCGTACCTCCGAACGAGCCATCGGAAGGAGATGAAGGATCGCAGTGCGACCCGCCAGCGATTGGCTGACACGTTCGAGTATCGCGAGATTCTGAGAGCCTGTGAGGATCCAGCGGCTTCGACGCCGCGCCGCGCTGGTCCTCATCGATCAATGCTTGGATCGACGAGATGAGATCCGGCGCGTATTGAATCTCGTCGATGACCGCGCCATGCGATTCCCCTGCGTCGCGCACGAGTCGCGCTAGAAATCCGCGCGGATCCTCCATCGCAAAAGATCGATTGCCCGTTTCCTCAAGGCTGACGTATTGATGACGCGGAAACACCTCGCGGCAAAGCGTCGACTTGCCGCTCTGGCGCGGACCCGTCAGAGTGACGGCGGCGATGCCATTGCCGCAGCATCTCGGCCAATTGAGAGTGCGACTTTCAATTGGCCGAGGACCAGTTCGCCGACCGATTGCCTCCGTTACCGTGTCACGACCTTCGCCGCACGCTGCGCGCACTTTTCTTGCGACACGCTTGGTTGCGGCGAAGGTCGTTCTGGGCTCACCCGCTCGGCCGCAGCAGAAGGGAAAGGGGGGAACAGCCCGGAGTACCGTCTGGAAGGGGTTCCTCATGGGGGTGTTCCTCATACCCGGGCCACTGGCGCTGCCGCTCGCCTCCAACCGCTTCCGATATGGCGAACTCTGCCCGTCCGAGAGCGAAAAACTCATTTCTGTACTGCCGCGTCGTGAAGTAGACTCGCTCGACCACTCACACGTGGCATAGGGGGGGACCCGCCCACAATCCGTGGCGCAGTCGCCGACCGTCGTCTCCTTCCGCTGCTCTACCTCTGGAGATTGTTTTCCTCATGCGCTTCACCGCCATCCTCTGTCTCGCGGCGCTCACGGTTCCCGTCGCTTCGGCCACGGCCGCTGTTCGGTACGTCAACGTTTCTCTCGCCACTGGCAACAACGATGGCACGTCGTGGGCCGACGCCTACCGCGGACCGCAGGCGCTCAAGACCGCGATGGACGCCACAGCCATGGGCGACCAAGTCTGGGCAGCGAAGGGGACATACAAGGCATCACCGAACGTCCGCACGATCGTCCACACGCTGAAACTCGGCGTCGAGGTCTACGGCGGATTTGTGGGTAGCGAAACAGTGCTCGCTGAGCGCGACATCGTTGCCAACGTCACCGTGATCTCAGGTGACCTGCTCGGCAACGACGACGCGACCGCCGCGAGTCGTACCGACAACTCCTATCATCTCGTTGTTCCCACCACGGGTACGACGGCCGTCCTCGACGGCTTCGAACTGCGTGGCGGAAACGCAAACGGCGCCAGCGCCGCGAATCTCGATAAGGGCGGCGCGATCATCTGCCTCGCGGGTCAGAGTCCGACGTTCCGCAACTGTCGGTTCATCGACAACCGTTGCACGTTCGGCGGCGGTGCTGGCTACCTGCTCTCGTCGAGCCCGAAGTTCTTCGATTGCCTCTTCCAGGACAACCAAGGCGGTGCCTTCGGCGGCGCGTTCGATTGCGCGAACTCAACGCAGCCGACGTTCGAGCGCTGCATTTTCAAAGGTAACAAAGCCGTCCGCGCTGGCGCAACCGAGTTCTTCGGTGGCTCGCAACCGAAGGTGACGAACTGTCTGTACGTCGGCAATCAGGCGACTGGAGCGGGCGGCGGCGGCGCGATCTGGCTCGGGTCGAGTTCTTCGGGCACGTTCCGCAACGTCACTGTCACTGGCAACAGCGCGACGGTCGTCGCGGGTGGCGTCTTCAACACTGGCGGCACGTCAACCTTCATCAACTGCATTTCGTTTGCGAACACTGGGCCGGGAACGGTCGCTGACAACGGCATCAAGAGCCAAGGCGGAACGTCGACGATTAGTTACAGCGACGTTCAAGGACTCCTCACCGGGGCTGGCAATATCAATCTCGATCCGAAGTTCGCCGACGTCGCTGGTGGCAACTTCCGCCTGAGTCTCGCGAGCCCTTGCATCGACGCGGGCAACAACAGCGCCGTTCCTGCTGGGACGACGACGGATCTCGACACGCTCGCTCGCTTCATCGATCAACCGACGGTGGCTGACACCGGGCTCGGTACTCCTCCGCTGACCGACATGGGCGCGTATGAACTGCAATTCACCGCGCCGCCGTGTCCGACCGACTTGAGCGGCGACGGCGCGACTGGCGCCGACGATCTCGCTATTCTGCTCGGCGCGTGGGGAAATGCGGGCGCCGACTTGGATGGCGATGGCACGACTGGTGCGAGTGACCTCGCGGTGCTGCTCGGCGCGTGGGGTGCCTGCGACTAAGGACTCTTTACGTGTTACGTACTGCGTTGCCCGCCTCGTCCGACGTATCGGCCGGACTGCCGCCGCTGTCGGACGAGGCGCGCACGGCGCTCAGCGCCTGCGCCGACGGTCACGATCACAACGAAGAAGCGTTTGCATATCTTGTCGGAGCGGTGCGCGATTGGACGCCAGCCGCGCTGGCAACGGCGCGCGGCCAGCCGCTGCCTGCGGAACAACTGATAGCGGGGCGCGATGACGCGCGGGGACTCGTGGTCGAGGTGATCGGCATCTTGGCGCAGCGCGACCGGCTGGAAGATTTTTGGGAAGACGTCGAAGAGTGGTACATCCGGCTGCCCGACGGCGGCGCGGTCTGCGTGTTCGTCGTCGATCCTCCAGCAACGCCGCGAGGCAGCGACGTTCGACTCGTAGGGCTGTCGTACAAGCGTGTCGACGCGACAGGGCGCGACGGGCAACCGCGCTCGTATCCAGCCGTCGTCGCGCGAGTGGCGGCGATCGAGTCGATGACCGCCCGGGCCACTCGTGGCGCGGTGCCACTCATTGGACTTGTTATCGCAATGCTCGGCGCGCTCGTCTTTCTCCGCTGGCGAGTGGCGAAGCTGGCCCGGCCGAGGGTCGCGAAAGAAATTCCCAGTGACCGATTCGACGCGCCGGACGAATTGCCCCAAGATCCCGCAGAAGCGCTCGCCGCTCTGAGACGGCGCAACTCGACCTGAGCCGCGTTCACACAATCATGCCCATCGTTTCTGTCACCGGTCCGCTTGCCCACGACGTCGTCATCGAGGGCGGTGCGCTTGCGCGCCTCGGCGACTACATCGCCGCAGCGGGACTCCGCCCGGGAACGAAACTCCATCTCGCGGAAGACGCGAACGTCGTCGAGCCGCATGGCGCCGTCGCGGCCGCGAGCTTGAACGCAGCAGGTTTTTCCGTTACTCGATCGACGCTCGAAGCCGACGAACGCGTAAAGACGATGCCCGCGGTTGAAGCGCTGTGGAGCGCTGCGCTCGCCGCGCGGCTCGGGCGTGGTGATGCGTTTGTCGCGCTGGGGGGCGGACTGGTTGGCGACGTCGTCGGCTTCGCCGCAGCGTCGTATCTGCGCGGGATCGCTGTAGTGCAGGTGCCCACCACGCTACTCGCCATGGTGGATGCTTCGACCGGTGGAAAGACGGGCGTCAACGTCGCATTGCCCGCGGGGGCGTCGACCGGCAGTCGCCGGCCGAGCCTCGGAAAAAAACTGGCTGGAGCGTTCTGGCCGCCGCGCGTGGTGATTGCCGACCCGGCGACGCTTCGGACGCTGCCGCCGCGCGAGCTTTCGTCTGGTCTTGCCGAATGCGTGAAGCACGCCGTGATCGACGGCGTCGCGCATCTCGACTTCCTCGAAGCGATCCTCGACCGCGTGCTGGCGCTCGACGAAGGAGCGATCGGCGAACTCGTCGCTCGAAGCGTCGCGGTCAAGGCGGCGATCGTCGGTCGTGACCCGCGTGAGGCCGGGGAACGCGCGATTTTGAACCTCGGGCACACCTTCGCGCACGCATTCGAGACCTATGACGGTCTTGATCTGACGCACGGAGAGGCGGTTGCAATCGGGTTGGTGGCTGCGGCGAAGCTCGCGGTCGATCTCGGCGACGGCGACGCCGCGTTCGAGCGCCGCGTTCGCGAGCTTTTGCGTCGCGCCCGGCTACCAGTCGCGGTGACTGGATCGGTCGACGCCACCGAGGTGCTTCGCCGCATGGGCTTCGACAAGAAGTCGGAGTCCGGGTCGGCCCGCTTCGTCGTGCCGTCGAGATCGGGTCCGCCGCGGTGTGGCGTCCAGGTTCCGGAGCCAGCGATTCGCGCGGCGCTCCGAACCGTTGGCGTCCCATGAGACACACGCGAGTGATCCGCGGGCAATCTTGGTTGCGAATTCCTCGCCTCGGCCGATAATGCCACCGACGCGTCACGCTCGTCGCGAGCCCGTTCTTTGAGATGCGCTGGGAGAATCCCGGCCTCTGAAAGCGAGGTTCCGGCGGGGCAGAGGGGACCCTGTGGTGCCGCGTCAGGATTTCGCGCCGATCCTCTTTCGACGCTTCTCCAGCAACGGCAGGTCCCCCGATGCGAACCATCGCGATTGCGAACCAAAAAGGCGGCTGCGGCAAGACGACGACGGCGATCAATCTCGCCGCGACGCTCGCACGTCGATCACGACGAGTGCTTCTCATCGACATGGACCCGCAGTCGCACTGCGCTGCGGGGCTTGGCGTTCCCGAAGCGCGGGTTGAGCGCGGGATCGGCGACGTGCTGCTCGGGAATCTCGACCAACCCATCAACGAGCGCGAGTTTCTCTGGGAAGTCAGCCGCAATCTCCATCTCGCGCCGAGCACCGTTTCGCTCGCCGCGCTCGAGGCCGCTGGTGGCGGACTCAGCGGCCTAGCTGATCGCGATCGTCGCCTCGCGCGGTTACTCACGTGGCTCGCGCCGCGCTTTGACCTTGCGATCATCGATTGCCCACCGACGATCGGGCTACTCACGTTCAACGCGCTGCGAGCGGCAGACGAGGTAATCGTGCCGGTCGAGACTGGCTTCTTTTCCTTCCGCGGAGCCGAAAAACAAATTGCAACGATTCACAAGGTCGTCGAAAAGTTAGGTCGGCCGCTGCCGTTCCGCTTGCTTGCAACGCTCTATCACGAGTCGCGCACGGTCGATCGAGATGTGTTGACGGCGCTGCGCGAAAAATACGGTGACGCAGTGCTGCCCGTCGTCGTCCGCGATCATGAAGTGCTGCGCGAAGCGGCGAGCCTCGGGCAAGCGATTACGGAATACGCGCCGAATTCATCGGCAGGAAGTGACTTCGATGCGCTCGCAGAATGGCTGCTCTCGCATCCGCCCGAAGTACTCGTTGCCCGCGATGGACCCGTGCCGACGCCGCTCGTGGCGCAAGCGCCGGCACCTGTGTCGTTTCCGCTCGCGCCAGCGGCGAAGCGTGCATCGTGGCAAACGGGCAACATCGCTTCGATCGCGGCGGTGAGCGCGGCAGCTGGATCGGTGCGCGACGCTCTGCCTTCGGCTGACGTTACGGGTGGCGGACGCGCCGCAGAGCTTGTGAGGCGGGTCCGAGAGTTAACGGTTCGCCCGTCGCCAGATGAGCTCTCGATGCTTCGAGGCGACGATCCGCCCACCGATGATCTGGCCGCGCCGCCGGTCGATCCGATGAACCCATGGCCCACGAATTCCCAGTCGGTCAACCGCTGGCAGCGAGGTCAGTCATGAGCCGTGTCGATCCTTACGAGGAACTCGCGTCGCTCTTCCTGACGGATTCGGCGCGGCGTCACGATGGCGCGACGGGATCCGTGCACGAACACTCTGACGAACTAGAGGACGAACTCGTAGACCCACCTAACGGAAACGTGGTGGCGAGCACGCTTGCACCGATCGAGATCGGACTCGTCGGTCACTTGCCGGTGATGGGCGGGCTCTGGCTCACGCAGTACGCCGATCAGGTTGCGCGGCGCGAAGGACCGACAGCGCTCGTGCGCCTTGAGCGCGGCCAGGTTTCGGTCGAACTGCTTCGCGCACCGGGTCACCGTGGTGAACTCGACACGATCGACTCGGTCGACGAAGCGCTGCATTTTCTCGCCGCAGTCGCGCGGCACTGGATCGTCTGTCCGCAGGGAGAGGCCGCGCTCGATGGTCCGTTCGCGGGCGACGCGCTCACGCTGCTCACGGGCGCCGATGACGCTGCCACTGTTGCCGCCTATCGCATCGTGAAGAGTTTTGCCGAGCGTTGGCACAGTGCTGGATGGCCGGTGCCGCCGGTTGGACTCATTGTGTTAGGTGCCACGCCCGAGCGCGTCGGACAAGTTGTCGAGAAACTTGATCGCACGACGAAGGCATTTCTCGACGTCGATCTCGTCGTGACCGGGCACTACCAGCGCATGGACGCCATTGAATCAGCTGGACGTAGAACCTTCGCCGGACTCGAACTCGGTGTCGCTGATGTCTGTGCTCGCGTTCGACTGACCCAAGCTGCAGCTCAAGCGCGCGCGCGATCATCGACGAGTCGTGCGGAGGTTCCGCCCCTGCGTGCGGTCACGCGCTCTGGCCTCTCCGCGCCAGTCGCGCCCGGCGCCCCGGTCGCGAAGCTCGGCCCAAAGGGAATCGTGCGCGATGTCGTTCGCCCGCAATCGCCGGAACGCGCGCGACCTGCGGTCGTCACAGCGCCATCGGTCGACTCGCAGGCGGCGCTGATCCCGGGCATCGAACCGTTACCCGTGCGCTGCCCGGCGCACACCGCCGTCGAGCTTGCGGTCGATGTGCACGGTTCGCTGCACCTCGTCGTTGCGCTCGACGCGCTCGCGTCGCTCCGCGCGGTCGAGGTGTGGGCGATCGCGCATGCGGAACTCCTTCGCATGGCGTGCCCGCGCGTGGTCTCACTTGAGCGAATCACCGGTCACGTGGTCACGACCGACGCGACATCGATCATTCCGCTCCACGGAAGCGGCCTGAAGCTGCACCTGTTGGTGCAATCGGCAGGCGGCTGGGTGCATGCGGCGCTGAGTTGAGTTGAGTTGAGTTGA
>JAWXCC010000059.1:0-6073 GCA_034440475.1 Phycisphaerae bacterium | reverse complement strand
GGTCGTCTCGGCGGTGAAGCGAGCGCGACGGTCCATGGTTATGGTTCTGGCGCGAGCCTGACCGTGTTCCAACAACAGCGGAGAGTCTGGGATCGTCTCTGGTGACCACCCTAGGGCGGGCTCCGTCTTCGTCGATCCAGAGAGGCGTCCTTGACGACAACGGTGATCGTCGGGCATTCCCCGCTACCTGCCGGGAACCACGATAAACTAGCGGCATGAATGACGAGTGAACCGTCGGGCGCGTTGCCCTGCGGCCGGCAAGGCAGTCGCAGATCACGAACATGGCACGCAGCCCTCATGATTTCATCCGCTTCGTTGCAAAGCACTACCGGCTGCTCGCCGTGATGTGCCGGGAGAACCACCGCTTCAACTCCGACGCCGAGATCGAGTCCTTCGTGCGGCCCTTTCTGGAGACCGGTGCAAGCGCATCTTTGTTGGTCGCACGATTGAAGGATCTGGGCGTCGTGTCGCAGACCACCGGGGATTGGACGCCACCACCTTTCCTAGCGCGATTCTTGGCGGATCTCGAACACCGGCACGCGCTCGCCAGCCCGGGTGTGGTGCGGGGCTGGGTAGAAAAGCTGAGCGGGCTCACCCATCGGCTGGAGGAGCTCTCGGCCGGCGGCATCCCGCCCGGTGCCGACAGCCAGCTCGAACTCGGTGCGGTCCTCGACGAAACGACCGACACGCTGTCCACGATCGCCGCCACCGTCGGCGGCAACTGCGACAGAATCGGCGCTGAGGTGTCACGATACCGGGCGGAAGAAGACGCCCGCCAGATGCGGTTCCGACTTGCACGCCTCATCGACCTCCATACGAACTACCTCGAACCGGTGTTGAAGCTGATTGACATCGGCGGAGACTTCTACAGCGTCTCGGAACGGGTCGTTGCCTGCTGCGCTCGGCTCGCCACGCAGATCGCACCGCTGTCCGAGCACCCAATCTGCATCGCGGCGGGCACCGTTGCCCGCGATGTCACGTGGCTCCGTCGCGTGACGCTCCGGCGCGCCCACGAGGCTCACCGTGAGCTCGGACCGCTTTGCGAGGCTGCGACACGTGAATCGGCCATCGCCCGCGGCGTCAATCGCGCCCTCGAAACGATCGGTGTCGGCGATTGGACGCGGCTTGACCTCGACCGCGCCCTCCAGGTTGTCTCGATACCCGACGGCCCGCTGCTGAACGACCGTGCCGCCGGCGGTTACTTGCTCGCCTTGCGCACATACCGCGAGGCTCCGCCGCCCCTGCTCCATGCCGCGGAGCCCACGTCAATGGAGGTGCCGTGGAGCGCGGCGAGCTTGCGCGAAGAGCTGGACCGCGAGGTTGCCGTCCCCGACGTGCTGGAGTGGATTTGCGATCGCGTGGGTCGCAATGCGTCCGATGTTCCGGCTGGATTGCTTCACGATTTGGTCGAAGCAGCGCCGGAATGCCTCGCCGTCACAGGCCCCGGTCATCGACAATACAAGTTCTCCGCAATTGACCTGGATGCCAGGGTCTGGTCGTGGAACGGAGCGCCGGATGCCTGAGCCAGCCGAGGTACCAATGAACCTGCCGGAACTGCCGCCTCGTCTGGCCGGCGTGTTTCGGGCGCTGCGCTCGGGCCGTCATATCAGCCGAGCCGACGGGCCAGACTTCCTTGATTTGGAGCGCCGGACGCCCCTGTACGAGCACCTGTTTCAGAAGTTGGGCTACACCCTGCGTCACCACAGTCAGGGCTTTTACTATTTCGAAGGCACCGGCGCGATCCGGTCCGAGCGGATGCGGGCGGCGCTGCTGTTTCTACTCATCATTTTCCAAGATCTCGAGGAGCGGAAGTTCAACCGGCAGGACCGGGCTTGGGAACGATCACTGCTCCGGAACACGTACAAGGTCGCGGAGTTGCCTCACTTCCACACGGCACAGCGACGCGCCATCATGTCCGCCGTGGGAATCGAGGAATCCACCCTCCCGAAGGTCCTGAGATTCCTCGGATCATTGGGGGTCGTCCAAGTCATGCCCGATGATCAGTTCAAATTCCTTTCCCCTGTGTACCGGTTCATCGACCTTTGCGTGCGCTACTCGGACGACGACAAGTGGTCCACCGCGCTCTCTGCCGCTGCGCCGACCACCACTGCCGAGGCCGACCCGTCGTCCGAAGAGGATGAAGAGGAGCTGGAGCCGTGAAGACCTACGGCGTCAAGCGATTGGTGGTGATCAACAGCGGCGCTTACCGCTTCGCTGATGTCGCGATCGATGGACCGATCCATTTGGTAGCGCCGAATAACCGCGGCAAGTCGACACTCGTCAACGCGCTGCAGTTCCTCTATGTAGACGACTTGCGATCAATGCGATTCGGACGACGCAGCCAGGAGGACACAAAGGAACACTACTTCGGCAACACCATCTCGTATCTGCTCTTCGAATGCGCCACGGTGACTGGCCCGCAGTCTCTCCTTGTGGTTGGGCGCGGGCGTGTAAACGGCTCAGCTTTCGCGAGGTATGTGTTTTCGGGCGGGTATCAGGGAGAGGACTTCCAGGACTCAGAGGGCCGAGTCGTTGCTTTTGAGGTCTTGAGAACACGACTCGCTAATCGATCTCTGGCTGAAGTACGGCCGGCCGAGCTCTGGGAAGTGTTGGGCAATCCGACAAGGCGGGGACGACCCGAGAACAACGGCCACGCGGCGGCGCATTTGGGTCTGCTGCCGATCAGAACCAAGGAAGACTACCGCTCGTTTCGCGAGGCATATGTCCGGCTCTTGTCGCTCAGCAATGCCGATGCCGTGGAGTTGCGGCGGCTGCTCATCGCTTGTCACGCGGCGGAGGTTGGCGAGCGTCGGCTCGACGTTGCTGCAGACTATCGCGATGAGTTCGAGCGTGCCGAACGAACCGACAATCGCCTGGCCTTCCTCCGAGCAGTAGCGTCGCAGATCGATGAGGGCGAGAGGCTGCGTACTGAAATCGCATCAAGCACAGAAGGTTTGCGAACGATGACTCCTCGGCATCTTGCCGAGGCGACACGCTGTCAATCGGCGCTCACCGCAGCCTCTGAGGAGATCGGGCGGCAGGAAACCGATCTCCAAGCGGCGCAGGCGGCGCTCGCGGAGCGACGATCTGGCATCGACCGTCAGATCGGAAGCACGCTAACCGAGATGCGCGGACTGGCAAAGGATCTCGCCGAGTTGGATCGCTTGCATGCCGAATGGTCGGCGTGCAGCCCGGCGATGCTCCAAGCGATGAGCGACAATGCCGACGCCGGGCAGGACCGGATCGCCAAACTACGAGAGAATCTGCGTCAGGCTGGCACACTCAACCTCGTCTCGATGCGGCGTTCGGTCACAGCCCTGCGCGCCGACGTGGAAGCTCAGCAGCGTTCAATCTCGAACTGGGAGCATCGAGTGTCGGCATGGTTGCTGTCTCACGGCCTCAAGCCGCAGGAGCTCGCCGATTCGTTCCGTCTGCTCAACCCCGCACTCCTCCACCTGATAATTGGTTCGGATGTTTCCGTCACCGACCCAACCCAATTGCTTCGTCGGCTCAGATCGCTGTCCAATCGGGTGACCGGCAATCAGTACGCCGATGACAGTGTGCAGGTTGGTTTGACATCGCTGGGGAGTCCATCGGCGGACGACCTGCGCGATCCCGAGCTTGCGAGACAGAACTTGAAGGTGATAAAGGCGAGGCTCGATGAGGAACAGCGCCGTCTCGCTGTCGCCGAGGATGTTGATCTCGCCAAGGGGGAGTTGGACGCGTTTGGCGCAGAGCATACACGCCTACTTGCTCGCCTTGCTCAACATGACCAGTACCGCACTCGCTGGGGAGGTCGGCCCGAGATGGAAGTGCGGCTCGGCGAGCTGACATCGTCCTTGTCGGAGGGCGAGCGTGCGTTGACCGAGGTGGCGGTTGACACCCGGACGTTTGCGGATAAGGGGCGGTCGCTAACGGACGACAGGAAGCTTACTACAGACCTCCACGGTCGCCTGGCCCTGGCACGCCAGAGCTGCTTGGCGGAGCTGGAGCAGGCTCATGTACCGACCACGGACTCGGCGATCGCGTCGGAGGATTCCTCAACGCCAGCAATCGGAGCGATCGCGGATCTGCGCAAATTCGCGGAGCGGTGTTGCACAGCGATGACTGAGCTTGGCGCAAAGGCCCTGGTCATCCGTTCGACCCGCGAACGACTGAAGGTCGTGCAGCGTCAAGTGATGCGTATCTCCGAGGAGCATTCGGGACAGCAGGTCTACTTTAGTGATGAGGATGCCGATTGGGTTGAACTCATCGATGGCAGAAGGGCGATTGCAGAGCTGGAGCAGACCGCCACTCAAAGCTGGGAGACTCTATTCACGACGATTTCCGCAAAGCTCGACGGGCTCGTTCTTGGGGCTCGTGCCATCGGGAAGGCCGCAACCCGTATCACCACGGCGATGCGCCACCATCGAGTGAGCAACTTGAAGGAAGTCCAGCTGGTTGTCGAGCGCCAGCACGAAGCCTGTGACCTATTGGAGAGCCTTACCCGCCCGGACGGGCTGTTTACAGACCGGGATGCGCTCGGCCGCGCGAAGGATCAGTTGCGGCGGTGGATCAAGGACGGCAAGGTGATTCAGCTTGACGACCTGTTTGCCGTGCGAATCCGCGTGCAAGGCATGGACGGCCAGTGGACTGAGGCTCGCTCGCTCGACGACATCGGTAGCACTGGCACCGGCATGACAGCCAAGGCCATGATCTTCATCCAGTTTGTGCGTGGTGTCGTCAGCGATGAGCGTTACCGACTCCATTTCTACCTCGACGAAACTGGGCAACTCGACGACCAGAATCTCCACGCGACGACCAGCATGGCGATGGAGCGCGGCATCATTCCCATCACCGCCGAGCCGGACGTGCGTGTCGAACCGCTCGCGCACCCGACAGTAACCGTGTACGCGCTGGGCCAGAGCCCCGATGGTCAGTTCTTCATCGACGCGAGGCGCACGCTGCGGGCAGCCCGGCGTGACCAGCGGACGGAGGCGAACGAGGATGTCTCAGAGTCAGCGTAAGTTCCTCCGCCAACTGCGTGCCGTGGGCGATCGGGGACTCCCGGAGTCTGGAACCCCAACAGGCTGCGCCAGCATTCTCAACGCTTTGGTCACATGCGGCGCAGTCGAGCGCCACCAGGCTGGACGGGGCGTCGTCGTCCGTGTCACCAACTCCGCCGCGTTCGATTCGTTCGTGCAGAGCCACTATCCAATCGGCTTGGACAATTCACTCGCTGACGCGACCGACCGAGCGGCAGGCGTGCGTCTGTTCGGAGACGCGAAGGCAGCCCGAAGGGGAGAATGGGAGGGCCTGTTTGTGCGGTCCACCCAGCCGGGAGCCACGCTCGTGACTGACCTAGGCAAGTGCCTGGCGCTGGACGAACTCACGGCCATCGGTGGAGGCGCGGCGATTGTGCTCGGTGGAACTCGACGCTGGTCGTTCAGGGGAGTCGTCGCGGTCATTGAGAATGCGGAGGCGTTCTGGCTGCACGAACAGGTGCTGCCGAACGTCGATATGGCGGTCTTTGCCAGCGGCCGATTGTCCGAGCGTGTTCTCGCCTGGCTCGCCTCGGACGACATGGCCGCGTCTGAATACGTGCATTGGGGTGACTACGACCCGGTGGGCTGTCTTGAGTACCTGCGTATGCGAGGCCGGTGCGGAACTCGTGTGCGAATGCACCTCCCCGAGCGAGTGTCTGAATTGTTGCCTGTTCACGGCAAGCGGTCGCTTATCACTGATCAGCTTCAGGAGTTAGACGCACTACGGCGTCTCGAACACGACGACGCTGTCACGAAGCTCATACGGCTATTCGATGAGCACCGAAGGGGCCTTGAGCAGGAGGCGCTGCTGATCGCCGTGGCAGGCACCCAATCGGTTGACGACCGAGCAGCCGCCGGACAATGACGTGCGAAGTGGGCTTTGCGCGAATATCGGCTGCCACCGGGCGCTGCAGCCTGCAGTCTGCACAGTTCGGCGAGTAATCGCATAGGGAGTTACCGACGCCGTCACGGAAACGTGACGGCGTTTTGGTTTACGGGTCGGCCTCTCGGGACGCCACCCGGCCCGGTCGCGGAAAGTCCCGCAGTGG
>JAWXCC010000058.1:0-38533 GCA_034440475.1 Phycisphaerae bacterium | reverse complement strand
CATGATCATGCGGGCGATGGCACCCATCACGACGGCGGCACCGCTATCGCGCTCGGCACCAGCACGATCGGGACATTTAGCGCCGTGGCGACGCGCGACGAAGGCACGCTGGCGGCTGGCAAGGACGCCGCGATCGACGTCACGGTGACCGCACCCGCGGGCGTAACCGCAAAGGTGGCAGGCGTTCGATTCTGGATTGGGACCGAGGACGGCAAGGGTTCGGTCAAAGCCAAGGCGGAGGTCGAGGATCCAAAGGAACCAACACGTTGGCACGCTCACGCTGAGATTCCCAGTCCGATTCCGAGCGGCAGCATGCTGTGGGTTGAGATCGAGAACGACAAGGGCGAGACGGTGAAAGGCAGTTTTAGTCTCAAGATGTAATACGGGTTTCTAACACCCAGTGCCGGTCACATCTCAGCGAATGAACCGACGAGGTCAGCTCCTCGCGGATCTATCGCTGTAGAGCTGCATCATCCGCTTACTCTGAGGTGTCTAACAAGTCGCGACAGTTTCGCCGCGACCTGCCCGACGCTCTCCCTATTTCGCTTCGATCCAAAAAACGTCCGCTACTTTCGCGCGGACGAATTCGTTTGAGACTTCATCGAATCGCGCGAGCGCCGAATCGAGCGTCGTGAATGCGCCGCCGCCGGGAAGCGCAGCATCATCTCGCCACCCGACGAGCAATCGACTGTGACCAGAACCCGCGGCGACTGGAAATCCGCGCGCGAGAACCGATTTAATCTCAGCGAATTGCTCGTCGTTCAGCCCGAATCGATTCGGTTGCCACGGCACGATCCAGTGCACCGTGAGCGCGGTGGCCGCTTCGTCGCGCACAAGCGCCGCCTCAGCGGTCGCCGCCGGTGACGGCGCGACTGACGCGTCGAACTGAGCGCGATACGGCATCGCGTCTTCCGAGCAGATCCCGAACCGCGCGAATCCAGCCAACGCGTCGTGAAAATACGCGCCATCGGATGGTCGGCCCGCTGCTTGATTCGCAGCCCAATTCAGAAACTCGACGCTCAAGCGCGAGGCGCGGCCGCGATGCTTCGCGAGTGCGAATTCGATCGCCGCGCACGTCGTGAACACTGAGCATGTGCCGCGCGAACCCTGACCGCGCGGCGGCAAACCGAGCGATGAAAGTGTGTCGCGCAGATCAACGACGCGCGGACTGACCGGCGCGACTGCGGCGGGAGGTTCCGCTGCTCCAGTCGCAGCGCCGGAGCTTGCAGCGGATGCTGGTGCCGGGCTCGCGAAGATCGTGTTCAGCATCGTCGCTAGACGAATACCAGCGGCCGCGAGCTGATCTTCGATGATTCCGATGTGACGGTCATAGTAGATCTCGCCGACGGTGGCATTGGCGGGTAGCTCGCGATAAACGCGCTGCGTGATGGCAAGCGATGCGTTAGCCCAATCCGTTGCGTCGCTCGGAGCCTCCCAATCGGCTCGTTGAGACTTCGTCATCGCCGCGTCGATGTCGTTCGCGAGCTTCGCCCAATCGCCGCGAGTGCGATGTTCGATCAGCGCCGTGTCCCACACCGCATGCAGATTCGTCGATGCGTTGTCGAAGGCCGTCACCGTGATGGAGTTGCCGCCGCGATCGACGGCGAATGAGACGTGCAACGGCTGATGAACGTCGCCGACGAAATGAGCAAGGAACTTCAGCGCTTCGGCGCGCTCGTCTTTCGTTCGCTTCTGATCGCCGACGATTGCGGCATACTTTTTGATCGCTTGAATGACGCACTCGCCAGTCGGGCAGTCGCGCGACAGGTCGACTGTCGTCGCATCGCGCGGCACATTGATGTAGTGCAGCGGCTTCGCCCAGTCGTATGCAGGATTACTCCGAATTTCGTCGGCCCAGTAGCCCGCCGAGGAGAGATCATCATAGCCGAGGAGGTCGACCACGCCGCGTCGCGCTTCGGCTGAGAGATGGTTGGCGGCAATGGCACCGACGATCTGGTGCCCTTGACGCCCCCAGCCGAAACACGGCGCACTCACAGCGAGAAGCAAGACGGCGCAAGCGATTCTTCGGGGGAAGTGCATAAAGATACTTATGGGAAGCGTTCTCGACAGTAGCTTTCGCTCATCACATCCCAGTCCGCCCAGGCATGTCCGCGCCGAAGCGCTCAGCCCGCATGTGCCTGTGGCAGTGGAAGCACGACTCGGTGACGCGAACATACGAAGCTTCAACCGCCGCTTGGTTGCCATCGCGGGCGTCGGCGGCGAGGCGCGACACTGCGGTACGGAACTGCTCCGCAAGCGTTCGATACGCGGCGGTGTCTTGCGCGATGAAGCCCGACTGCTCGCTGATGCGTTTTAGCGCGTCGGCATTACTCGCGACGAGGTCGTAATTGCGCATCGCGACTGCCTCAAGCAATGATGACGACCAAGCCACCTTTGAGCGCATCACAGATGCCATGTCGGGCGGCGGCAGAGCGGGGATGTCTTCAGACTTCATCGCTTCTTTGGAAGGGGTTGCGTCGCGTGCGCGCTGGGTGTTAGCGCTATCGCAGCCCCAACCTGCGAGGAGTGCGGACGTGATCGAGACGGCAGTGAACATTCGCATGGTGCGTCCTCTCCGGAACAAAGCTCTTTAATCTCACTTTAAATGTCGCAGCCCGACATCGGCATCGCGGGCGAGCGGCGCGACATCAATGCCCGAGCCGACAGCGCGCCGCATCCATAGATCGGGCGTCACGCGTCCGATGGAACAGATTCGCTTCGTCTCGCTGGCAAGGTCCTTCCCCCGCATGTGCGAACGAATTTGATGGCTGATCACATGTCCGATCGGATAATCGGGCAGATACAAAGGGTGCCCGATCATGTGCTGGTACGCCGCGAGCAAGTGATACGGATCTGAGCCGAAATCGAGTTCGTAGTACTCGCGCCAGAGATCATCTGCTACCCGCAACACTTCGGTACGGAGCGCTTCAGCATTCGCGCTTGGGTTGGCGTACATCCAGTTCCACACGCGAAGCTCAAGAAGTGCTGGTCCCGCGATCTGACATGCGGACGCGAACGTCTGCACGGCATCGAAGTCGAATGCCTGGGCCTCTTCTTCGGGCGTGAGCAGTCCGAGCACCTTCCGGCCGAGCGACTGATACAGAAACGCGAACGCCTCGGTGCACGCCGTGTTTGGCACGTCGCGCAGCGCCGGACGCGGTGCGAAGCTCGTCGAAATCACTTGCTCAAGCGTGTGACCGAGTTCATGCATTGCGGTGTCAAAGCCATCCCAACCGAGTTCGCCTTCAAGGCTGCTCGTTCGCAGCCACGCGTTGAGTTCGGGAACGCCAGGTCGAACCGCATGGCCCGCACCACGGGCGATCTCGACGTTGATGTGAGCGCCGAAGAACGCCGCGTCGTCGTGCGTGAACCCGAGTCCGCGCAGGAGCTCTGGCAGCTTCCGTTCCAGTCCCTTCGCATCACCGAACTGCTCGCGCACGCGGCGATTCAATTCGTCGATCGGTAACGTTTGGGCAAACTCATCGCAGTAGATATCGAATGGCTCGAGCGCGCGACCGATGCGTCCACGGAGAAAAGCTGCAAGCTTGCGGCGAACCGGAGATGCGAGCAGCTCGACGAGAATCTGTTCGACGTCGTGCTCGGGGATTTCGCGCTCAAGCTCGCACTTGCGGCGGATCGCGGTCGGATACTCCGGGAAAAAACGATCGAACGCGAAGCTCACGTCGCGTCGTGCGAGCCACTGCTCGTAGCGCACAAGGCCGACAGTTTCGCCATCCGTCTCGATGACCGGCTTTCCGCCGAGCGTGTTGCGGGCGGGATCCCAATCAGCAGCGGCCGCAGCGTCGCTCGGACTCTGCATGACCGCGAGCGGAATCGAGCCGTCGACATGTCGGGCCATCGTCCATGCGAGAGCGCGCTGGAGTGACAAGCCGTCGGCATCGGCGTACCCCGACTTCATCGCCTCGCGAATCAGCCAGTGGGCGACGAGCTTGCGTCCGGGGTCGAAGCGGCGCTTCCCGCTGGCGTCGACCAGCGTGTCGACCGGAACGTGGAACTCTGACACGAATCGGTTTGCACGATGGGCGACATCACGCGCGCGATCGTTCAACTCCTTGGGAATACGCGGCGGAAAGCTCTGCGCGATACGAACCTCAGCCCACTGATCGACGCTCCAGCGGTCGCCTTCGGCCAACATGCGATCGAGTACGGGGCGGTCGCAATTCAGGAGCCCGACAAAGGCGAGCTTTTGCCGGTACCACTCATCGGAGAGGTCGGGGGCTGGATCGAAGGTCGCTAACACATCGTCAATCGCGTCGACGCGATCGATCCGAAGATCGGTGTAGCGGCGGAGGTGGCGGCGGAGCTCGTACAGGTGGCTACTAATCCACGCGACGCCCGATTCGAGGCGATCGACGAGCGCGGCATGCGCGTTCGCAGGCACGAAGTGCTCGACGCAAAACCGCGTCAGCGCGGTCTCGTCGCCGTCGGCGTCGGTCCAGCGTTCCGCGACGCGTCGAACGCCCGCTTCGGCTCGCGCCTGCTCCGCGACGCCGTGATGAGCGACGATCGCGTCGACAATTGGTCCATGGTCGGACGACGGAGGGTGCGGCGCGATGATCGTGCTCATGGTGTGCTCAGGATCTTCTTGATGCTGGGTGTGATTGCATCCGCCCAGAGTTGATATCCCTTAGGCGAGAGATGCAGGTAATCGGGCATGATTTCCTGCGTGATCGCGCCGTCCGGTTGTACGAATGCTGCACCAAAATCGAGGAAGGTCACCCGCTCGCTGGGGTGGCGAACGGCGAACGCCTCAAGCGATTGGTTGATCTCGCAGATCTCGCCGCGCATCGGATTGAACTGATCGCCCCGTGGAAAAATGCCTAACAATAGAACGGTGGCCTTGGGAGACTGCGCGAGAATCGTGTCGACGACTGTTCGAATGCCCAAGGCGGTTTGCGCGGCCGTGCTTGAGCCGTGGCCGAGATTGTTCGTCCCAATCATGAGGACGACGCACTTCGTGTTGAGGCTGGTGAGCGGCGCTTCCTCAAGCCGAAAGAGCACATGCTCGGTTCGATCGCCGCCGACGCCAAGATTGAGGATTGCCGGCGCGAGCGGCGCTATGTCAGTCGCCCAGACCTGCTTGCCGCTTGTCTCCCAGCCTTCAGTGATTGAGTCTCCCACGAAGACCAGCGGCACCGTGCCCTTCGCGTCGCTGGCGCGCCGGATCACCTCGCCCTGACGCCCAAGCTTCCAGTCGGCGCTGCGCGAAACGGGAGTGATCGATGCCGGGCGAGCTTCGGGTGCCGGTCCCTGTTTGTCTTGCGGGAGCGTGAACGCGAGGGCTGCGGCCAAGGCAAGGGGGGCGATGACCATGAGGGCGATTCGGCGTGCGATGGGCATCTTCATAGCGTAATGGCTTTGTGAACGACTTGACACATGAGTGCTGGCAGTCCGCCCCGGACTCCACAAGGTTTGCTATCGTCGCGCGCATGCGCTCGCTCATGATCGCCGTCCTCCTCTCGACAGCATCGCTCTCGGGCTCGTTCGTCGCTGGCTGTGCGGCGCAGGCCTCAGAGAACTTCTACGCCTTGCGCGACGGTATGTCGAAGGAAGCCGTTCGGGAGTTGCTCGGAGCGCCGAGTTCGACGTGGCCAGGAGATGAGGGCACCGAGCGATGGCAGTACGGTGACTCCCTCTCGAGTCTCGCGACGAGCGGCGTGTTTCGCGACGCGGACACCGCGCGCGTTTGGGCTGTGTGGTTTGACGTTGACGGGAAAGTGACCGCGTTCGCTGAGCCGGATTGGAAGCGGCAGTGAGCATCGCGACTCGACTGGCCCACGGCTCTCTTTCATCTGTTGCTCTTCAAACGCGCGATATATGACCCTTTCAGCACCGCTCGTCGTCGACTTTGATAGCACGATCATCCGTTGCGAGGCTCTCGATGAGCTCGCCAAACTTGTCCTCGCGCGCTCGCCCGATCGCGACACGATCGTTGAAGAGATCGAAGCGACAACCCGCGCCGGCATGGATGGAACGATTTCCATCACGGAATCACTTGAGCGCCGCCTAGCTCTGTTGTCGATCCGCCGAGCCGATCTCGACACCCTCGTGCGCACGCTGCTGCGGAGCATCACGCCGAGCTTCAAGCGCAATCGCGCGTTCCTCAAGCGGCATGCCGACTCTATTCACATCATCACGAGCGGGTTTCGAGAATACGTCGTGCCAGTAATCGAGTCGTTGGGTCTGCGCGCTGATCAGGTGCATGCGAACACGTTCACGTTTGATCCGAAGGGCTTGGTGACCGGGTTCGATCGCAAGTCGCCGCTTGCGAAGGCGGGTGGGAAGATCGAGGCGCTCAAGCTCCTTCGCCCCTCGGCACTCGTCGATGCCATTGGCGACGGGATGACCGACCTTGAGATGAAGCAGTCCGGGCTCGTGCGCCACTTCTATGCGTTCACGGAGAACGTCGAGCGCCCGAGTGTGGTCGAACTCGCGGATCGCGTGATCCGAAGTTTCGACGAGTATCTCTACGTCAATCGCTTCCCAGGCAAGACATCGTTTCCCAAGAGCAAGATCCAAGTTCTGCTGCTGGAGGCGATTCATCCGGACGCGGTCGAGGCGTTCAAGTCGGAAGGCTACAGCGTCTCCACGCTCTCTGATGCGCTCGACGAAGACGAGCTCGTCAAGCACGTGAGAGACGTGTCGATCTTGGGTATCCGCTCGAAGACGCGCGTGTCGGAGCGCGTGCTCGCAGCTGCTGAGCGGTTGCTCGCGGTGGGAGCATTCTGCATTGGTACCGAGCAGATTGCGTTGCCGGCTGCGTCGCAGCGCGGCGTCGCCGTATTCAACGCGCCGTACTCGAACACGCGCAGCGTCGTCGAGCTTGCGATCGGCGAGATGATCATGCTGCTTCGCCGCTCTTTCGACGGGTCGGCGGCACTGCATCGCGGCGCTTGGCAGAAGACTGCGTCGGGCTGCTATGAGATCCGAGGTAAGAAGCTTGGCATCGTGGGCTACGGGAACATCGGCTCTCAACTGTCGGTCATCGCCGAGTCGCTCGGACTTGAGGTTCACTACTACGACGTCGTTGAAAAATTAGCGCTTGGCAATGCTCGGCGCGCTGCGAGCCTGAAGGAACTCCTTGCGAAGGTCGACATCGTTTCGATTCACGTTGACGGCCGCGCGAACAACAAGGAGCTCATTGGCGACCGTGAGTTCGCGTTGATGAAGAAGGGTGTCATCTTTCTGAACCTTGCTCGCGGCTCGATCGTCGATGTTGACGCGCTGGCCCGCGCGGTGCGCAGTGGGAGGGTTGGCGGCGCTGCAGTCGACGTGTTTCCCCTCGAACCCAAAAGCAACAAAGACCCGTTCGTCACGCCGCTACAGGGATTGCCGAACGTGATTCTGACGCCGCATATCGGTGGCAGCACGCTTGAGGCGCAGCAGAACATTGGCACGTATGTCGCTTCACGATCGATCGACTACGTCAACTCGGGCAACAGTTTCGGCAGCGTCAACCTTCCGCAGATCCAACTGCCGAACCTGCGCGGCGCGCACCGGTTCCTTCACATTCACCGCAACGTTCCTGGCATCTTGGCGAAGATCAACAGCGTCTGCGCCGCGAACAAGATCAACATCTTGGGGCAGTATCTGAAGACGACCGAGGAAATCGGCTACGTCATTATCGATGTCAACAAGCGCCACGACGAGCGAGTGACGGAGGAGTTGAAGCGCATCCCCGAGACAATTCGCTTCCGCGTGTTGTATTGACGCGAATGTTGCGGCCCAACTGACGAAGACGCATGAAAAACGGGCGGACCTTGCGGACCGCCCGTTGAGCGTGTCATTCGTTCACGCGGCTGTGTAGCGGGCAGTTAGCCAGCCGCCATCTTCTTCGCCTTCTCGCGAGCATCCTCCAGCGAGCCGACGTACATGAACGCACCTTCCGGCAGGTCGTCGCCTTCGCCCTTGCACAGGCGCTCGAAGCTGTCGATCGTCTCTTCCAGTTTCGTTGTAACGCCAGGGTAGCCGGTGAAGATCTGAGCGACATAGAACGGCTGCGAGAAGAACCGCTCAATCTTTCGCGCGCGGCTCACGGTCAGCTTGTCTTCTTCGCTCAACTCGTCAACGCCCAAGATGGCGATGATGTCTTGAAGATCCTTGTAGCGCTGCAGAATGCCCTGCACCTGGCGGGCGACGTTGTAGTGGCGATCGCCAACGACCTGCGGGTCGAGGATGCGCGACGTCGATCCAAGCGGATCGACGGCGGGATAAATGCCCTTCTCGGCGATCTTTCGCTCCAGCACGATGAACGCGTCAAGGTGAGCGAACGTCGTGGCGGGTGCGGGGTCGGTGAGATCGTCGGCGGGCACGTAGATAGCCTGCACGGACGTGATGGCACCTTGTCGCGTGGAGGTGATGCGCTCCTGAAGCGCGCCCATCTCGGTTGAAAGGTTCGGCTGGTAGCCGACGGCGCTGGGCATTCGGCCGAGAAGCGCGGACACTTCGGAACCCGCCTGGGTGAAACGGAATACGTTGTCCACGAACATCAGCGTCTCTTTGCCGCTGGCGTCGCGGAACTCTTCCGCCATGGTCAGCGCAGAGAGCGCGACGCGAAGTCGCGCGCCTGGCGGCTCGTTCATCTGGCCGAACACCATCGCGACCTTGTCGAGAACGTGCGCCGTCTTGCCCGCCGAATCGGTGTACTCGGCTTCCTGCATTTCGAGCCAGAGATCGTTGCCTTCGCGAGTGCGCTCGCCGACGCCTGCGAACACCGAGTAGCCACCGAAGTTTCGGGCGACGCGGGCGATCATCTCCTGGATGACGACGGTTTTGCCGACGCCCGCGCCACCGAAGAGTCCGATCTTGCCACCGCGAACGAAGGGGCAGAGGAGATCGATGACCTTAATGCCGGTTTGAAGGATTTCGGTTTTCGGATTGAGCTCAACGAAGGCTGGCGCCGAGCGGTGGATCGGGCGTCGCTGCGGAGCAGTCACAGGGCCGCGCTCGTCGACGGGTTCACCGAGCAGATTAAACACGCGGCCGAGGACGCCTTCGCCGACCGGAACGGTCACTGGGCCGCCGGTGTCGACACATGGGTCGCCACGCTTCAGGCCGTCAGTTGACGCCAGGGCGACGCAGCGCACTTCGCCGCCGCCCAAGTGGCGTGCAACCTCGCCCACGAGCCGCGTCTTGGTGCCGCGCATGTCGAAGTCGATGGTGACGGCGTTGTAGATCTGCGGGAGCGAGTCCTCAGGGAACTGCGCGTCGAAGGTGGAGCCGATGACCTGACTGATCGTTCCGGTAGCGGGCATGAAAGGTGTCCGACCTCAGTAGTCCGCCACGAGTGTGGGCGGCGCGTGGCGTGGAGAGATGGCAAGAATGACGAGAATCGAGGCAGCGAAAAGAGTGGGGAGGATAACGGACGACCGTGGCCCTCTCAAGGAACGTGCGAATAGATGGGTAGTAGCCTGCCGGGCTTTCGCCACGGGCTGCTACGCGCGGGTGTCAATCGACGCACCCAATGCGACCTTGGTAGCGATCTCGATTCGATCGGCCGCGCGGGTGTACATCGCGAACGCACTCTGCGGCGAAAGCGTCGGGGCGTTGCTCGGGTCGGCGGGCACCCTGACTGTGCCCGCGATGAGACGAGCGTCGACCCGGGTCGGCGGTGCCGCGTTCGCGGGCGGGGACGGCTGCACCGGGCGTCGCACCCCATAGGCCTTCGCGGCCTGCGCGGGGATCGAAAAAGGGAGCGGTCCGCTGATGTCCACGACGGGACGATACCCGAAGCGGGAGGCTCTTTCCGTCGATCGACTGAGTTCTCTCGTTCTGCGGGCGGACGAGGAGGGCGGAGGACGCCGAGCTAGGCTTACGCGGGCCTGCGGAGTTCGCTGTCGTCGGCAAGCGACTCGAGCATCGCGGAGAGTTCGAGGAGTCGCAGGTCCTCCTGCATCTGGCTCCACAACTCAACTTCGGGACGGTCGCGCAGTAACTGAAACAGTGTTGCCCGAGTCGCGTCGACTTGGCGCCGGGCGATGGGGTTCACCTTCGAACGGATCGCGCCAAGGCGCTCGACGAGGTCGTCGTACACCACGATTTGCACGAGTCGGTCTCGAGCGGCGACGTCTTCGAACGGGGTGTTCACAATCGAGGCGATCGTTGTCGCGGAGGTGTGCAGCGCCTGAGTTTCCGCATCGCTCAACATGATGATCGCGCGTGGCTCGACGGCGCGCGTCGAGTCGCGCGGCGGCTGCGGTGGGCCTTGTACGTCTTCGGGGAGCGTCTCCCACTCGCCGTCGTTCACGAGGTTGCTTGGCGCGTCAACGCTCCGGTCACGGCTCGCGCGCACGACAACGAAGAGCGCTGCTCCGAGGACGATCGACGCCGCGGTAGCCAGCAGACCGAGCGATCGGTACAAGCGAAGTGAGTGCATCTGGCGGCGACGTCGAGTGCGGTCGAAAACACCCTGTTCGAACGAAGAAGGAAGCGGAATCGCTTCGGCGACCTTCTCGGCGAACACCGGGTCACGAGCGGCCAAGAGTCGGATCGCCGAGTCGGTGCGCTCTGCTGACTCAAGGAGTGCCCGGCACGATGTGCATTCGATGAGATGCCGATCCGCATTGGTGCGCTCAGCCATCTCAATCTCGCCGTCCAGATAGGCGGAGAGCATTACCTTGAAGTCGGTGCAGTCGTAGCGAGCCATGATCGAATCCTTGCAAGCAGAGGCTGGAAGCGTAAGGGCGAGTGTCGGCAGTTCACCGAGCGAGCGGAGCGCGAGTTACGCCTCGCGATAGCGGTTGATGTCGTAGGTCGAGGGAGTTTGTGCTTTCCGGTCGAATGAGGCATCGAGTTCGCCAAGCAGCGCGAGGCGAGCGCGATTCAACCGGCTCATCACCGTGCCGACGGGGACGCCGAGATGTTCGGCGATCGCCTCGTAGGACATCTCTTCGTTGACGCGAAGCATCAGCATCGCGCGTTTGTCCGGCTCAAGTCGTGAGAGCGCCCGTTCAATCCGGCTCAAATCCTCATCGCGTTCGAGCGCGCGTTGGGGAGTTGCCTCGCGGTAGTCCTTGTCGTAGCCGAAGTCGTCGGGAAGCGCGCCGGGTCGTTTGTCACGATGGAGCGCATTGATCGCTAGGTTCGTGACGGTTGTTCGAAGCCAACTCGAGTACGCGGGCTCACCCGCGTCGGGCGGCTTCTTCCAGAGCCTGACGAATGCCTCTTGGACGAGTTCCTCGGCGCGGTGGCGGTTGCGGCAAATGCTCGCTGCGTGGGCGATGAGGCCTGGGCCAAGTCGCTGCATCCAGAGGCTGAGGCTCTCGTCCGAAACGGTGGGGTTCATAGTGGGAGCAACCGATGACGATCGAGACTGACGATCGCCGCAGGCGATGGAGCATTCGACCGCACGTCGACCCCGGGTGCAGCATTCGATTCCGAGGCGGCTGAACCGGATTCTGCGCGAGGGTGGTGCGGTAACGAGTCCACGGGCGCGTCCGCTAAGCGAGTCGCGGGCTGCTACGGTGCCCCGCGGCCGAACGCCTTCGCCATTTCGTCCTGGGGCGTCGCATAGTTGTCTAGTTTGGGGTCCCGATCGAGGATTTGCGGGGTTTTCACAGCGCCGACGAAGCCGCCGAGGAGACTCTTTGCCGCTGGCAATTCGAGCGACCACCACAGATTCGACTCGATGGCGATACCAGCGGGCTCGGCACCCGCCGCAGCGACCGAAAACTGCTGCATCGCTCCAGGCTCCCAAGTGATCAAGTTCGAGATGATCGTGACGTCGGTCGGCGGACAGCGGCCCTTCGGGGTCGCGGCAACCTCCCACGCTGCGCCCGGAGACAGAACGGTGTTGGCGCGCACGACAACAGTTCGACACGACCCGAACGCCGCGAAGCGCTGAGGGCGATCGCTGACGCAGTGCTCGACTGTGACGTTTTCGGCGAGTGAAGGAACCGGCGTCGTCGCGTCACGAGTTGTGCCCTCGATAGCCGGAACCGCCTCGGTGTCAGCAATCCCGACAGCGACGGCGATCCCGATTCCGATGCCGAACTTGCAGCGCTCGACGCGGACACCGCTGCTACCGCCGTCAATCGCGACGCAGAACCGGTCTGGGGTGTTGGCACCGCCCACCCATTCCGACGCCGTGATGCTGATGTCGCGCGAGGCGTGAACGTGGATGCCAGCGCGGTGCCACGATTCGATGCGGCACCGTTCGACCGTCACACGGTTCGCGTGGTCGATTCGGATCGCGTCCTTCTCGCCCCGTTCACCGGTCTTCGCGACGTACACCGAGCGCAACACGATGTCTTCGGCGGGCGCCGCGTCCGTGCCCTCGATCACGACTCCGGCGCGCTTGGCGTTGAGTACGACGACGGACTCGATCTTCACGTGGCGCGGGCTTTTGAGCAGAATCCCAACGTCGTCGGCTTCGATGGTGATCGGCACCCGAATATCGGCCGGGCGGATCCAAATTGGCTTTCCCGCCTCGCCCGCCAACCCGTCGAGTGTCGCGCCCCGATGCTTGCCGGGCATCAAGATGATCTCGTCGCCAGGCTGCACCTTCGAACTCAGCTTCGACCAGTCGTCGCCGGCGCGTACGAGATGTTGAGCTGCGGCGGCGGGTTCGGTTGCAGACCAGCCCACGACGCCCACCAGTGCGAGGCGTGCCGCGAGGTTGGCGGGGTGGCTTTGGTTCATCTCGTGGCGACCAGATCTTCAGACAGCCCGCCAGCCGCGGGCTACGTCGCGGCGAGGAGCGTGTCGAGTGTTGTGGGCACTGTGACACGCAGCAAGGAAGTGCGCTCGGGAAATCTCGCAATCCAACGCTGGAGTCGCGCGGGCATGAGAGCAGTGTCGCCAGTTCGCAGGCGAAGTGCGCGTCCGTCCGGACCCATGAGATCGGCTTCGCCCTCCGTAACGCACCAGATAACCGGTGCACCGTCGGTCACGATCGAAAGCTCCGCTGCCGGACGAAGCTCGATAGACTCGATCGCGAAGAACTTCGTGCGGCAGAGCACACGCGTGACCGACGTTGGCGTCTGGATCGCGTGCACCGTCTTCCGCCGAACGATGCCGGGACAGCCATCCTCTTGGTTCAGTCCGAACCGCATGCAGCGGCGTGCCTGCTCGACATGCAGAGGGCGCGCTGGATCACCGCGATCCCAATCGAAGACGCGAAACGTTGTGTCCGACGGCGTCTGCACCTCGGCCACCAAGATGCCAGCGCCGAGCGCATGACAAATTCCGCTCGGAAGGTAGATGCAGTCGCCGCGTTCGACCGGCACCGCCACGAGATGTTGCACGACGCCGTCACCATGGAAATCAACCTCTCCGTGGCCGACCGATCCGTTCGACAGCTTGGCGAAGAATCGCTCCGGCGTGACTTCTGGTCGAACTCCGCGGTACAGCACCGCACCCGGCTGCGCGTCGAGAACAACCCAGGCTTCGGTCTTCAGATGCGCCCCTCTGACCGCGGCGGCATAGGCGGCATCGGGATGGACCTGTACCGAGAGGTGCTCCGCTGCATCGAGGAACTTGACGAGGAGCGGAAAGCGTCCCTCCGGGCTCGGCTTCGCGAGCCCGAGGATCGCGTCTGGATCCGCATGCATCAATTCACCGAGTGTGCGCCCCGCGTAAATGCCGCATGCGACGCGGCTTCTCCCATCGGGGATTGAGTCGGGTAGATCAGCTACTTCCCAACTCTCACCGATTCGGCCGCCAGCGGGGACTCGTTTCCCGAGTCGGCGCATTCGATCGCCGCCCCACGCTCGCGGCTTCATCAACGGCTCGAAGAGGAGTGGTTCAATTGCACCCATGCGCGGCACCTAGCCTCGAACAACCTAACAGAGCATTACATGAGATAGCCCGGCTTGCGATGCCAACGGGCTCATCGAGGCGAGTTGCGCGGCGGGACTGCGGTCAGATTGCCATGCCTGAGATCTTCGCCTCAAAAACGATCTTGTCGTTGACGATTCCTTGGGCGAAGCAGGAAAATCGTCGCCGGTTCGACGTGATCTCTTTAGCGAGCAGATACAGCGTGTCGCCTGGCACGACTTGGCCGCGGAATGCAGTCTCGTCGCATCGAGTGAATCCGATGAACGGAAGGTCCGGGTACTTCGTCCGCTGGAGAAAACTCGACACCTGAGCTCCCGCCTCGATTTGCAGCACCCCGGGAAAGAGCGGCCGACCAGGGATGTGGCCGGGCACCCAGAACTCGTCGTGCCGAACGAACTTGACTCCCAGCACCTCGGTCAATTCTGAGTTGCACCAGATGATGTGATCGAGGTGCCGCATGTGCCCCGCCTGCGGGTTCACTCGTCCGACGCCTGCTCCGTCGGCGAAGACAGCGGACTTTTCGATCCCTGAGATGTCGAAGAGTTGTTGGACAGGCACAGGGTGGTGTGTCTACGAAAACCGTGTCTAGGAAATCTGCAGAACTGAACCGGGCGGGCAGGGAAACAGACGGCCGAGTTACGAATCGGCCGAGCGCGACACCGGATCGAGGAGTGCTCGACCGGGCGGAGCGGCCATTGCCTGAATCGCAGACATTCCGCGAGCGAGGACAAGTGCCGCTACGCCCGATGCGAGCGAATTACGCCTTCGGCTTCGGCGGAACGGACGGCTTGGCCGCCGAGGCGGTCTTGCCGGGGGTTGCGGGAGCCGGCTCCACTTCTCGCGCCGCGAGGATCGCCACGCGCAGCTCCTGAGCAGCTTGGCGAACGTCTTGCATTGCTTTCCGAACCCGAGTGCCCGCAGCCTTGTTGCCGCCAGCGGCCTTCTTCACGTCATCTTCAGCTTCGTGTACCAACTTGACGAGTCGTTCATACGCTTCCATGAGATCCCACCTTCCGTTCTTCTTATGGGTGGTGCGAAGGCCGCAAGATACCGCCTGGCGCGGCCTCCAGTGCGAATCGAGGCCTTTCTTCTCGCGAGGGAAGAGCGGAAACTCATCGCGGGGAGTCTTGGTTATTGGACAGAATGAAGGGGACGAAGCTGCTTCACGAGCGAGAGGCAAGCTCTAAACTTGGGGTCCGCAGCGTCTCCGAGCAGTTCATAGGTCGCCCCGAGCGCGCCCGAGAGCGCCGCCCCGGCCGCCACCATTCGTTCGATCGCGTAGGGCACTTGGTCAGCAGCTCCGCTGGCGATCGCGTCCGTCACTAGGAACACCTGCCGACCCTGCGCAAGGAGATCGAGCGTCGTTTGCAAGACGCAGACGTGCGCTTCAACGCCACAGACGAGCACCGAACCAACGCCAAGCCGATCAAGCGTCGCAATGGTCTCGGGCACAACCGCTGAGAACTTAGTCTTCTCGATGACCGGAGTGGTCGGGCGTATCCGCGCCAAAATTGGGGCCGCGCTCCGACCCAACCCTTGTACGTACTGTTCGGTCACGACTGCGGGCATGCCGAGTTCAGCGGCGACATCAAGAAGTATGCCGCAGTTGTGGGCGACGGCCTCTCCGCACGCGATCGTCGGAAGGAGTCGCTCCTGAACGTCGATCACAAGCAGGGCGACGCGGTCTCGGCGCAAGCGGGGGATCGGCATCGTCAGACCTTCAAGATGGGATTGTCTTTCAGCAGCGCGCCGTATCGACGGCGGATCGGTTCAATGACATCGTGGACGAAGCGATCGACCTGCTCGGCGCTTCGACCAGTGGCCGATCGCGCATCGCACACCGCGCGAAGGTCGACGCGTGCGAAGAGCGGATCTTTTGCGAGGCGATCAAGCAAGTCATTCGGCGCTCCGTCGCGCTTGATAGCGATTCCGGCAGCCAGGCTATGGACGCGAATTCGTTCGTGCGCCTCTTGGCGATCAGCGCCAGCCTTCGCAGCGGCAAGCATGAGATTCTCGCTCAGCATGAATGGCAACTCTGCGTCGAGATGCATCGCGATCATGCGCTCGTGCACGACAAGCCCACCGCACACATTCGCCATGATGTCGAGCGCTCCGTCGAGCGCGAGAAATGCTTCAGGAATCGATAGACGCCGATTCGCGCTGTCGTCGAGTGTGCGTTCGAACCACTGCGTCGCAGCGGTGTCGTAGCCGTTCTGGGCGAGTGCGATGACAAATCGCGCGAGTCCGGTTGCACGCTCGCAGCGCATCGGATTGCGCTTGTAGGGCATAGCGCTCGATCCGATCTGTTCCGACTCGAACGGTTCTTCGACTTCCTTCTGGCTCGCAAGCAGCCGCAAATCGTTGCAGCTCTTGTGCACGGCAGTTGCAGCAATAGCGAGCGATGAGAGAAGCTGTGCATCGACGATGCGCGGATAGGTCTGTCCGCAGACGTCGTTGCACGAAGCGTCTGGCCAAGCGGCGAGCGCGCCGAGTCGTCCGACGAAGAGCGCTTCAAGTCGATCGACTCGGTTCACATCGCCGTCACAGAGACCAAGGAAACTTGCTTGTGTTCCAGTCGCTCCGCGCAACCCTTTGAGGCGGAGCGAGGCGCGACGCGACTCGATGTCGGCGAGTGCAATGGTGAAGTCTTGTGCCCAGAGCGTCGCCCGTTTCCCCACTGTCGTCGGCTGCGCTGGCTGGTAGTGCGTGTATCCGAGCGTCGGAAGGTCGCGGTATTGCGACGCGAAGTGACCGAGCCGATCGACAACGCGCGCGAGCTTGCGAGCGACGACGCTAAGTGCATCGCGGAGGATCAGAATGTCGGCGTTGCAGACGATGTCTTGGCTCGTCATCCCGAGGTGGATGATGGGGCGTGCTTGTGGCGCGACGTCGCCGAGCGCGTGCACATGAGCCATCACGTCGTGACGCAGCGTCGCCTCATATCTTGCCGCAGCATCGAAATCGATGTCGTCAAGATGTGCCCGCAGTTCGCTCAGCTGCACTTCACTGATCGGAAGCCCGACATCGCGCTCGCTCTCCGCGAGCGCGAGCCAGATGCGGCGCCAGAGGGAGAATTTTCGCCGAGCGCTCCACAGCGTGCGCATTTCCACGCTCGCGTTGCGAGTTTCGAGAGGTGACTGGTAGCTGTCGTGCGGCGATGTCATCTTAGATCTGAACCTTGCGTTCCTCGCCGCGCAGTGCGCGTGCGATGTTTCCACGATGCTTCCACGTGACGAGCAGAGTGATGGCGATCGATACGACGAGTACAGGAGCGGCCGCGCGAAATGCAGCACTTCGGTCGGCTGCGAGAGACGCGATGATCGCGACGGTCAGCGGAATGGCGGTCGCAGCGATGATGCTTGCGATGGACACCATGCGCAGCATCTTCACGCAGACGACCCACACCATCAGCGCGGTCAGCGTCGGGATTGTCAGCGGGGTCCACATTGCGACAAACGCGCCGAATCCCGTCGCAACACCCTTTCCGCCCTTGAAGCCGATCCAAGGGCTGAACATGTGCCCGAGAAGCGCACACACGCCGGTTGCGAGCCAGAGCCAGATAGTCGTGGGGTCGAGCGATGACAACGGCTGTCCAAGCAATTCGTGTAACCATCCCGCAGTGAGTACTGGCACCGCGCCCTTCAGCGCGTCGAGCCCGAAGCACGCGAATCCCCAGCGGTGGCCAAGGACGCGCCCGACGTTCGTCGCGCCAATGTTGCCAGAGCCTTGCTTGCGTATGTCGATTCCTTTCGCCGCAGCGATGAGGAATCCGAACGGGACGCTCCCGCAGGCGAAGGCAAAGAGTAGGAGTATGGGCCAGGGCATCGAGCGGTACGCGGCGATGGCAATTGAGTCGCAGGACGCGTCAGTTTCTGCGATTCTCCATGGTTTCGCCAATGAAGACACGCGGCGCTACGAATCCGGTTGGAACCGAGCGCGTTCTCAAGGAAGAGAATGGTCGCGGCGTCTATCTCGTACGCGACGAGAGCGGCCGTCGCACGCTTGTGAAGCGTTGGCCTGCGACGCCGTGGGAACTCTTCAAGTGTGGGCTTGGCATCGCGCAAGCCCAGCGGCAGCTGCGGGGCGCGCGACGGCTCAGCGCCGCGGGCGTGGCGACTCCGGCCGCGCGGGGGCGAGCGCGGTTGGTGCGGGCGGCGCGACTCGTCATCGAGATACGACTCGATTGGATCGAGGGCGAGTCGTTGCTGGAGCGACTCACCCACGCCGATGATGCCGAACAGCGCCGCCTTGCTGGCGAGACGACGGAGACTCTTCGCCGCATCGCTGCCGCTGGATTGTTTCATCGCGACGCGAAACTGTCGAACTTCATCGTGAGTAGCGAGGGCTTACTCGTCGCGATCGATCCTGTCGGCGTGCGCCGTTCGCGCGATGTCGCGGAGGAGCGCGAACGCTCGAGGGCGTCACTCGCCTGCGAACTCAGCGCGACCGAGCGCGCGCGGTGTGCGGAGTTTTTGCGCGGTGCGAGCGGGGCGTAAATCGAAGCCAGTTGGATTAACGCTCTAGCGTTGCGTTCGTTCTCAGCATTGCATCGACCGCCGCTACAACGTCGCCAACGCTGATCCGATCGATCGCGCAGAACTCAGGCCGATCGTCGGCGACGAGTTCCTCTGGTAGAAATGGCTCGGCCACAATGAGTCGCTCTGGTACTCCAGCCAGAATTGTCCAGCGATGATCGGTTGGCCCAAAGAGCGCAACAGTTTTCACGCGAAATGCTGCGGCGAGATGGCGCGGGCCGGTGTCATTCGTCACGACAATTGCCGCGCCGGAGATGACCGCCTTGAGCGCCCCGAGGTCGATTCCCCGCGCGGAAAGGTCAACGATGTCTTCGCTCGACGCGCCACGCATCGCGTCTATCACGGATCGCTCGTTCGGGCTGCCAGTGGCGACGACTGCGAGTCCGTGCCGTCTCGCGAGGTGTTCCGCGACGCGCGCGAATCGGTCTGCGGGCCAGCGCTTCTGCTCGCGACTGCCGCCGGGGACTAACACTGCATACTCCGATGGAACACCGGACAACACCATGGTTCCGGCGGCGCGCTCGGCGTCAGTGAGGGCAAGTGCGGGCGCGCGATCTCGAATGGTGATGCCAAGCCCACGCTCAACCAGATCGCTGTAGTAGTCGACTGTCGATGCAGGCGAGCCGCGCGGTGGAGGCTCGATCGCCTGCGTCAGTAGGCGCCCGCGTCCGTCTCGGGCATAGCCGACGCGGCGAGGGATGCCTGCGAAGCGCGCGGCGAGCGCCGTCCTAAAAGAATTGGGAAAGAGCACGGCACAATCGAAACGTCGGCGTCGCAGCGCCGCGCCTCGTCGGATCGGACCGAAGACTCCGGCCATTCGATCGACAATGATCTCGTCGAAAAACGGCAAGCCAGCGAGCACCTGATCGATGCCGGGTCGGCAGAGGAGCGCGATGTGCGTCCCGTGCCACGCAGCGCGCAGCGCGCGGAACGCCGCGCTCGCCATCACGGCGTCGCCGACCCACGACGGCGCGACGACGAGCGCTCGCTTCGGCACGCTCGTCGCGAGTGCCGCCATCACGTCGGTGCTCCCCAAAGCGGCATGCCGAACTTCCGTTCGTGCCACGCATCCGTCACGCGACGCAACTCCGCAGCGAAGCCAATGGCGACGAGCTGCGGGCCTTCGAGCATCGCAGTGACTGACTCGTCGTCGCTCTCCAGCGAGATCAATCGAACGCCAGTGCGTTCGGCGATCGCCTCGGCGGTGGCACGCACCATGCGACTGATGTCAGGGTCGACAAGCGGTAGTGAAATGGTCGCGCCAGGCAGTGCCCGGAGCGTGATCGTAGATCGTGGCGCAGAGCCGTGCATCGAGTCGTTAGTGCCGATCGAACAGCAGAATCGCGATCGTTGCGAGTTGTGAGAGCAGCGCCCATCCGAGCCAGCGGCCGAACTGGGAGAGATCGGTGAGTTCGATCAGTGCGAAGGTGGCGCACACGAACGTTGCGAGTTGAAGCGCTGCTGCTGTGATGCGCAGCGGGCCGAATTCACCACGGCGACCTCGATCGTTCCGTACTTCCTCGACCAATTCAAGAAGCGCTCGACGCAGCGGCTCAAGCGCGGTCTTCGCGGCGCGGGTTTTCTTGTGCGACTTGAGTCGCCGCTTCTTCCCGTCGGGATTCCCGCGTCGCGTCGATTCCATCGCCATCATCGTCGTGACCGAAGAGGTTCGATCGTCGGGGCGCGGTTTCAATTCGAGCTGGCTCGCCACGCGCATCGCAGCACGCCGGGTAGCGTCTGTGGGATCGGCGAGTTGGTGCGACAGAATGAGTTCGACGGCCTCAGCGAACGTTCTCGTCGTGAAATCAGGTGCAACCTCCGGCGCGTCAATGCCACCAACCAGAATTGTCCGCACGCCTGCGGCGCGGCCCGCGGCAACATCGCGAGCCTGATCGCCAATCATCCATCCGTGATCGAGATCGAGTGCGAGATCTTGGGCCGCCTGAAGCAACATGCCCGCTTGAGGCTTGCGCCACGGGTGCTCGCGTCGATACTCCGCGACGGTCGCTTCCGGATGGAACGGACAATAGTAGAAGCGGTCGAGAACGCGCTGTCCGCCCGTCTGATCGTCTACGAGCTGCGCGATGCGCGCGTGCACGCGATCGACGTCGGCCTCGGTGTAACGCCCCCGCGCGACCCCGCCTTGATTCGTCACTACCACGAGCCGAAATCCCGCGTCCTTCAGCTTCTTCAAACCGTCGGCAGCGCCAGGGAGGATACGAACCTGCGCCGGATCACCAAGATCGCCGTCATTCGCGATGAGCGTATTGTCGCGGTCGAGAAAGACGATGGGATCCACAGAGAGTCCTTCCACGTTTAGTACAACTATGTTAGTTCCACACGAATTGCATCAGACTACGACGGCGGCGGAGGGAAACCTGGTGCGGGTTTCGGCGTAGTCGCCGAAGCAGGTGCCGATAGCGCGGGCCGCCGCGATGAGCGGATGATCGGGAGGTACGAGCCGCTGTTTTCCTGCACAATGCAGTAAATCCACGTCGCTGAACAAGTTGTTCTCGCGCACGATCATTCGACCGACGCCGCCGCGCATGAGCGTTTCGATGGCCCAGTAGCCGAAGTTGGTGCCGAGGATGCGATCGGCGGCGATGGGCGTTCCGCCACGTTGCGTGTGACCAAGCACCGTGGTGCGCGTCTCCGCGCCGGTCCGCTGCTCGATGGCAGCCGCTACCTGCTGTCCGATGCCGCCGAGGCGCACCGGATCAGGACTCGTTGGATCGAGCCGCGCAACGACTTGTTCACCGTTCACGGCGCGGGCGCCTTCAGAGACGACGACGATGGCAAAGCGCGGCCCGCTGTTCATGCGCGTCGAGATGTAATCAGAGATCACCTCAAGGTCGAAAGGAATCTCGGGAATAAGGATCACGTCCGAGCCGCTCGCCAGCCCGGAATGCAATCCGATCCAACCGGCGTTTCGTCCCATGACCTCGCACACCATGACGCGGTGATGGCTGTCGGCGGTGGAGTGCAGTCGATCGAGAGCGTCGGTCGCCGTTGCGACCGCGGTCAGGAAGCCGAAGGTGATTTCGGTACCGACGAGATCGTTGTCGATTGTCTTGGGAACACCGATCACGTTCACGCCGGCGCGGACGAGCGGCGCAGCGCACGACATTGTGCCGTCACCGCCAATGACGATGATCGCGTCGAGGTGATTGCGTTCGACCGTTGCAAGGCAACGATCGGTGACATCGCGCCAGATCGGCTCGCCATTCGCCTCGCGGCCAACGCAGTACCGCCCGGGGTTCGCCTTGTTATTGCTGCCGAGGATGGTGCCGCCGCGGGTCAGGATGCCGGAGACATCCTTGAACGAGAGCGGACGAGTCTGATTTTCGATAAGTCCGCGAAATCCGTCCTCGATGCCGACGCATTCAATGCCGTACTGGCGCATTGCGGTCTTCGCAACGCCGCGGATGACCGCGTTGAGTCCCGGGCAATCACCACCGCCCGTGAGGATGCCGATACGACGAATGTCTTTAACTGGCGTCATGCGTTCTCGCCGCGCGCTCTCAGCGGTAAAGGCTCGATTGCCCCGTCGAGGCTCGCGATTGTGGAAGGCGAATTCGAAACGATTCAGGGTACCATCGCGCACGATTCGCGCCCCTCTGCGGGTGGAAATTCTTATGCCTGAGTCAAAGCCCCCAACCAACCCGGCGTCGATCCACCAACGGGAAACGATCGTGCCCGAGTCGCAGCACTCATCGCCCGACGCGCCTTCCGACGGTTCCGACCTTGTCGCGGCCCGCCGGGAAAAGCTGCGGCGCTTTCGCGCTGATCTAGGTATCGAACCATTCGGACAGCGGGTCGACGGCATCGTCGCGCTTCGGGACGCGCGAGCTCGCTTTGACGAATCCTTGCATCTGGCCTACGACGCGACCGCGAAGTCGCCGTCCCCAGATGATCGCCGACCACGAGCGCGAATCGCGGGTCGTGTCGTGCAGCATCGCGATATCGGCAAGCTCGTCTTCTTCTGGCTCCGCGACCACACTGGCGACTTGCAGGTTTCGATTTCGAAGAACGCGCTGTCGGAACGTGATTTTGATATTGCGAAGAGCCTCGATTACGGCGACATCGTCGTCGTCGATGGTCCCGTTGGTCGGACGAACAAAGGCGAGGTGTGCATCTGGGCATCGTCGCTCGATATCCATTGCAAGTCGCTTGCGCCGCCACCCGAGAAGTGGCACGGCCTCACCGATCCCGAAGTGCGATACCGCAAGCGCTACGTTGACATGTATTCGAATCCCGAGGTGATGCGCACGTTCGCGGCGCGATCGCTGATCGTGTCGCGCATGCGTCGCTACATGGAAGCGCAGGGATATATCGAGGTCGAAACCCCGATGATGCAGCCGCTCGCTGGTGGTGCCGCGGCGCGCCCGTTCGTCACGCACCACAACACGCTCGATATGCAGCTCTACATGCGCATCGCTCCCGAGCTGTATCTCAAGCGACTCCTCGTTGGTGGCATGCCGAAGGTCTTTGAGATCAATCGAAACTTCCGCAACGAAGGTGTCGATCGCAGTCACAACCCTGAGTTCACCGCGATGGAGGCATATCAGGCGTTTGGAGACTACATGACGATGCTTGAACTCGTCGAGGGGCTCGTTCACTCGCTTGCTTGCCAGCGGCGGAGTGACTGTGTCGACGCCGGAATTTCAGTCGAAGGTAGCGAGTCTGCCCCCGTCCTTCCGTTCGGTGAGCTCCGCGTCGACTATCGCACGCCCTTCGAGCGCGTGCGGTACGCGGATCTCTTCCAGCGCGCGTGTGGCTTTTCGATGACTGACGCGGCAAGGGTGCGAGCGAAGGCACGTGAGCTGCACGTCAAGGATCTCGACAAGCTTGATGATTGGCTCGTTGTCAACGAGGTGTTTGAGGAGCTTGCCGAACCGCTATTAGATCCGGCGCGCCCGACCTTCGTGCTCGATTATCCCAGCGCGATCTCGCCGCTCACGCGACCGAGTCGGACCGATCCGACGCTCTGCGATCGCTGGGATTTATTCATCGCGGGCATGGAGATTGGTCCTGCGTACAGCGAGTTGAACGACCCGGACATTCAGCGGGCGAAGTTCACCGAGCAACTCAAGGGTGCTGATGAAGAAGAAAGCACATTTCGCTCGCTCGACGAAGACTTTCTCGAGTCGCTTCGCGTCGGTATGCCGCCCGCAGGTGGCATGGGGCTTGGCGTCGATCGCGTGGTGATGCTGTTAACGGATAGCGTGTCGATCCGCGACGTCATTCTGTTTCCGCTCTTGAAGAATCAAGTCTGAGCGAAGCGCTCAAAGGAATTTGTCTATGCGGTGCATCGGTTTCAGGCGACTCCAACTTGCGATCATCTCCGTCGTCGTGTTGCTTGCGCCGGCAACAGCGCGAGCGGACTGGTCGGTGATCGAAAATCGTTGGTACTCGCTCTCGCTCGGCGGCGCGACCTGCGGGTTCGCGCATGGCGTCATCGAGAAGGGGATTGACACGCCTGGCGAAAAGAACGGCGACCTGCTGCGGACGACGACGCAGACGCGCTTGAAACTGGGACGTGGCGCGACAATGGTGGCGATCGAAATCGAGAGCAGCTTCGTCGAGACGGCAAGGGGCGAACCGGTCTCAGCAACGATGCGCCAAGCGACGGGCGGACCGGAAAACCGAACGACCTACGCGTTCGTTCGTGACGGCAGCGCGTGGGCGGTCGACGTCGTTGAGGGCGGTAAGTCTCGGCGCGAGAAGTTGTCGAGCGACGAGTGGCTCACACCGCAGTCGGTCGAGCGATTTGTCTTAGAGCGATTGAAGGCGAGTGCCAAAGAGATTACCTATCGCTCGCTCGATCTTGAGGGTGGTCTGCGCGTTGCTTCGACAACGATGACGAAGTCCGGCGATGAGACGACAGTGCTAACGACGGGCACCGAACATCGCGAGATTCCCGTCAGTGTGTGGGCTGTCCGCAACGACATCATGCCCGTGCCATCGACGGAGCGGTATTCGACGGACGGCGAGTTGGTCGAGAACGTCACGAAACTCGGAATCGGCGAGATTGTCTCACGACTGGTCGATGAGAAGACAGCGAAGGCGGCATTTGCGGGCAGCAGCGTCGAAGTGTTAGTGAGAAGCTTTGTGCCCGCGAAGCGTCGAATCTCCGGCGCCCGTGAACGCGATCGGCTTGTCTTTTCGGTGAAGACACTCGAAGGGGAGTTGCCGGAATTGCCATCAGCGGGAGCGCAGCGGGTTCGACGCGTCGGACCAGGTGAGCTTGAAGTCGAAGTCGACGCACGCCGGGGGAGCGACGCGACGAAGGCCGATTTTGAGGACTCGAAGTATCGCGCGTCCTCGGCGCTCATCGACAGCGACTCGAAGGAGGTTCGTGACCTCCTCGCAAAGGTCGGTCCCCGTGATCCCAACGAAGAGGTGCGGGTTCGAGCGGATGACCTGCGTCGCTTCGTTGGAAACTGGATTACGAACAAGAATCTCGCCAGCGCGTTCGCTTCAGCGTCTGAAGCGGCGCGCTCTCGCGGAGGTGACTGCAGCGAGCATGGGGTCTTGCTTGCTGCGCTCCTTCGAGCCGACGGCATTCCATCGCGTATCGCAAGCGGACTTGTGTACGCCGATGAGTTTGGCGGTCAGAAGAACGTTTGGGGTTGGCACGTTTGGACGCAGGCGTGCATCGAAAAGCGCGGCGGTGGCTACGAATGGCTTGATGTCGATGCGACGCTGCCGACTCGCTTCGACGCAGCGCATGTGTTGACCGGCGTGAGTGAACTCGCGGGCGGCGCGACGGATCCGATGTGGACCGCATCGCTCGGGCTGATCGGCAATATCTCGATCGACGTAACGGAAGGCGATACCCAGCATTCGAGCGAGCCAAGAGCTCGACCGGCGAAGGCACGATGACGCCGGAGCTTTCCAACGACGCCCCACACCTTCCGCCGCGCGATCCGCTGGGGCACAAGGGCACGTTCGGTACTGTCGCGGTGATTGGCGGATCTGACGGCGTCGACGAGCGACGAACCATGATCGGCGCGCCAGCGCTGGCTGCGCTTGCCGCGCTGCGGGTTGGCGCGGGCATGGCAACGCTCGCGGTGCCTGCCAGCATGTTGTCGATGGCGCTCGCGCTCACGCCCGCCGCGACCGGATTCGGTCTGCCGGTGAATGCCCAGGGCGAACTCGATGCGAGTGGCGCCGCTGCGCAGATTGACCGGGCGATGGCTGGGGCCTCAGCGGTTGTCCTCGGTCCAGGGTTGGGTCAAGGTGTCGCGCAGCAGCAAATCGTCATCCGGCTCGTCAACCTCGATGCGATTCCGATCGTCGTTGATGCCGACGCGCTCAACGCGCTCGCGTCGACGCGCGAATTCGCACGGGAATTGCGCGCGCCATGCGTGCTGACTCCGCACCCGGGGGAGTTCGCACGCCTTGCGCTGGCGCTTGAACTCGATCTGACGAGTGATGCGGGGACCTCGCCAGCGCTGCGCCCCGCAGCGGCAGCGGTGCTCGCGCGGCGCCTTGGGGCGATCGTGGTCCTCAAGGGCGCCGGAACCATCGTGTCAGACGGCCTCCGAGTCTGGCGATGCGACCACGGAAACGCAGCCCTCGCGGTTGCGGGTTCGGGCGATGTCCTCAGCGGGACGATCGCCGGTTTGATCGCCCAGTTCGTGCGGCCGCCGCACCGGATGTCGCTCTTCGACTGCGCGCGTTTGGGCGTCTATATCCACGCACTCGCCGCCGAGCGATGGTCATCGCGGCACGGCGAGGCGGGACTCGTGCCGAGCGATCTCTGCGCGGAGATGCCAGACGTACTGAGATCGCTGCGCGGTTAGCTGAGCGTGCCGATTCCGGGGCTGCCCGGTCGCGCCGTACACTCGCCGCCATGCCCGCGACCGATCCCGCCTACGCCCAACCGAACATCCGCTCGCTCGCCGCAACGCAACGCGTTGAGGGCGTGTACTCAATCATCAATCCGCAGTTAGCTCTGGCTAAGAATGGGAACTCATATCTAAAGTGTCTCATGCGCGATGCGAGTGGCGAGATTGCCGCGCGACTGTGGAACTGTCGCGAGGAGCTGTTTCAGACGATCTCGCAAAGTGCCTTCGTGCACGTCGCGGGTCGCACCGAGCCGTACAACAACGCGGTTCAACTCATCATCGAGCAGATCGAACCCGCAGAGCCATCGCCGGAAGAACTCGCGCGACTGGTCCCCACGACGAAATTCGACATCGATTCGATGTTCGAGGAGGTCGCGGCGATCTTGGGATCGTTCCAGCACGCTGGTATGCGATCGCTCGCCGAGATGTACCTCGCAGACGAGTCGCTCATGCGCCGATTTCGTCGCGCTCCGGCGGCGGTGAGCCTGCATCACGCGTTTCTTGGTGGATTGCTTGAGCACACGCTGCAACTCATGAAGCTCGCCGATCGGATGCTTCCGCTCTATCCCGATCTCAATCGCGATCTGGTGCTGATGGGCCTCTTCCTGCACGACTTGGGCAAGACGAGCGAGCTGGAATGGGAGCGCGGGTTCAACTACACGATGCGGGGCAACCTGCTCGGACATGTGATCGACGGCGTGCTCATGCTGCGTGCGAAGTTCGCGATGGTGAAGAATGCCGCTGGCACGAGCCTGCCGCTGAGCGCTCAGACCGTGCTTGAGCACATCGTTGTGAGTCACCACGATCAACTGGAGTTCGGCGCAGCGAAACGCCCGTCAACGCCCGAGGCGATCTTCGTCGCGATGCTCGACAACCTCGATGCGAAAACGGCGATGGCGCTGGCGAATGCGCGGCGCGATGCCTACGAAGGCGGCGGCGACCCCGGTGCCGATTTCACCGACAAGTTGTGGGCACTGGACACGCGGCTGTACCGGCCGGATCCGCTGGCGGAACGGCAGGGGGTGTGAAGCGGCTCGCGCTGTGCGCGAGACTCCAGACGCCTTGGGCGCATCGCCCTCCGTGAACTGCCAGTCACTCCGCTTCTCGCTGGCGCTGCGATGTGATTCCCGCGTGCCGCACGGTTCCCCAAGCGTTTCCGCATCAGAGACGCGACCATGCAGGCAGACGACTGGCGTCTTCGCGTCGTACGGGCGCACGTCCACCTCGAGCACGTTCTCCGGCGAACAGCGATCGACGATCCCACGCTCGACTACGCGCTCCGCCAAGAGCCGAAGCTGCTAGGCGTAGTTCAAGGCGTCGGCGCTCGCTCGACTGGGTCGACGCGTCGATGGCGACGTTGACTCCAAGAGAATTGCACAATCTTCAGGCTTTTTCCTTGCACAGTGGGGGGGGGCGATACTAGATGAAAGTTTGGACAGATGGGCAACCAACCACCCGGACTGGGGCTTCCATGCGACGAACGACGATCCCGATGACCTGTTGTTTACTCGTCAGTTTTGGAATTCTCTCCGTGTCCATCGCCGACGCGGTCGGAGCGTTGGGTGGTGCGGGCGGGGCATTGACCGCGACACTAGCGGGACAGATCGGTTCAATAAATTGCTACAACGATTCCGCGCTGGTCGCCGTCTCGCCAGTGTGCGTCGCTGTCTCGACGCATTGCAACGGAGTCGCGCAAGGCACATGTTCCACGCAGCGGTGTAAGGTTTGCCAAGGATTCGTCAGCCAGTACTCCTACGTGTCTGCTGCTGGCGTCATAACGAAAACGGTGGATGACAAGGGTTGCGATGAAGTTGCGAGGCAGCTTACCTACCGGTGCCGCTGGTACTCCGGCGGGTGCATCTGCGACCAGTCCAACCAAATCAACATTCCGGACGAGGAGTGTGAGATCGGTGCCGAGACTTTCCAGGACGCCAGTCCGTGCCCGCAACTCCCGTAGGACTTCAGTTCGTGATGTTCGCGCTCGAAAGGAGAGTTCAGATGTCTCAAAATAGATTGCACTCGCTCGGTGTGTTTGCTGCCTGTCTGATGTGCGCCGAGGCAGCGGTCACCGCTACGCCTCCGGCCGTTTCCGAGATTGTTTCGTCCATTCACGAAGCACGTGCCGGATTGGGAAGTCTGGCGGTCCGCTGTCAGCTCAATGACTCTTTCGGCCAGCGGACCAACACGCTCCTGGCAATGACACCCACTGGATCGCGGTGGTCCGCGATTAAAACCGACGCGCGTGGCGAACTGAGAGAGTCGGTTGACGCTGTGATTCTTGGGAACCGCGCCGCGGCCTACTGGCAAGCACGAAGCTACGGAGTCGTTTCGGATCCAACCTTCATCATTGACGCGACGGTGCGCATTCCAAGCGTTGAGTATTTGCGGTACTTGCGATGGTTCCCGGTCGGGAATGCTTCATTTTGGGGTCTTGAATTTGAGCTAGCGAACAGCATTACGCATGTACGTGACGCGGTGGAGTCGATCGGCGGAGTCGAGTGTTGGGTTGTAGACATCTTTTCGGACGACGGTCATCTCACAGCGTCGTACTGGATCGCGCCGAGCAGAAGCTGGCTGCCCGCCCAGCAGGCGCTCTGGGGCGCTGACTCAGAGCCAGTGCAGACGGTCGTGATCGGGGAGTGGTACGAGATCACTCCGGGACTATTCCTGCCGTCGACTGGCTCCGTCAATCATCACGACGGTGGCGAGTGGGAGGAAATGGCGATCGCGGTCGACGAGGGCGGGGCCAAATTAGCGTCGCTGACTCCAACGGAGACCGACCTCCCGACTGAAGTAACAAGCATTCTGCCGAAGGGCACAACGGTTTGGGATCGCGAGAGTGGAGCAGAGCGAGTAGCGAGTTCCACAGCTCCGTCCGAGATCCGAGCGGTCGCGTCGCCGAAGCGCGAGCCCGCGACGGAGTTGAAGACGCCATCGTTTTCGCTCGTGGTCGGTGTCGTCCTAGCAGCGATTGGGAGCGCCGGATGGCTCTGGGCTGGTAGGCATCGACGACCCAGTTCGAATTGACGTCCATCGAGCGGGCGGGCGACGTACTGAATCCGCCAGTCAACCGGCTGGCGGCGCGGTCAACGCCGTCGACGGGCGTTGAGGGATGCCTGTCATGTGTTAGTCTGCGGTGAGGAAGGCTCCGCTCGCGGTTCTCGCCGTAGCGATCTCGGTCCTCGTGACTTCGACGGTCGCTGTGGGTCAGACTCCGCGGCGCCCGCCGCCGAAGCGCGAGCGATGTCGTCGAGGAGGCGAACGCCAGCGCCACCGGCACGAGTACGACTGGCAACAACGGAGCCCGGGACATTGCGGTGCGCTTCAGCGTTCCGGAAGGGCGGGTCAACGTTTCAAAGATCACGTTTCGGCGCGCTGAGAAGCAGAAAGATGGCACGCGCGGAGCGCACGTCGGACGCGCGGCGAGCGGCGGCGACTTCGTCGCGTGGGGATACGCGAATCGGCCAGCGCTCTTGCAGGTTCCGGTGACAGGTTGAAGTGCTTCGGGCTACGACGTCGAGATTGTGGCGGCGCGGTACCGGTGAATTGCGCGGACCCGGTCCGTCCGAAGTTCAAGCAAGAAAAGCCCCGCGCGATTGCGCGGGGCTGTTTATGAAATCAATAGGAATGCTGTACGAACACTGAGCCCTACTGGCAGGGGCCCCAGCCGCCAAGCAGGATCCCGAGATCCGAGGGACCGACCGTGCCGCTGCCGTCGAGGTCGCCGGTGCAGGTCGCGCCGGACTCGACGAAGTTCGCGATGCGACCTGTGAGCACGGCGTCAGCGGAAGCGAATGCACCAGCTGCGATCAGCGCGTCGTTAAAGATGGTGAGGGCTTCCACGTTCCCGTTCATGCAAGCTCCTCCGAGTTGCGTCCATTCCGCGCCGTTCCAACGGGCGACGCGGTTCAACAAGATGGCAGCGTTCGCGCCAGGAGCTGACGTAAACGCGCCACCGGCGATGAGATCGCCGTTGTACTCGACGAGCGTATTGACGCCTCCTCCGAGTCCGCCGCCGAACGTCGACCACACAGTGCCGTTCCACTGCGCGATGTTCGACACCGTGAGGCCGCCCGCTTGCAAGACCGAACCCCCGACGACGAGCTGTCCGGCGTAGGTTGTTAGAACTTCGGGCGTGCCGACGAGTCCCGTCGACAACGCCTGCCAGAGCGCGCCGTCCCAGCGAGCGATTCGAAGGCGGATGAGGTCGCCCGAGGCGGTAAAGATGCCTGCCGCATGGAGTTCATTGTTAAAGACTGTGACGGAGCGCGTGGTGTTGTTGAAGCCAGCACCTACCTGCGTCCAGTTGGCACCATCCCACTCCGCGATGCGGAGGATCGGGGTCGCGCCGGAGTTCAGGAACTGACCGCATGCGATGAGCTTGCCGTCGAAGATGGTCAAGCCGAAGACTTGGTTGTCGAAGCCGCTTCCCATCGCCGACCAGGTGGTGCCATTCCAACGCGCGATACGATTGGCCGGAGCGCCGCCAGCGGTCGTGAAGTTTCCGGCGACGATTAGTTCAGCGCCGAAGACGATCATGGTGTTCACGGCGCTGCCTACGCCCGACGCCAGCGGCAGCCAAGTTGCGCCGTCCCAGCGAGCGATGCGATTCGCGGCTGCGCCTCCTGCTTGGGTGAACGTGCCTGCGACCGTGAGCTGGCCGAAGTAACTCACTGCCGCGTTCACGTTGTTGTTGAGCCCCGGGTTGCCGTAGGCGTTGTTCCACGTACCGTCCGCTTGCAGTGAGGTGCTGCTAGCAAGGGCGATCGCGACGCCAGCGACAAAGCGGAACGCTGTTCGGGCGCCGCAGCGGGACATCGCCCGCGCAGCAGTCGTAGTAAGTACTGACATATGGATCTCTCCTCGGTGCCGCTCACTAGTCCTGCGCCGGAAACCAAATCTGAAACCGGACTAGACGTCGGCTCCGACAGGCTAAGCGGATTCTGGTTCAGAACGTCCGTCAAAAAAACAAGTTTCTCTGCGGAAAACTGCGATTGATTTGGCAAGACCCGAAGGCTGCTTGGTACTTCAGTGAAGCGCGCGTGTCGCGTCGCGGAGCGCGGTGATCCGGCTCGAGTCATGGAGCGGCCACGGCCATGTTCTACTCGACGCGATCGCCGCGGTCGCCGAGCGCTCACTGCTTGTCGCAACAAGACTTACGACTTCTTCGAGCCGCAGTGCGTGCGCGAGGCGCCGATCTTCGAGATAGGTGAGCAACGAGCGGTATTCGGCGCGACGGCTGGCGCTCCGGCGCGGTAGCGAATCGATGCGGGCCAGCCGCTCGCGTTTCAAAACACTGATTGTGCCCAGATCCGCGTCGGGGTCTGCGCGCAGGCGGCGCAGGTCGGCGATGGTCGCAAGCGGCGCGTCGCCGACGTAGCGATCAAGCGGCAGTCGGAGCGTCGCGGTCGCCACGATCATCGGCGCAAGTTCGACGCCGAGCCATCGCCGTATCCACGATTCCGTCACGCGTTCGTAGCGCTGGCCACCGGTTCCGTGCACGAACAGATCGCAGAGCGCGAGACGCGCGAACGCGGTCATCAGGAACGCGCGCGGCGCGAGCAGGCCGTCCGGGAGCCCTCCGCCGCTAGCGACCGTAACCCGCTCGCGACGCCCGGGCTCAAGCCGCCACAGTGGAAGCTCGCGCCGGGATGCATCGATGGGGCGCGCGACACGCGGGTCGTCTGCGAGCGCCGCGTCGTACGCGATGGCGACGCCGGTCGGATCGCGTCGCATCGCGTCAAGGAGCGCGCCGCCCAGCGGCGTCGCGAGCATGCGGGTCGCGAACACCGCGGGCAATGGTTCGACGAACGGCGCGAGCATTGCATCGTTCGCTTGAACGAGTTGAGCGGCGGCGCTTGCGGCACCGAAAGCCGACGCAACTGCGTGCGTGATCCGAGTGAGTCCATCGGACGCCTCGGCGGTGGGTGGCACGAGAGGGGCGGAAGGGCGGAGCGTCGGCTGGAGCCCCGTTGGTCCGTCACGACGGGCTGGGCTCATGGGCAACGCCGCGAGTGCAAGCATCCCCTCCCGTTCGGTGGGATAGCTGACGAGGGCCGGATCGTTGACGTCTTGATCGACGACGAGCTGCGCGGCGCGACCGCCGAGCCTTGTCGCGCACGAGTCTGCGACGAACCACTTCGCCAGAATGCCCGCGTGCCAAATCTGGGACTGGTGCCCCGTCATCACGATGAGTGCGTCGCCGGGAAGCCCGAGTGCCTCGCGCGTCTCGCGCTGCCAAGCTCGAAGCGGTCGCCCTAACAGCTCTTTGGATGTGCTTTCGTTGCCGCGCGCCCACTCGCCTGCCGCAGCTTGTGCGGATCTGAGGCTCGGTTCGACGGACAGCCCGAAGTCGCTCTGCACCGTCAGCCGCACTCCCCACGAACCGATCGACGATCGGCGCACAATCCCGATGCAGTTCCGTCAGGAAGCAGCGCCCGCAAGCGAACGATCTCGCAGTGCAGCGTCTTTCGGTACGCGGCGAGTCGCCGTTCCGGATCGTTCAGCGGTCCGCCAAAGGTGCGATTGGGGTCGTTGTAGATCAGGCGCACGGGTATCTCGCGAATGGCGAGCCCGTGGGCGACGGCCTGCGGCCAGAACTGCATGGGGAAGTCGTAGCCGTCAACGTCGAGGGCGAGGCGCTCGATGGCGCTGGTGCGATAGGCCTTGAACCCGCAGAACGAGTCAGTGAGCGACAGTGCGAGTCGCGCGCGCAATTCATCGGTGATCAGGCGATTGATGAGTCGTCGATCGCCGGGCGGCAAATCATCGTCTCCAACCGAGTGGTCAGCACTTCGGAGGTAACGGCTTCCGCTCACCACGTCGCTGTCGTCGCTCGTGATCGCGTCGACGAACGCTGGAATGGCCGCAGGTTCGTGCTGTTCGTCGCAGTCCATCGTGACAAGCCAGTCGAACTTGTCGAAACTCGCCCAGCGGAACATGTCCATCATCGAACGACCGTAGCCCCGATTCTCCGCGTGACGGATGACCTCCACGCGATGCCGCGCGAGCTCCATGGGCGTAGCGTCGGTCGAACCATCATCGACCACTAAGACGCGATCGATGTACGAGCCGACATACGTCGCGACCTCGGTCAGCACTTTCGAGACGTACTTCGCCTCGTTGTAGACAGGGATAGCGAGGAGGATGCGGGGGCGCGGTCTCATGGACGAAGAGCGTAGGTTGAGGACTGAGTCGGACGTCGAACTTTCGACTCGGTCGAAGCATCGGATGCGGGCTGACTCGGCAATTGACGAGGAGACAACTCGATACCAAGTCGTGCGGAGGTTTGGCTCGACTTCTTCTTGAAGAACTTGAGAATCGTCAGCGTTTCATTCCACTCCTCGGCCACGATTCCTTCCCCGGGCAGCACCCACAGTTTCGAGCGGCGGAGAGCCTGTGCCTTCTCCAACTCCGCAACGAACTCCACTTCGATGATCTGCGCAGTTCGAATCTCACCATGGACGCCAATCTGCTCGTCGCCGATGTATCGGACCGTGCGACGACCGACGCCTTTCTCGCGCTCAGTCCGCGCGCCCGGGAGCGTCACGACGCGCATCGCGCTTTCGGTGTGTACGTCGTCGGTGGCAGCAAGCGACGCTGGTGCGATCAACAGTGGGGGATCGAAGATCGATCGCGCTTTGTCTGGGTGCGAGTCGACTGCGTGCAGACGGATGACTCCGTCGGCGGAGATAGACCAGTACGCGGTCTCGAGATCGGCGGTCCGCGTTTCGAACGAAGCGCCCGCGACCGTCGACGCTCGGGTCACGATTTCGAAGTTCTCACCGGCGAGCAGACCGGCGCTCGCGTGCCATTGTTCGGTGCCGTCACGACCGAGGCTTAGGTCGCGACCAGCGACTGGCACCGACGGAGCAGCGTGCGCGTCGGCGGAAGAGATGGTCGTCGGCGCAGTCGTCGGCGCGGTCGTCGGCGCAGTCGTCGGCGAGATTGACGTCGTTGTTGCGGCGCACCCGCTGAGCGCGACAATCGCGATCAAACCCACATTCACAACGAGCATTGGGTGGCGGCACGTCACTCGATCGGAAGTCCTTTCCGCTTCCAGAGTGACCGGAGTTGCTCGAGCGCGATGCGTTCGGTGACGAGCATGCCGCTTGAGTCCACGTCGACGCGCTTCACCCGGTCGCCATTGGCGTCAAAGGTTTGCACCAGCGGTGCAGTCGAGCCGCCAACCCGCGTGTCGAGTGTCCACGTTCCGTCCTCGTTCGGTTTCCACGTGTCCGTGCGCTGGGGTAGCCCATTCGACTTCGGCTCAAACGCGTAACTGGCGAAGGTTGTCGCTTCACGTTTATTCTTCGGAAGCAGCCGGCCGAGGACAACGAGTTCCGCTTGCGAGAGGTAGTTAGGCGGCACTACCCATTCCTGTGGATCGCGCGAGTAGTTGCGGTCGGCGACGGCGTTGATGACCTGCAATTTCGGTGGGGAGGCGCTGCGAAGTCCGGTCTGCGCCGAGCTGCGCGCTGCGGTGCCTTGACGTTGCGTACTCCGAACCGACCACACCTCGGTGCGGCGATCCCACGCCACCCAAGAACGGATCTGGGAATCGACGCTGTTCGTTGCGTCGCTACTCACGATGGACTTTGCGTCGATGATCGAGAGCAGGCCGCGTTCCGTGTCCTCGCCGCGCAACTTCGACACGTCGCGCGTTGGATCGACCTCACCCCGCTGACCCTCAACGACGCGGACGGACATCCAGCCAATCTCGATCTCATCGCCGGGCGTGCCATCGCGCCGCGGCGCTCCCGGGCGATACATGCGGTAGAAAGTCGGCTCGGGGGACAGCGCCGCACGGAGGGTCTTCATCGAGAAGGCGAGAACCTCCTCGCCGCGATCGATGCGTTCCTGTTTCGCGAGTGCGATTGCGTCGAGCGACTTGACCTCGATCGAAGCCAACGCTGTCTTCAGGCCCGGCCACATCGCGTCGAACTCGGCGCTCGTCGCAATGATCGAGCCCGTGAGGAACCGGTCGATCCCGTTCGGAATGATGATCCACCCGTTGATTCCGGTCGCGCTCGTGCTGCCGGATGCCGCGCCGCCGTCCGGCACGCCGATGGGCGTCTCGATCAGCAGGATTCTCGATTCGCCGGATGCCCCTTTGACCACGATGTCTTCGTTGACTTTGACCGTGAAGGGCTTGGCGTTCCTTCTCAGGGTGTCGAGGTATGCGTCCAACTGGCTCCGCGCGGTCTGCGAGGACTTTGAGCTGGTCAGATTCTGAAAACGCAGCCACCAGCGCGGGCTCGCCTGCCCGTCGACGACTTCATAACGAAGTACCCCGTCGATCGTCTCGGCTTTTCCGAACGCGGGTTGCGGGGGGCGGAAGCTCAACCCGAGGCCTTCGACTTCGAGGACCTCGGCGGACTTCATTGACTTCGCGTCCTTGGCGGGATCTGAACCCTCGAGAGGACGTTCGGAGGCCGGTTTTGGCGGGGAAACGCGCGGTTCGGACGCCTGAGCGGATGCGAGCGCGGTGACCGCGAGTACCGTCGCAGCGATTCCCCAACCGAGCGGCGACCAACGAGAGGCTGGGAGGAGCTTGGACATCGCGACGGAGAGCCTAGCAGCCATGGTGGGACTCGGGCACTACCGGGCTGAAAGCCCTTTTGCGTCAAGCGCTTAGCTGCCCGCCAGTGATCGCTCGCGAGCGTCAAGCGGGTTGACAGGCTTTCGGCTTTCGGTATCCTCTCCGATTCGCCCCTGCGCGCTGGGCTTGGGCGAGGTAGTGCTGTATTCGTACACCTGTTCTCGTTTGGCTGTGTTCGGTTCTCCCACGCTGTTTCAGCTTCACTCACTCCGTTTGGGCGACTCGTGCCTCGAAGGATCTGCTCATGACCGGCGGGAAAATCCGCATCCGAATGGAAGCCTACGATCACCAGGCGCTCGACGCCTCGGCTCGTGAGATTGTCGACCACGCGAAGCGCACTGGTGCCCGCGTTGCTGGCCCGGTTCCGCTTCCGACGCGGCGCGAGATCTACACGGTCAATCGCAGCCCGTTCATCGATAAGAAAAGCCGCGAACAGTTCGAGATTCGTACTCACAAACGCATCATCGACATCACGGAACCCAACCACCGCACGGTCGAGGCCCTCAACCGCCTCGTCGTACCGGCAGGCGTCTTCGTGAGAATCAAGGCGTAATCCACAGTTTGACCACAGCCTGGGCACGCACGTGTTCAGGCTGGCTTGTTTGGTGGCTCAGAAAAGTTTCACGTGTCTCTACCGCTGCTGGACGTCCGCGAGGATCCCAGCGAAACACTTCAGTCATGTCGGCAGAGTCCGACCCCTGACCCCGACGTCTCGCTTCAAAGCCCCTAAAAAGTCGCTCCGAGCCCGCTTTTTCGGTCATCGCTTCAGGCGCCGAACCTAGGACCCGCAGGCATGCCAGTCATCATCATCGGAAGAAAACTCGGCATGACGCGCTACTTCATGCCCGACGGGACCAACGTCCCAGTGACCGTCATTCAGGCAGGTCCTTGTGTCGTGACGCAAGTAAAAGAGGCGGAGAAGCACGGTTACAGCGCGGTTCAGGTCGGCATGGAAGACGTGAAAGCCCGACGCTCGACAATGGCCAACATCGGCCACGACGCGAAGGCTGGAACGTCGCCGAAGCGAATTCACCGCGAGTTCCGCTGTTCGGATGACGCCGAGGCTGGCAAGTTCACCGCTGGTCAGCTCCTGACAGTTTCAGACCTCGACGGAATCAAGTTCGTCGACGTGATTGGAACGTCGAAGGGCAAAGGCTTCGCCGGTCAAATGAAGCGTCACCACTTCAAGGGCATGTGCGCATCGCACGGCACCGAGCGCAAGCACCGCACGGGCGGCAGCATCGGTTCCCACGGCACTGACCGTGGCCATGGTGCAAAGATCAAGAAGGGCAAGCGGATGGCTGGCCACATGGGCGACGAACGGGTGACCATTCGTAGCCTCGATGTGATCTCCACCGACCCCGCGAAGAATCTCCTCATCGTCAAGGGCGCAGTGCCGGGCGCCACCGACGGAATCCTTGTCATCCGGCCATCAACGCGTCTCTATAAGGGAAAGGCTCGGATTCAGGCTGGCGGCGATAAGAAGTAATCGCAGCTTCTGGCCTGAATCGCCCGGAAGGCCGTCGTCTCGCTGCATCACTGCCTCAACCGCAGCGGTGTAGATGACGCGGAACCGCCGGGGCCCACAAAACAACGACCTGAGTCGAAGGCGACCCCTCCCCATTTGTCATCGGGGTGCGGCGCCGGAGGCGAACAGGCGGCTCACCAGCTCGGAGCCTCATCCAAGCTGTGTCGACCGCCCAAAGGAACGAACCATGATCTCACTGCCGATCTACGATAAATCTGGCAAGCAGGTCGACACCATGTCGATCGACGAGACGAGCCTCGGCGGATCCATCCGCTACGCGCTGCTCAAGCAGGCCTACGTCATCACCCACGGTAATCAGCGTCAGGGCTCCGCCCGGACGAAGTCGCGCGGCATGGTGCACGGCTCGACCCGCAAGCTTTACAAGCAAAAGGGAACCGGCAACGCCCGCGCGGGTGCCGCTCGAACGCCGACCCGCAAGGGCGGCGGTGTTGCGTTCCCGAAGACACGCGACCGCGAGTCACTTCGCACCTCGCTGAGCAAGACCTCGCGTCGGCTTGCCAATCGCAACGCGCTTCTCGCGAAGCTTGTTGACGGCGAAGTCAAGTGCTTCACCGACCTCTCCTTCGCCGCACCCCGCACCGCCGACTTTGCTGCCGTCATCAAGACGGTTGGCATCGACCGCACGTGCCTGCTCGCGGTGAACGGCAAGAACCGGAACGCGATGCTCTCGGCGCGAAACGTCGAAAGCGTCACCGTGTGCCGCATCGAACAGCTCAACGCGTTCGAGCTTCTCAATCACCGCTACCTCGTCGTGGACAAGGCTGCCCTTCAGAGCTTCCTCGACGAATCATGCTTCGCAGCGAACAAGAAGACGGAGGTCGGCTGATGCTTCCTACGCACGTCATCAACAAGCCTCTCGTGACGGAAAAGGCCACTTGGGCTTCGAACGAGCAAAACCGCTACGCGTTCTCCGTCGATCGCCGGGCGACCAAGATCGATATCAAGAAAGCGGTCGAGAGTATTTACAAGGTGCGCGTCGTCAGCGTCAATACGACGAATCGCAAGGCGCGAGATCGCGTCCTCAAGTATGGCCTTATCGAAGGCAAGACCACGAAGCGCGCCATTGTGCGCGTTCACGCGGATGACAAAATTGAGCTTTTCTGAGTCGGCGGTTGCCCGCCGAAGGGTCTGAGTCGGCGGTTGCCCGCCGAAGGGTCTGAGTCGGCGGTTGCCCGCCGAAGGGTCTGAGTCGGCGGTT
>JAWXCC010000057.1:0-8883 GCA_034440475.1 Phycisphaerae bacterium | reverse complement strand
TCCGCATCGCTGGCCGACGGGTTGACGTGCAAGGTCCACGTGATCGTGCTGTTGTCGTTCTTGTAGGCGCTGGCGACCAAGAACACTGTCTCGTTCTCTGCGACCAACGTCGAACTCACGCTCGACGGCCCTTGGAAACCCGAGAGACCATAGTGGCCGCTGCCCGGGGCGAGGCCGACGATCATGCCGTTCTCCCATGTGCCGAACGCGAGACCGCCGCCGACGCCAAAGCCGACGTTTGGCCTGAAGAGGAACGAGATGTACACCGTGTCGTTCGGAGCGGCGTACGGCGCGAGTGCCCGTGAGTAGCGCGTGTAGTCGGCGGAAGGAAACGGAGGAGTAATCGCGCTTCCCCCGGCCGACATCAACCACGGCCAGGCGAGGCTATCGAGGCTGACGCCAGTGGGGATCGAGCTGAGCTTGAACCACGCGCCGCCCCAGCCCGTGCCGCCGTTGGCACCTTGAAGATTCGGCGATCCGCCGTAGCTAAAGCTCTCGTAGGCAACTTGGTCGGCTTGGGCACTTGCAACGACGAAACCGATAGTGCCGACGATTGCTATGCGAGAGAGAAAAGATATTCGCGCGCGCATTGTCATATGAATTCCTTGAGGATGGTGTTGTTGTTGGTGGCCGTGTGAGTAATTGGTAGATGCGCGGTCGTTCATAAGCACGGTCCCCACGCACCGAGAAGAATCGCGAGATCCGCCGAGTCGACTATTCCATCGCCGTTGATATCGCTAGAACCCGAGGCGCCCCAGGCGCCGAGTAGGGACCCGACGTCGGCTCCATTGACCGTGCCATCACTCGTTAGATCGGCGGGGCAGGCACTTGCAGGACTCGCGAGCACGAGCGCGCGGCCTTCGGGTAGCGGCCAGAACATCGGTCCTTCTCCGCGAATGAACTGATAGGAGTTCGTGCTGCCGCCCGTTCCCTTCGACCAGTTCCATTGGACGAAGGGCTGCGCGGTGAGGCCGACGATGTCGATAAACCAACGAGGATTCACCGCGTTGTTCGCTGGAACTTCGATCGGCGTCGCGAGATAGAGCGAGTAGTGCGTCAGACCTCCGGGACCGCCTGAGACCTCGTATGCAGTGGTATGGAACGTAATGAGCGGCTGGGCGCTGTCGACACCGCCGTAAAAAAAGACGCCGTACGGCTGATATGCGATTGTGCCCGGATCCTGTTTCCAGATCTCGATACGGAACCCGAGTTCGCACGCGCCATTGCCCCACCACTCGATGTGATCGATCGACGTGGCTTCGCCGACGGTGAAGTCCTGCCAACACACGGCATCGCCATCGAGGTCGTTCCCATCCGGACCCGGGTCTTGCCACAGTTGCGACCAGCGCATGACGCCGCCGCCGCTGACTGGGACCTGATTGACGAAGACGTCCGCGCGTCCGACCCCTGCAACGATGAGGAGCGATGCGGCGGAAATCAGCTTAGTGTATGAGGTTTGCATAATAATGATGTCTCCTGAAGGTCAAGGCGCCTCTCACGACTCCATAGACATAGTGGCTCGCACTGCGGTGGCGAGATAGCGGGGTTGTCCTGCGACTTCCGCCGCTGTGCCGGGGAATCCCCTGCAGGCGGGCGACTCGATCGGCGATACGGGATCAGGCGTCGGTAATGAGGCCGAGATCGATCGCAAGGCGAACGAGATCTGATCGCTCCTTGAGACCCAGCTTCTTCATCAGCCGCGCGCGATACGACTCGACGGTCTTGACGCTCAGCCCAAGTTCGTCGGCGATCTGCTGGTTCGTGTAGCCGCGCGCCACTTGTTGCAGCACCTCGCGCTCGCGCTCGCTCAGGCTGTCGACGGGCGTTCGTCCTGCACGTGACTCGTTCGGCGCGAGGATCGACTCGAGCGTCGCGGCGTCTCCGACGTCGATGAAGACGCGGCCGCGCGCGACGGCACGGATCGCTGCGATCAGCTCAGTGTCGGCAGCGCTCTTGTTGACGTAGCCAGCCGCACCCATCGCGATGGCCGAGCGCACGTACGCCGGATCGTCATGCATGGTGACGACGACGATCCGAGCCGACGGCGCGGCAGCGCGAAGACGCTGGACGGAAGCGACGCCAGACTGTCCCGGCATCGAAAGGTCTAACGTGATGACCTTCGGCGCGAGGCGCGCGGCGAGTTCAATCGCTTCCTGCACAGTGCCCGCTTCTCCGACGACCTGTATGTCAGGCGTCGCCTCGAGCAGCATGCGCAGGCCCTTTCGGACCATCGCATGATCGTCGACGATGAGTACGGTGAGACCGCTCATGAGGTGCTCGAATCATGCACGACGGGAAGGGTAGCAGTGACCGTCGTACCCCGCATCGGCGAAGATACGACGGAGAACGCGCCGTTCCTGAGCAGGATTCGTTCGCGCATGCTGCGAAGCCCGAAGCCATCGCCGTGATTCGCGTCAAGGTTCGGCGCGATGCCCGAGCCGTCGTCGGCAACGCTGAGGCGGAGCATGTCGTCCGTCGCGTCAAGAGTGACCCGAACATGGGCGGCGCGTGCGTGCTTCACGCAGTTCGTTAGCGCTTCTTGAAGGACGCGATACGCCGCGAACTCGGTCTCTCGGGCGAGCCGCTCGGGGCCAAGCGCGATCGTGTGCTCGATGGAAAGTCCGCTTGCTAACGCGATGTCCTCGCAGAGGCGCTCCGCGGCAACCGCGAGTCCGAGGTCGATCAAGACTCCCGGCGCGAGCCCGCTCGCGATGCGACGCGATGACTCGATCGATTCGGACGCCATGCGCGCGACTTCGGCGGCGCGCGTCTGCGCGTCGGCGAGCGTTTGAGCGTTGACGACCGAGCGTGCTCCGAGCAGGATCGCGAATTGGACCTGACCCAGCTCGTCGTGGAGATCGCGCGCGAGCCGCGCCCGCTCCTCTTCCTGCGCGCGCAGCGTGCGAGCGAGCATCGCGCCGCGCTCCGCGATCGTGGCCCGCAATGGGCGGACGACAAGTAGCCACAGGACGGGGGAGAGCGCGGCGACGAGTGTGAGCGCATCGAGAAGCGCGATGATGGCGCGTGAGTCGCGCGTGACATCGATCCGTTCGACGACAAACATGATGGCCGTTTCGACCGTGAAGACGACGGTTAACACGATCACGAAAATGCGGATAGGCGAGATGGTGTCGAGGCGACGCATTTGCGAGACCGAAGTATCTGCGATCTGGCGTCATGCGCGGCGACGATTCACCGAAGTCGACGCTGGGTGGGTTGCAGTACAGTAGAACGGGACAGTCGGAAACACGAGCAAGTGCGGCTCGCACCGTTAGTAAGCAAAGTTGGCGAGCAGGATTGCGAGGTCAGCACCATCGACGCTTCCGCTGCCGTCGAGATCTACCGGACACGACTGAAGTCCCGGACACGGGCCCCACGCTCCAAGCAGCATCGCGAGATCGCCAGCGTCGACAACGCCGTCCGCGTTGAGATCGGCGACAGAGCCGCTGCTGCCGCAGGAGTCGAAGTCACATGGATCGATGACGCCGTCGCCATCGCAATCGCCGCTCAGTGACGGCAGGTTGAGATACGCATACCGGTCCCACGAATTCTCAGGCTCGATCACGAGGTCGGTTCGTCCGTCATTATTCAAATCGCCGATCACCATGCCTCGGGCATTCGAGTCATAGTTGTGCATGAAGATGCGGCGCGGGAAGTGGCCCGTGCCGTCGTTCAGGAAGGCGGCGCCGACCAAGCCCCGCACGTAGAGATCGGGAATCGCATCCTGATCGATGTCGGCTACCAGCAGAATGCTCCCCTGCTGCGGATCAACTTGCAGGCCGGTTGCGGGCAGCGTCCCATTGCTGGGATTCGCATACAGCTTCAAGCCACCTGCCGCCACGATGACATCGTTGTCACCATCGACGTCGAAGTCGGCGACCGCGATGGCAGCCACTGCGGGACTCAGCGGTGTCGTCACGATGTAGCGATCCTGTCGCGTGCCGAAGGTGCCATCGCCATTGTTAGGGTAGACCGAGAGAATGCCGCCCGGCTGCGCCGTGCCTTGCGCGTGACCAGTGAAGATCTCAGGCACGCCATCACCGGTAATGTCGCCGAATGCGATGCTCTGCACTTCGTCGGGCACGATGCCGACTGCGACTCCCGCAGCGAAATGCCCTGCACCATCGCCAAGGGTTTGCATCAGCGTCCCCGGATGGCCGCCAATGACCCAGACGATATCGAGCTCGCCATCTTGATTGATATCGGCGACTACGTTGAGCGCAGTCGCGTTCGGCGCGTTCACGATGGGTGCCTGAAATGTTCCGTCGCCGTTGCCAAGGTGCACGCGACTACTGCCGTACGTGACCAACAAGTCCTGATTGCCGTCGCAATTGAAATCGCGAGCCCAGATCACACCCGTCAGCGTGAAGGACGACGTAAAGATGCCCGGACCAAACGTGCCATCGCCGAGACCAGGATAAACGTAGAAGCCCAAGAGCGCCGTCGTTGATTGATCCGTGTATCCCACGTCGGTGATACCGTCGTTGGTGAAGTCTGCGATCACCGTCGAGCCCGGATATTGCGACGGCCTCATCCGCAGCGCAGCGTCGAATGCGAGATTGCATCGGTTCTTCAGAATGCTGAACGTCCGCGCCGCGTTGTTCGCGATGGCGAGATCGAGCATGCCGTCATCGTCGAAGTCAGCAGCGTCAGTCGCGGCTGAGCCGTTGTTGCCTGTGGCGAACGACCGCCGTTACTCGAACGCGCCGAGATTATTCTTGTAGAGGCTGACGCAGAAGGCATTAGTATCGCACCACGCAAGATCCTCCCAGCCGTCGCCGTCGAGATCGCGGCAGAGGATTCGACCGGCGGTCGATCCGAGGTAGTAGCCCGCGTCAATCTCGACGACGGCCGCAAAAGTCTCGGCACCGAGATTGGTGATGAGATCGAGCCGCTGACTGTCCTTGGACGAAACCACGAGATCGCGGTCGCCATCGTGATCGACGTCGCAGATCACGATGTCCTGCGGCTTCGGACGCATCACGCCGAACGGTCCAGTGTCCGTAGGCATGGTGATGGTCGCAATCGCCGCGAATCCGGTGCCGGTGTTCTTCAGGAGCGTCACGGTGCCGCTGGTGGTGGATGGCGCACCAGTTTCGAATGAGTTCGCCGTCGCGATGTCGGCAAGTCCGTCGCCCGTGAGATCGCCAATCGCAACGCCGCGCGGCGCAAACCCAACGGCAGTGGACGACTTCGGCCCGAACGTGCCGCTTCCATTGTTCATCCAGACGTCGACTGTGTGCACTCCCCAACATGACGCGACGACGTCGACGTCTCCATCATTGTCGACATCACCGACTGCTATTCCGCCGAGCCCATTATTTGATGTGTCGCCGACGAGCGTGATCGGGACTGCGAATGTCGAATCGCCGTTCCCATTGAAGACATACACCTTGGTGAACGAGCTATCGCCGATCACGAGATCGGCAATGCCATCGGCGTTCACGTCGGCACTTCGCACGTACGCCGGACTCGCATTCGTCATCTGCATGCGCGATACATATGTTAGTCCGACGCCGCCGTCGTTTCGCTTCAGCGTGACGTAGCCGAGGTTCGGACCGGGCATCGACACGCTGACGAGATCGGGCCGGCCATCAAGATTGAAGTCGATCGAGCAGGTATCGAACACATTGCTCATCGACTGCTCGAGGGCATTGAGGTGCTCGACCGCCGCCGAGAAATGCGGCCGGTCGGCTTCGGCCTCGTCAGACACTCCGTTATGGTTGCAGTCGAGACTTGTGCCGAGGTGCAGGTCTTCGGAATCTGCCGCCAGAATGCCGTTCACGTCCTGCGCCAGCGTTGTAGACGCGTTGCCGAGAGCGAGCAGGATGGACACAGCGAGTGTTGCATTGCGCATTGATTTGCCTTCAGAGCAGGAATGGACACCCGAACCCAAACGAGGCCGAGCCGTCGCCGCAGATACTGAGTGCAGCCAATTTCCTTGCGGAGAATTAGCTGCCGATCACACGCTCCAATTCCCTAGCACGATTGCCAAGTCGGCACCGTTGACGACGCCGTTAGCGTTGAGGTCAGCCGGACAGGCGCCAGCCGCGGGACAACGACCCAATGCGCCGAAAAGAATCGCGAGATCTGCGGCGTCCACGGCACCGTCGTTGTTGAGATCACCCGCGATCGAGAACGCCCCGACTTCAATCGTGCGGAGTTGCGCCGTGAAGTTCAGCAGGTCGCCCGCAACGATCTGCCGGCCGACCGCCCACATGTCGCAGAGCGACGACGCGGAGAGCGAACTCACAGGTGGCCCGATGACGCTGGGGAACGATTCAACGTGCTGCCGCGACTGTCCGTCCCAGTGGACGATGCCAGCTCCGCCCGAATAGATGTTGTCACTTGCGAATGCGACGAGCGATGAACCGCCGCCGGGACTCGTGACTTGCGTCCACGTCGCACCATCCCAATGGAGGGAGAGTGGGAGGTATCCAACCGCCACGTCGAGGTACTCGCCGACCGCCCAGACGTCATCGGTCGCGATCATCTCGACGTCGTAGAGTCGTTGGAATGCGCCGGGTGCGGGGCCGAGGACTCGGGTCCACGCGCTGCCATTCCAATGAACGATGTAGCTGCTCGCGACCGAGTCGCCGTCGCTGCCGCCGCCGACAGCCCACATGTCGTTCGGCGTCAGCGCGGAGCCTGTGTCAAGGCCCCAGCCCGGCGTTCCGCCGCCAGGATACGGCGTCGGCGTAACGGTGAACGTCGAGCCGTTCCAATGCATCGCCAGCGCTGGCTGCGAGCCGCCTGGGCCGCCGCTCGTATCAATCCACTCGCCGAAGAACCAAGTGTCGTTGGGGCTGATGATCTCGATGCCGTTCACATGCGCGCCGGAACCACCGACTGTGAGCGGCGTGTTCATGACAGTCCACGCTGATCCGTCGTAGCGCGCTACGAAGACGTGCGTGCCGACGTACCCATCCGTCGATTGCACACGCTTGCCGCCAGCGGCCCAGATGTCGTTTGGGCCAGCCGCGGCGACGGCGTCGAAGGTCGCCCACGTGCAGACCGCACACGCGGACGGACTCGGTGACGGAACGATGGTCCATGACACACCGTCCCAATGCTCGGCCAGCGTGAACGTTTGCGATGCGATCGTGTACTCGCCGGTTGCCCACACGTCATCTGATGAGATCGTGGCAACGTCGCGGAGGATGACGTGATCGCTACTCGCTGGATTCGGCGCTGCGACAACGGTCCAAATTCCACATGGATCGGTTCCCGGTGCCGGCGGATTTGCATCGACACCCCAGAGCATGAGCCCAACATCGCTTGAGAGCGAGCCGAGGCTATCTTCAATCGGTTCCCACGCCTCGTTAGGTCCTGCCGCGCGATCACGCGTCATTGCCCCGCTGCCCATCGGCGAGTTGACGTTCGTCACCCACCAGTACCAACTTCCCGATCCCGCGAGAGCTAGCTGGACCGAAACGAATAGCTTGCCCTTCACCGTGACGGGAGAGAGGAGCGTAAGGTCGAGCGTGCCGGGACCCCCGACTCCTACATGGAAGCCCGGATCATTCGCTGCAAGAAAGATCTCGTCCTGCATCGCGCCGGGTCCCGTCGCCGTCCAGTCATACAAACGCACATAGACGCCGGCGATCTCCGGCGCCGCGCAGTTGAAACAGTCGTAGCCGGTCGCGACAATTCGCCCCACCGTCCCAAACAACTCGAAGTCGTCCGCGATCTCGACGTCGTAGACCGGATCCGTTCCGACATAACTCGGGACAACCGCCCAATTCGTATTGACCGGCTGGGACCAAACCACCCAGTTCGCTTGCGCCGATGCTGAGCCTCTGGTAGCACCCGCCAACAGCAGGACGAGACCGGCGACCTTGACTGTGAGCGGCTTGAACATGACGACCTCGAAGGAGAGAGAGGAGAAGCCGTCGCGGAGACGCAGTGGCGTGAGTTTGACATTGGAGGCGCCATCAACCCGCTCAAATACATGCACCGAAGCAGGACAGGCGAAATCTCAGGCTGGCCTAACAGCCCGTGTAGTGGAGCGACGCGCACGCGCCTCCGATACTGGAGCTTCACCTCGATCGTGACCGCGGTGCGCCCACGCGGCGAGCGATCGTTGCAGACGTTCGGCCGTCCCCAACGTGATCCGATACGCTTTTGCCATGCACCGCACACTACTCGCCGCCCTCACGACAATCGCCGTCGCGGTCACACTCGCCGGTTGCGCTTCCGAGCCGAAGACATCCGAGACTTCGACGCCGCGAGACGCGGAGAAGACGCCACCTGCAGACGCGAAAGAGGTGCCGCCCGCAGACGTTCAGACGGGTGTCCCGCGTGACCTCGTCGGCGACTGGACACTGCTGAGCTTCGACGCAAAGTTAGTTTCGGTCGCGCCCGATGCGCACAACGCTCCGGCGATGACCGTGATGGCTGATGGCTCGCTCGCTGGTGGCGGCGGCGTGAACCGCTGGAGCTCGAAGGTCGACGTAAAAGCGCTCGCGAAGAAGCGGTTTGAGGCGTCGATGCCGTTCAGCACGATGATGGCGGGCGACCCCGACACCATGAAGTTGGAGAGCGCCTTCATGAGGGCGATCACCAATGCACGAACGTACGACGTCACCGCCGGCACACTCTTCCTCTTTGGCGCCGACGGCAGGGAACTGCTCGCCTTCCGTCGCAAGTGAGACGATGCGGGGGAACGCCGCGAATCCACCGTTTCGGGGCTAGCAGTCCGTGGCGTAACCGCTCCGTCGGCGAGAGCGAGCATGAGTGGGCAGATGCCCAGCTTGAGCGTGGGAGCCGCGACGCAGCTCTATCCGCGAGATACGGCAAGTCGCGGCGACGCAGCAGATGCCCGCTCAGGCTCGTTCGCAGCCAGGATGGGTTTCGCTACGGACTGTTAACACTACAGCGCCC
>JAWXCC010000056.1:0-17778 GCA_034440475.1 Phycisphaerae bacterium | reverse complement strand
GCCCACCCGCTCGTGGCGCCGCGCCGAGCGCAGCGGTGTTCCCTGATCTCACTCGGCAGATCCCTGCGGCCCTTGGCGGCGGCATCGATCTTCTGAACGACGTGAGTTTGCAGGTGCGCGTCGAGCTTGGCAGAACGACGATGCTCGTCGAGGATGTGCTTCGCCTCGGTGCCGACTCCGTGGTCGAACTCGACAAGTCCGCTGGCGATCCGATCGACATCTACGTCAACGGCCGACACATAGCGCGCGGGGAAGTGCTCGTTCTGAACGAGAATTTCTGCGTGCGCGTGAGCGAAATCATCGAGCCTCTTCAGCCCGACGAAATGCCCGAAGCTGGCGCGGGACCAACCGCAACGCTGAGGATGCCACTCCCCAAGAGCGAAGTCGCGTAGGCGATCTCCGCTGTTCGCCGCGACAGCGCCGGAGGATCCGGCGCGTGAGTTCACTCGGATCGCTCAGCGATCCCCAACGATCCTAAAACGATCACGGACGGCAGGATGCCCTCCCGAAGAAATCACCCACACGTCAGCGGATTTTTCACGGTGCGCGCGCTTGGCACGGCACTCGTCGCACTCACGGTGACATGCGCCGCGGTTGCCGACGATGCCACGCCCGAGGTCGCGCTTCGGCCCATCGCGCCAGCGGCATCGGCCACCGAAGACACGAGTCGTCCGATCGCGGCTCCGGGCGGATCGATGACTGGTGACGCGACACGGACCGCTGTTGCCCTCGTGGGAGTCATTGCACTCGCGTTCGTCATGAAGCGCGTCCTCAAGCGCGTTGGCGACCCACTGGCGGCGCGGCGCCCATCGGGCGTCGTCAGCGTCCTCGCGCGATTTCCCCTCGCGAGAGGGCAGCAGGTCGTTCTGCTAGAAGTCGGGACGCGCGTGCTCTGCGTTCATCAGGGAACGGGCGGCGCGGCCACGCTGTGTGCCTTCGACAATCTCACCGAGATCGCCGACCTCAAGGCTCGTATCGAGGCAGGGAGCGCGACCCGCGGCTCCTTTGACCGCGAGATCACGCGATCGCTTGAGCGCGGTACCGCGCTGCCAGCGCGTGCCTCGGTGCCTTCCACGCCGACGATCGACCTCACGAAACGGGCCGGACGCGCTGCCTACGCAGCCGGAGGACGGGCATGAAGAAAGCGATCGTGTCGATCCTGACCTTCGTGCTGACCGCATCGACGTCGCTCGCAGCCGACATCATGAACGCGCCATCGATCGACTCACTCAATCCGATCGGCGTACTCCAAGATGTCGCCAAATCGGTGCCTGGCCTTCAGGGCGGCTTGAGCTCGCAACTCAACATTATCCTTCTCTTGACGGTGCTCGCGATCGCGCCGGGCATCCTCATCCTCTGTACGTGCTTCACGCGCATCGTCATCGTTCTCAGTCTGCTTCGGCAGGCGCTCGGCACGCAGGGCCTGCCGCCGACACAAGTCGTGGTTGGTCTCTCGATGTTCCTGTCCGCGGTGGTCATGGCGCCAACCTTCGAGAGCATGTGGAAGGACGGGCTCGGTCCATACGCCCGCGGCGAGCAGCCCGATCAGATCGTCGCGTGGGAACGCACGAAGCAACCGCTGCGGTCATTCATGATTGATCAGATCGAGAAGGCGGGAAACACGTCTGCGGTGTTCATGCTCCTCGACGCCCGCGGTGTCGACGTGAGTGAACCGGAGCGACTGTCGTGGGATCGCGACGTCGACATGATCACGCTCGTGCCCTCGTTCGTTCTGAGTGAACTGAAGGCATCGTTCCTCATCGGCTTTCGCATCTGGCTGCCGTTTCTCGTGATCGACATGGTGATATCGAGTCTTCTTATCTCGATGGGCATGATGATGCTGCCGCCAGTGTTGGTCTCGATGCCGTTCAAACTACTGCTCTTCGTGATGGTGGACGGTTGGCAACTCGTCGCCGGTTCACTCATGGCGGGATTCTCGCGCGGGCACGAAGTGGTTGCTGCCGACTCGGTCACGAGTGTGATCGTGTCCTTCGGAGGGCTTCCGCCGTTCGTGTAACGGCGCAGCGGACTCAACAGCGAGGCGAGAACGATGGGCGCTGGCGCTCCCCTTGATTTGAGCAGCCAACGTCGTCGGAAGCGTCCATTTCGATCGATCGGGAGAGGAGCCCACGAGCGCCGGGAAAGACGCTCCGGGAGTGCCCGATGGAACTCGCTGCGCTTGACCTCGTTCGTGACGCGCTCTTGCTCGCGCTCGTCCTCTCGGCACCGATCCTCGCGGTCGGGCTTGTCGTCGGACTCGCAGTCAGCATCGTGCAAGCCGTCACCCAGATCCAAGACCAAACGCTGACGTTCGTGCCAAAGATCGCCGCGATGATCGTGGTTGCGGTCGCGCTTCTCGGCTGGCTCTCGGTGCGACTCATGGAGTTTGCCGCGGCGATGTTCACCGCGCAGTAACGATTGAACTCGTCCCTCGACATCATTGGCTCTCACCTCGGCCCCGCACTCCTCGTGGTGTTTCGGCTGTCAGGTCTCGCGATCTTCGCGCCGGTGATCGGTTCGCCAGCGGTGCCAGTGAAAGTGAAAGCGCTTCTCGTTTTTCTGCTCGGTGTTGCGACGTACCCGGCGCTAGCAGCGGGCCCGCTCGCCGGGCAACATGTGTCACTCTCGCTCGGGGGTTTGGCACCGCTCATCGTGTGTGAACTTCTCGTTGGTGCCGTCATTGGATTTCTCGCCGTGCTGCCCATGGTCGCGATGCAGATGGGCGGACTCGTGATGGGGCAGCAAATGGGCCTCGGATTCGCACGGGTCTACAACCCCGCGATGGACGACGAGGGTGACGTCCTCGAGCAGGCGCTGTTCTTTCTTGGCCTCGCGACGTTTCTTGCGATGGGTGGACTCGAACAGATGACGCTCGCTGTTCTTCGCTCGTTCGAGTACGTCGCGCTCGGAGGCGTCGGTGACGTGATCCGGGTCGGCGGACACGGGCTTGACAACGGTCTCATGCGCTTGCTCACGGGCGTGCTCCTCGCCGCGACTGAGCTCGCGCTCCGTGTGTCGGCACCGCTCGTCTGTCTCTTCTTTCTCGAGACAGTTGCGATGGGGTTTCTCTCAAAGTCGATGCCCGCGCTGAACCTCATGGCGCTTGGGTTTCCGATGCGAATCATCATGGGACTCGCGGTGATTGTCTTTGGTATGGCAGCAACCGGCGAGGCGTTAGCCGTGTTCACGCACCACGACCTTGACTTACTCGTTCGCTGGTTCATTGCAGGAGGGGACGCCTAGGTGGCGGAAGATCTCGGCGAACGTACTGAAGAGGCAACTGGTAAGCGATTGCGCGACGCCCGCGAGGAAGGCAACGTCGCGAAGTCGATTGATGCTTCGAGCGCCCTCGTTCTGATGGCGATGGCAATCGCGCTGTCCGTCGGAATGCTCCCGATGCTCGGCGTCTTCGCACGCCTGCTGCATAGCGCGCTCGATCCGGAACACAACGTCGATGCCGCTCGACCGGAGCACATCGCGGAAGCCGCGAATCCCGCGATGGTGTTCGGCGCGATGGCGATCGCACCGATGCTGGCGGTCGCCATGGTGATCGCGTACCTCTCGCACGTGTGGCAGACCGGACTCATGGCGTCGACACGCTCGATGCGACCGCGAGCCGAGCGCATTAATCCACTAGCGGGGCTGAAGCGTTTGTTCGGCCCGCAGGGGGTGATGAAGACGGTGTTCGATCTCGGCAAACTCGCGATCGTCATCGCCGTCGCCTACTCGACCGTCGAGCCGATGTCAGGGCACATTCTGGGGCTCATCGACCTTGAGCCAGCGGCTGCCGCAGTCGCCACTGGATGGATGATGTTCGAACTCGCGATGAAGATCGGCGCAGCGCTTCTGGTCCTCGGACTCCTCGACTACGCGTGGCAGCGCTGGAAGCACGGACGCGATCTCCGGATGACCAAGCAGCAAGTGAAGGAAGAGTTTCGCCAAAGTGAAGGCGATCCCGAAGTGAAGCGGCGCCGCATGCAGATTCAGCGGCAAATTGCGATGCAGCGCATCGGTTCTGCCGTGCCCAAGGCGGACGTGATCGTGACAAACCCCGAGCACTTCTCGATCGCGATCAGCTACGACCCCGACACCATGCACGCGCCGAGAGTGGTCGCCAAGGGGGCGGACCATCTCGCGATGCGCATCCGACACATTGCGGCACAGCACGGGATCCCGATCGTCGAGCGCAAGCCGCTCGCGCGTGCTCTCTATCGACAGGTGAAGGTGGGACAGGAGGTCCCGCCCGACCACTACAAGGCGATCGCGGAAGTACTCGCCTACGTGTGGCGGCTCGACCAAGCAGTAGGACGGCGCGCTGAACGACGCGCCGCGAGGAATCCCTCGTCACGACCTCCCGTAGCGGCAAACGTCACTCGGTAACGCATCTCTCCTGCGGAATGGATTCCGCTCCTGGCACCCACAATGGCCGAAGTCGCAACGCCCCCCATCACGATTTCCGCGATCGTCCACATGATCGCGGAGAAGCGCCATCTCGTCGTGCCGATTGGATTCCTCGCGATGATCGGTGTGCTCGTCGTGCCCATGCCGGCACCGGCGATGGACATCCTTATCTGCGGAAACATCGCCATCGCGGCCGTCATCTTGATGACGACGATGTACATGAAGCGTCCGCTTGATTTCAGCGTGTTTCCGGCGCTTCTCCTTGCGACAACGCTCTTCCGCCTCGTGATCAACGTTGCGTCGACACGGCTCATCCTCTCGACCACAACCACCGATCCGCGCGCCGGGCTCTCGGGGGCTGGGCATGTGATTCAGGCGTTCGCGAACTTTGTCGCGGGTGAGAACCCAGTCGTCGGCGGCATCATCTTCTTGATTCTCGTGGTCGTGCAGTTCGTGGTGATTACGAAGGGTGCCACGCGCATGTCTGAGGTCGCAGCGCGTTTCACGCTTGACGCCATGCCCGGAAAGCAGATGGCGATCGACGCGGATCTCTCCGCTGGACTCATCAACGAGAGCGACGCCAAGGCGCGGCGCGAAACCGTCACGCGCGAAGCCGACTTCTATGGCGCCATGGACGGTGCCAGTAAGTTTGTTCGCGGCGACGCCATCGCGGGCATCATCATCACGCTGATCAACATCATCGGTGGATTCGCCATCGCGAAGTTCCAGCTTGGATGGAGCTACACCGACGCGATCAAGGTCTTCACGATGCTCTCGATCGGCGATGGTCTCGCGTCGCAGATCCCCGCGTTCATCATCGCGATTTCATCGGGTCTCATCGTTGCGCGTGCTGGTGACGGTCGGACCGTCGGTGAAGAAATCCCGAATCAACTCGCGTCGCAACCGATGGCGCTCTATCTGATTGCGGGTTTTCTCGTGGCGTTGTCGTTGACGCCGTTGCCATCGCTGCCCTTGCTTATCGCAGCGGGGGCGCTGGCCGGAATTGCCCGCTATGTTCGCTGGAACGCGCGTCAAGGATCCGATGCGAAGCTTGCGGCAGAAAGAGCCCTCGCCTCGAGTAGCGTCGCACCCCAGCCGGTCGAGGAGTTGCTTTCGGTCGACGTGCTGGAGATCGAGATCGGCTACGGATTGGTGCAGCTCGTCGACGCGTCGCGCGGCGGCACGTTGTTAGAGCGCATTTCGGCAATCCGCAGGCAGCTCGCCGTGGAAATGGGTCTCGTCGTGCCGCCCGTGCGCATTCGCGACAACATGAACGTCGGGGCGAACGAATATCGAGTTCGAATCCGGGGCGCGACGATCGGCGACGGCACGGTGTATCCCGATCTCCTCATGGCGATGGACGCTGGGTTGGCCACTGGTCGACTCCAAGGAGTGTCCGCGAAGGAACCAGCCTTCGGACTTGAGGCGACGTGGATCGAGACGTCTATGCGTTCTCGCGCGGAAGGTATGAACTACGCGCTCTACGACGCGACGAGCGTCGTCGCGACGCACATGACCGAACTCGTTCGGCGGCACGCCGACGAATTGCTGACGCGCGAGGAGATCGCCAATCTCCTCGCGCAGCTCAAAACGAAGTCACCAAAACTGGTCGAGGAAACCGTGCCGGCTCTGGTCAAACCGGGCGAACTCCAGAAGGTGCTTCAAGCGCTGCTTCGCGAACGAGTGCCGATCCGCGACCTCGAGTCGATCCTCGAGACGCTGGCCGATTGGGTGCCACATACCCGTGACGTTGACGTCCTCGTCGAGTATGTCCGGAACGCACTCAGGCGAACGATCTGCGCCCAGCACAGCGAACCGGGCGACGACGGCAAGCCGCGACTCCACTGCGTCACGATGGACCCTGCGGTCGAGGATGTCATCTCTGGTTACATCGATCGCGGCCCTGCGGGGACGACGTTCTCGATTCCCCCGCGCCTCGCCGCGCGAATCGCGAGCGCTACGACGGAGGCCGCCCAGTCGCTCTCACAAGCTGGCCGGGCCGTCATCGTGGTCGCGGGTCCCTCGGTCCGCGCCCAGGTTCGGCAGCTGCTCGAGCCGCACGTTCCCGGCGTTGTGGTCCTCGGATACAACGAGATCGCCAAGGGCGTTGATGTCGAGAGCGTCGGCCTCATTCAATTGCCGCTCGCGGAGCGGGTGGGCGAGCGAGCGGTTGCAGCGGCGGCGTGATGAGTCGAAGCGACGATTCGAGTATTGTGTCGCTCGGTTGCGACGCAGGATGCGTCCGCGATAGCCAGGCTGCGGGCCTTGTCTGTTGAGTGAGTCGATCGGGGAAGTCACGGAGGACTGCGCGTGAGTCTCAGGAATTACCGTGCGTTCACTATGTCGGAAGCGCTCGCTGCCGTGCGCGAAGATCTCGGCGCTGACGCTGTGATCATGCACACGCGCACGTTCACGCAGGGCGGATTCTTGGGGCTCGGAAAGAAAACCGTCGTGGAAGTCACGGCCTCGCCGTCGCGAGATCTCGTGCCGAGCGATCCGAGGAACCGGACCGAAGTGAAGCGGCAGGCGACACCTCTTCCGACGTTCGGGGGAGCGGGCGAAGGGTCGGCAGCTCGAGCAGTCAGCGCGTATCGCAACGCCGCGCCGTCCGCTGAGTCGACGGCGGTAAAAGCGTTTGGTTCGCTTCAACTCGATCGCGAACGAACCCGACTGCTCGCTCAAGCAATGGCGCTCACGATGGAGCGCGAAGAACAGCGGGTGCCTCGTTCGAGCGCAACGGCCTCCGCGTCGGCGAACGCAGCGGCGACCTCGCGGGCGCCAGCATCGTCGGCAGTCGCGCAGCGCTATCTCCTGATGCCAGCCGATCGGCCGAAAACCAGACCTGTGGCGGCGACGATCGCGCCACCGGATCGCGTCCCGCCAGCGCCGCCAGCGCAGCCAGTGCAGCCGGTTCAGCGGGCCGAGAGCGTTTCCGCGACGACGGCCACCCCTCGCGCGGTGCGCGACGACCCACCTGACCTCGATGCCATCGATCGGCTCGTGAGCGAGGTGCTACGTCGCAATACTTCCGCGGGTGCGCCCGCGCCGATGCCGGCACGACTCGCGGAACTCTACTCCACGCTCATCGCCCAAGAAGTCGGGCGCGACATCGCGGACCGCATCGTGAACGAGATTCGCACATCTCTCTCGCCCGAGGAACTCGCGAGCGACCACGCAGTTCGTAGCGCCGCAATTGCTCGGATCGCGCTGTTACTACCAGCGACTGGCGAACTCGCACCGATGACGGGAGGCGCGGCTGGTGGAGGCTGGCGCCGCAACGGTCGGCCGCTGACCGTCGTCTTCGTTGGTCCAACTGGGGTCGGTAAAACCACGACGGTTGCGAAGATCGCGGCGACGCTCAAGCTGCGTCACGGTGCCCGCGTCGGACTGGTGACGTGCGACACCTATCGCATCGCCGCCGTCGAACAGCTTCGTACCTACGCCGAAATCATTGGTGTTCCGCTCGAAGTCGTGCTCTCGCCGGGCCAGATGCGGCAATCCGCGCAGAAGCTCCGCGACCTCGACGTGATCTTGGTCGACACCGCGGGACGAAGCCAGAACGACGCAGATCGCCTGGGCGAACTGAAGGCGGTCGTCGCCGCTGCCGAGCCTCACGAGACACACTTGGTGCTCTCGAGTGTCGCGAGTGAGAAGGCGCTCCTCCGCGAGGCTCGCGCGTTTTCGGCCATTGGCATTGACAAGGTCGTCCTCACGAAGCTGGACGAAGCCGCGGGCCTCGGCGCCGTGCTTCGGGTCCTTCGCGACGTTGGTCGCAGCGTCAGTTACATCACGACTGGACAGGAAGTGCCGCAACACATCGAGTCGGCGCAGCCCGCGCGTCTTGCCGAACTGGTCCTCGCGGGGGCGCTGACTCAACCGGGCATCTCGAACCAAACGCTGGCAGGAGCGTCCGCAACGTGACCGATCAAGCTTCGACACTGCGGCGCATGATGCGATCGATCGACGCTTCGTCGCCGATGTCGGTCGGGCCGGCGCCGCACAGCGCTTCCTGCAGCGAACCCGCACGAGCACCGACTGGGCTCGATTCCGTCGCGGCTTGGGGGCGACACGCGATCCGCCCGCCGCGTCCCGCGCGAGTGCGACTGGCTCGCGCCATCGCGATCATGAGCGGCAAGGGCGGCGTTGGAAAAACGAATCTAGCCGTCAATCTCGCGATTGCCTTGGCGCAGCATTACCGCGGCGATCGAAGGTCAGCGGACTCACCGGATACCGCCGCTCGGGAAGTCTCTCTCCTTGACGCCGATCTTGGGCTTGCAAACGCCGATGTCCTCTGCGGTCTCACGCCGCGAGTGACGCTCGAAGAGGTGCTCCACGGCGGGCGTTCGCTGGACGAGGTCATGGTGCTAGCTCCTGGTGGATTTCGCCTCTTTCCCGGGGCGAGCGGGGTCGCCAGCATTGCGAATCTTGGCGTTGAGGGGCGGCGTCGGCTCCTCGGGCAGCTCGCACAGCTTGAGCGTTCGACCGATCTGCTCCTGATCGACACCGCCGCTGGTATCGGCTCGAACACGATGACGTTTGCTGCGGCCGCGCATCTCGTCCTCGTCGCTGTGACGCCTGAACCGACTTCGATTACTGACGCGTACGGTGCGATCAAGACGCTCGTCTCGAAGGTGCGCAAGCCGTCCATCAGACTCATCATCAACATGGTGAACGACCGCGCGGAAGGTGAAGAGGTTTTTCGCCGCATCGACCGCGTCAGCCGGACGTTCCTCGGCTTGCCGCTGACGCTCGGTGGAATCGTGCCCTTTGATCCGGCCGTTCGAGCCAGCGTTCGCAAACGCGAACCGGTTCTGCTTATGGCGCCAGACTGTCCGGCGTCGAAAGCGATTCGCGCGGTGGCGCGGGGGCTGATGGAGTCGACGGCCGAGTCTCGCGCCTCGGACAAAGAGTGCTCGGTAGCACCGCCAGTCGATCCCACGGCGTTCACTGATCCACGTTCTGGATTTCTAACGCGGCTTACCGGTTGGTTGGCACGGCGTTCGTAAGCACACACTCATCGGAGGTGCGCTCGTGCCGTTACCGCTTGCTCGTTTGATCGCGTCCAGTCTCGCGCTCGTCGCGTTTGCCGTCGCCGTTGTTGTAGGTCTCGAGGTCGGAAACCCCGCCGACGCGATACTCCTCCGCGCGCTCGGGGCAATGCTCGCCTGCTTCATAGGGGGATACGGCGTTGGACTTGTGTGCGAGCAAATCGTGCGCGGTCACCTGCGCAAGATCGACGCGATGAACTTGATGGAGCAGCCTGAGGAACCTCAGTCTCAAGACGAACTGCGCAGCGCATCAACAATTTCTCGCGAACGAGCGCCGGTCTGATAAAGGGACTTGTTGACGGATGCCTTATCGGTATACTCCGCGCGTTCCTCGCCATGGACTCGGCGTTGGGACAGAACGGGCCGTCTCGACTGGCGTTAGTCGTGACGGTACGACAACCTTGTTTCCCGGTGCGGGAGCCGCTGTCGTCGTGCGGGCAAATGCAAGTGCATATGCCCGAACATCTACAAGGGCCGACGCAAGTCGCCGGGCGAACTGATCGACGAAGTGAACAGCCGACGGCTGTTCAAGAAGGTCAAGGAGCGACCGATGTCGAGAACCACCATGCGTGCCGGATCGGCGCGCGCGACCGCCACGCAAACAGCGGGCAAAAACGTTTCTTCTAAGGGGCCGACGAAAGCACCCGCGCGTCGTAATGGCGGGCTGCATGCTGGGCTCAATGCTGACGAGTTGCCGAGCGTTCGCGCGAAGGGGCTGGGTCCAAGCGCCACGCCAGTCAGCGCGCCCATCGCCAAGTCGCCTGCCAAGTCGCCGGCTGCGGTGAAGCGCTCCGCTGCGAGCGTTCACTCCGCGCCGAAGGTGCAGGTCACCGCTCGGCTCACCGCAGGTCGATCGGCGCAGCAGGTGCCGCTCTCAGCGGCAGGAGCCTCGTCAGGCTCGGGAGCTCGGGTCACGTTGAAGTCAGCGGGCCGATCCGTTGGCGGCGGAGGGGCCGGGAGCAAGTCGAAGTCGTCGGCATCGCTCGCCTACCACGAACGACTTCTTGAAGATCTCTGGCAGGAGTACCGTGTGACGCCGAGTCAGGCGCTGCGGAACTTCCTCATCCAGAAGTATCTCGACCTCGTGCGGTTCACCGCCGAGCGCATGCACATGAAGCTGCCGTCCGAAGTCGAAGTCGACGACCTCATGTCGGCGGGTCTCTTCGGTCTCATGGACGCGATCGACGCGTTTGATCCCGATCGCGGCGTGAAGTTCGAGACGTATTGCACGCAGCGCATCCGCGGCGCGATTTTCGATGAACTTCGCGCGATGGACTGGGTTCCGCGCCTCGTGCGGAGCCGGACCGCCAAAATGGAGAAGGTCCGCCGCGCGTTCGAGATGGAGCAGGGTCGCCGACCGACCGAGCACGAAATTTCTGAGCGCATGGAACTCGACAAGCCCGAGTTCGACAAGATGCAAAAGGACTCGCGCCCGACCGGCGTGGTGAGCCTGAACCGCAAGTGGTTCGAGACTGACTCCAGCAAGGACGTGCGCGAGATCGACGTGATCCGCGATACCAAGCAAGAAGATCCGTTCCGTCTCATTCAGCGGAACGATGTCAAGACGCTGATCACGAAGGGCCTGTCGCGTGCCGAGCGACTGATCGTCGTCCTCTACTACTACGAGGAAATGACGATGAAGGAGATCGGAACGACCCTCGATCTCTCCGAGAGCCGCGTGAGCCAGATGCACTCGTCCATTTTGGCGCGGCTCAAGGCGCAGATGCAGCATCGCGAACGAGATATCTAACCTTCGTGTGATCGAATGACCTTCAAGGCCGCGATTCAGTCGCGACCTTTTCATTGGCACGGTCATGTCGAACTAGCGTCCTGAATCAGGACACTAGCTGCTTGTTGAAGTTGTCCGCAGATTTCGCAGATTCACACAGATTCACGCAGATTGCATCGGCATCTCGGTGCCGCGTCTCACGATGCGATGCCATCACTCGCTCGTCGCACATCGCGGCAGCCGTCGCATCACGCGCTCGACTCCGAGTGTCACGCGGGCCATGCGCTCGGGATCGACCTTGTCCGGTGTGTTCTCGGGCGTGTGGTAGTACAGAGCGGAAGGGTGCGGTGTCCGTGACCATGAGCGATTGAGCGCTGCGCCAGCTACCCACCCATTCGGATTGCCGTTAGCACGACGACGAGTGTCACCACGATTGTTCCGAGCGCGATCCACGGCAGAGCGCGCAAGAACGCTGCAGGAATGTGCGGGACAAAGGGCGACCAGCGCTCTTGATCGTCGTCGTCGTCGCGGTCGCCCGACAAGACTCTCGGAAGGCAGTGGTACCACTTCTGCTGTGGTGTGCCGCGTCCGCCGCACTCGGGGCATCGGCGGCCGAGCCGCAACCCGCGCAGATCGTACCCGCAGGCTGGGCATGATCTGAAACCTCGGTTGCGAGCGTTTCGCGTCACTTCACCTCGCGCACATAGATATTCCCAAAGTCGATTCCGCTATGGTGACTCTGGAGCGCGATCGGTCCCTTCGCGGGCACGCCTGGCAGATTCGCATCGACGATCACGTGTTGGCCGTTTTCCCAGACGTTTAAAACGTCGCCCACCATGCGAATCTTGAAGCGGTTCCACTCGCCGACTTTCTTGTCTGCGTTCATCTTCGGCGTACACGCGGCGCGGACCTCGGCAGGCATCGAGCCGTCGGTGCGGTAACCGTACACCTCGCCCGATCCGGCGGGCCACGACCAAATGTTCACTTGGCTCTTATCGTTGCCGCGAAGATAGATGCCGCTGTCGCGCTCGGCGGTTTCGACCGTGATCGCCTTGCCATTCGCGTCCTTGAGCTCGCTGCCGTCGGGCGCGAACTTCGGGCGCTGCGTAATGCCCTGCGCCTCACCAGTCCATTTCCAGTCCACGATCAACTCCATGTCACCGAACGATTCCTCCGACCAAAGGTGATCGCCCTTACCGTCGAAGCGCAGCGTCCAGTCGTCGATGGTCCAGTGCTTCGCCGTTTCGGCGTCGTGCTTCCATCCGGTGAGATCGCGCCCGTTGAACAGCGAACGGAAACCTTCGTCGGCGGTGGCGATCATCTCCGGTAGGAGGGCAGGGGTTACCGCCGGCAGCTCGGTGATGTTCAGGTTGCGAAACCACACTTCGCCGCCTTCGCTCTCAAGGCAGAGATATCCCTTGCGCGGCGAGATATTCGAGGCACCTGAGATTTCTTTGCCGTTGAGTTCAAGCTTCAGCGTGCCACGATCACCCGTGATCTTGTAGTGATTCCACGCTGGAGACGGCTTCGCGCGACGCTCGCTGGGCAGGCATCGCTCCCAACCAGCCGGATGCGGCCGATCCGGCGTCATGCGTGCGCCGTGAATCGAAAACACATCGCCGTCCGACGTGTACACGACCTGTTCTTTGCCGTCGATCATCTGCGTGGCATCAATGCCATCCATGACCTGCACTTCGATCGAGCGCGTGAACGGTTGGCCCGGCGCCGTGATCGCGTCCGACCACACAAAGAAACCCGCGTTCGTCTTGGGCGCGCGATGCGAGTAGTCAAACTCGCACACGAAGTTCTCGTACATCTTCGCAGTGCGCAGAACGCCGGTTGGATGTCCAGTGCATGCGATGACTGGCGTGCCGTCTTCATCCTTGCCGACCGACCAAGTGTTAGGCGAGGTATTCACGTTCACCCAACCTGTGAGGTCCTTGCCGTTGAAGAGGGGGATCGAGCTTGACGGCGTGGCTGCAATCGGCGCCTGCTGCGAGAATAGAGTTACGATTGAAGCGGCGAGAAGTGTGGCGAGCATGCGGCAAAGATACCGCGTCGATCAGCCACCGCACGGTCCCCAACTGCTGAGCATGATGCTCTCGTTGCCGAGGTCGGTGTCTCGGCCGCCGAATCCGTCGTTGCCCGTGCAGATGAAGGCTCGGACGCTGTACTTCACGAAAGCCGAGACCGCATTCTGTTCGTCAGTCGTGAGCGTCGCGATGTCTCCACTGACCGCAAGCGACCCGGCACGTTCGGGGCTAAAGCCGCCGAGGACGAGCTGAGCGTGCGCAGCCCGAACGACTCTCGCCACGGACTGCTGGAGTGACATCGAGGTCCTCTCTCGTTCGGGCAATTGATTGCTCGATGATCGCGTCGCACCTCGAGCAAAAGCGATTGGCAATCACACATTCTCGGAAGCAATTTGATACATGCACTTCGGGCACAGCCCGCGCGCAGCGCGCCGCTTCACGCGACGATCGCGGACGCACCAGACGACCCAGGGCGGGAACGACCACGCGATCGCAAGTGCGAGCCCGATCCAACACAGCCAGCCAAGTTCGATGCGCACCGACACGTTCTCGGTCGATGTCGTTGCCCGCTTGAACGTCGCGGTGAGTTGGCTGTATCTGACGCTCAGACTGAATCGGCCGTCGCGCGGCATGGCTTCTATCTCGGGCGGGATGTACTTGGCGTCGGTCGTCGACAGGAGCCAAAAGACGCTTAGCTCTTGGGCGAAGGACTGTTGTGTTAAGTCCTGTTGCCACGTCGGGCCGATCGAGACGATGAGGTACTTCGGCGACGGCCCCTCTTCAGTCGGCGCTGCCGCGAGAATACGATCGGCGAGCGTGCGTCGGCCCGTATCGGTGTCGAGCATTCCTAACACGTCGCTGGTGCGAAGCTCAAGCGATCGCAAGTCCTCCCACACTTAATTCGATCCGATTGGACCGTGCGACCAGCTGCGGGACTGCAACTGTTGGATTGAGGGGAAGAGCCAGAATGTGGCGGCGACCGCTACGGCAGCTGTTCCGACGAGCGCTGCGCGACGCCATCCGCGCACGATGAATCGTGCCAACACCCACATCAGCCAGAGCGCTGCGATGGGAAGGCTGAATGCATCGATCTTCAGCGCGACGACCCGTCTCGGGTCATTCCACCATTTCGCGTTTGGGCTGGGCTTTACTCCGGTTTCGGTGAATCGAAACTCATCGGCCATCCATTCCCACTCGCCCGTTTTCGTCGAATAGCGCCAGAACGGTCCAAAGCCTTCCCATCGGCCGCCCAATTCCGGCCACGGTGGGAACCAAATGAATGGCTTGTCGCCGGGCGCGGACTGCGATTGATGCGCGATGGAGTCGGTGACCGCGCGAAAGCGCACGCCCCAGATGTACGCAAGGGGCCAGCCGATGCTGAAGTCTTCACGTAGCGATGAGCCGGTCCCGATGAATCCAACCGACACGAACGTCGCCCGCTCATCCAAGCCGCGACCTTGGAACGCTAACCCGTTGCGACACGCGGATCCGATTGCGGTGACGAATGATTCGACCGTCGCTGCGTCTGCCGTTCCAGCCGCGATTGTCGCGACGGCAGTGCGCGACAAGCATGGGTCGTCAAGGATCGCGGGAAGGCTGGCCCCGGATGTGAAAGTGGCGGCTCTGTCGCGATACTTCCACAGCGGCCAGATGATGAGCGCCGCGATCACGATCGCCGGCACCCAACGCCACAAGCTCAGCCAACTCCGTCGCGTGTGAATCGCGTCGCCTAGGCGCCACCCGCACTCAGGACAGGTCACGACTGACGAGACGTTAGGAGATTCTGCTTCTTCCACGAAGCGAAACTGTACCGCGACGTCGCGGCGTCAAGCGTTGTTTAGGTCGCGACCGTCTTGACCACCGCCGCCACGCCGATCTCCGCCGTCGTCTTCGCCTTCACCTCGTCCACCGTCACACCCGGCGCGACTTCGGTGAGCACAAAGCGATGCTTTACTTTGTCCATCTCCAGCACGCCGAACTCGGTGATGATCATGTCGATGCACTGGCGGCCCGTGAGTGGCAGCGTGCACTTCGGAATGATCTTCGACTCGCCCTTCTTGTTCACGTGCTCCATCATGACGATGACGCGGCGCACGCCGGCAACGAGATCCATCGCACCACCCATGCCCTTGACGAGCTTGCCGGGGATCATCCAGTTCGCGATGTCGCCTTCTTGCGAGACTTCCATCGCACCGAGGATCGCAAGGTCGATGTGGCCGCCGCGAATCATCGCAAAGCTGTCGGCGCTGTTGAAGAATGAGTGCCCAGGCACGCCGGTGACCGTCTGCTTGCCCGCGTTGATGAGGTCAGCGTCAACCTCGTCGTCGTAGGGGAAGCGGCCCATGCCTAACAATCCGTTTTCGGATTGCAGCCACACGGTCATGCCCTCCGGCACGTGATTCGCGACCAGTGTCGGCATGCCGATGCCGAGGTTGACGTAGAAGCCGTCCTGGAGTTCTTGGGCGGCGCGCTTGGCGATTTGATTGCGATCGAGGGGCATGGGGGGTTGGAATATACCCGCGCCGGTCTCGCAACTCGACAGAGTCCCTCGTGCCGGTGAACAGCGAGTCGCGACTTCTCGCCCAAGAAAAAAGGCGGGAGATTCAGTGAACGTCGGCGTCACACGGATGATGGGAGGAGTGTCCGCAGATTTGCGCAGATTTGCGCAGCTTCTGAAGCAGCGAACGAGGAGTCATGTATGACAGTGGCGACCGAGGATGCAACATTCCGCGACCCGGAGACGCACGCGATCATTGGTGCGGGAATGGCGGTCCATGCGAACTTGGGGCACGGCTTTCTCGAGGCGGTGTACCAAGAGGCGATGGAGCGCGAGCTAGGTGCAAGAGATGTCCCACATTCACGGGAGTACTGCTTTGAGATTCTTTATCGCGGACTTCCGTTGAAGACAACCTACCGAGCAGACTTCGTGTGCTTCGGGACGATCATCGTAGAGTTGAAGGCGCTGCAGCGCCTGTCCGGATTCGAGGAGCGACCAACCATCAACTATCTCAAGGCATCTGGCCTGCAGAAGGCTGTGCTACTCAACTTCGGTTCCGCGAGCCTCGAGTTCAAGCGATTCGTTCTCACAGCGCGATAGGGGTTGCGGAGCAGTTGCTAACGATCGAATGGTCTCGGCCTTGAATCTGCGAAATCCGTGAAATCTGTGGATGGTTTGAGAGGGATCCCGCAGCCTGCGCAGAGTCATGGGAAGCGAAGATGGTGTCCGCAGATTGCGCAGATTTGCGCAGATTTCCAAGGCAGCAGCGTCGAGAGCTTGACTGGCTCAACGCGTGTGGGCATGAATGGTTGTTCCCACGCTCGTTGATCGCGCCATCCGCACTCGGTGCAGCGATGTCGGATTTCAGCCTGCGTAAGATCTTCAACGAGGACCGGATTCCTACTTGCATCCTCCATATTGAATGCTAACCTACAGGTTAGGAATGACCCGCGACCGTGCCGGCGACGTCTTCTCAGCTTTGGCCAACGCCGCTCGGCGGCGCATGCTCGATTTGCTCGTTGAACACCCGGGAATGCACGTCGCGGCGCTCGGCACGCACTTCAAGTTCAGCGATGTCGCGGTGCTCAAGCATGTGCGCGTGCTGGAAGCTGCGGGCCTAATCGTGTCGCAGCGCGACGCGCGGGAACGGCGGCTGTACTTCAATGCGGTGCCGATTCAAGAGATCTACGACCGCTGGACGACGCAGTACAGCGGGTTTTGGGCGAGTCATGTGGCGGATATCAAAGCCCGCGTCGAAGCGCGGGCACTTCGAAAGGCGGCACGACGTGCCTAACGCGCAAGCTCAATCGTCCTTCGCAACACCATCCTCTTCGGCGGTGAGCGCTCCTCGCCAGATCTTTCGCACCGTGATTCGCGGCTCGATCGCCGATGTGTGGCACGAGATCACGCGGACCGACAAACCACTCCCGTGCTTCTTCAACATGCGAATGCACGTCGACGGAATGCGCCCGGGCTCGCGGCTGCGCATGCGCACGCCTGACGGCGCGTACACCGGCGTTGTCGGCGACATCCTTGAGTGCGATCCACCGCGACGATTCGCGCACACGTTTCAATTCACCAACTACAACGACCCGCCATGCAAGGTCGTCTACGAGCTTCGTGAAGTTCCCGAGGGAGTCGAGTTCACGCTGGCGCTCGAGGACGTTCCGGTTGGAACGAAGACCGCGAAGCAGATGACCCAAGGTGGTCCGATCATTGTGTCGACGCTGAAGGCGACGGTCGAGGGAACGTCGATTCCGTTCATGATGCGGTTCATCCACGTGATGTCAAAGCTCACGCAGCCCTTCACGCCGAAGCGATGTGCGAGCGCGAACTGGCCGTGAGCGGGCATGTGCACCGTGGACACTCGGCGCGGCGCAGGCGCTGTGCCGCGTTCCGTTCTGTTCGCACTGGGTCACGAGCGAAGTAGCCAACCGCGCACCACGTCACGACCGATGCGACCAAGACGGCGCGACGAGTCGCCTTCACGCCTGCGTCGCTCATCCCGTTCCGTCGCGCGGCGACACCAGCGAGCCATCACGCGAGCCATCACGCGAGCCATCACGCGAG
>JAWXCC010000055.1:0-8721 GCA_034440475.1 Phycisphaerae bacterium | reverse complement strand
GGAACACGATCAGGCGGACCGGCGTGACGCTGCCGGGCTCGACGACGGTGAGCTACATCTACGGCACCGGCACGACGCACGAATACGCCGACGAGGCGATCCTGCTCGGCGCTTGGGGAACGAATACGCCGAAGGCTGACCTCAACCTCGACGGGACGGTCGACGGGGCCGACAACACGATTGTCCTGGCCGAGGCGGGCGCGACGGCGGGGTGGGAGACGCTGGGCCGGAATAGGAATCGGTTTGGATATGCGGGATATGCGGCGGACATGGCGGTCAATGCAAACTGGCATGTTCAACACCGCAACCTAGCGGCAGGCTTAGGAGTTTGGCTTCAGCGCGATCCAATCGAATACCTTGCCGGACCGGCACTCGCTTCGTATGTGCGCGCCGTGGCTCTTGGCGAAACCGACCCATCCGGGCTTCGCCCAATCGGCGGTCGGGTCGACCTAGGGGGCTGTGGCTCGCGCCATTTGCTTTAAATTTTAGTTATGGCTCTTTTTGTGGCGCGTTTGGCGCTGCGTCCTGCAACGGCACAGTTCCAACCATATCCCGAATCGATTGTTTGGACAATTGTTGCGCGGTTCACGATTGCTGCATGAGCGAGGAACGAACGGCGATGGCTTGCATGCTGGGCAGTCTGTACGGCGGGACCTCGGGATGCCTGCAAGCAGTTCAGGCCCTGTGGAATGCCAGCGCCTGCAGTATGTGCACCTGCATTCGCGGCTGCATCGGAGTTCCGAGCGGAGCGCAGGGGTGTTTGGCCACGTTCGCTTGCGGCCAATGCCCAACTGGCCCTTCTTACACCTGGTCCGAGCTCGGGAGTTGCGCCTGGCACATGGCGCCGTTGCCCGGCACCATTGTTGGCTGGGGATTGCGTTGGTGGGTGTCGTGACCTCAGCACCTCAAAGAAGCGACAGCAGCATCTCAATCCCTCACACGGGCGGGGCGAAGAGGGCTCAATTCGCTCGCAGACGGACAAAGGCATATCTTGCGGTTAGCCTACTCGTAATGGCGATCGTTGTGCTCGGATGGGGTGGATTCCAGTTGGCATCGCGCAGCGGCGCCTTCGGCAGGCAGTTGGGAGCCGTTGAGATTATTTCCTCTCGGGTTCACCTCCGAGCCCGGAGGCACCAAGACTCGCGCTTACTCCACATCGGGTTAGATAGCCCACGCGGAAAATACACGCTCTATCGAGTCGACGACACGGGACGCGAAATTGAACTACTTCGTCTAACTTCCCTATTTGCGGACCAAATAGACGGCGGCGCGCTAGTAGAGACTGGGGACAGCAACTTCATCTTTTACGTCGCAGACCAGTTTGCAGTTTCGCTTGACGCGGCGAGATCTTGGCGTGTTTGGTCAATCCCACCTATTCGGTTTGAAGGGTCCAAGATAACTGGTGTGACCATAGGATCTGCCGGCACTGGCACGATGACAATAATGCGACGCCAAACCAAGCTGCCAGTGATCTCCACCTGGACGACCACTGACTTCGGCGTGCACTGGAGCGCACCCGAGGCTGCGCCCAAGGCGGCTCGCGACAGATGACACGCGGCACGCTATCTCGCCAGCACTTGGCCACACCCATTTGTCGGGACCTCCAAACTCGATCGCCGAGAGCGCGTTGCCCGCCTTCAGTGTCCGCTCCGCCAACCCCACTCACGCCGACGCCAGCTCGGCCTGCCTCAGCTTCCACTGGTCGGGCAGCCACTACTCGAGATCGGCATTCGTCGCCGCTGGCAGGTTCACGAGCAGCTGCGTGAGATAGCGCTGCGGATCGACCGCGTGCCGCCGGCACGAGCTCGTTAGGCTCGAGGGGATCGCCGCTGTCTCGCCGCCGCGCGGGTTGCCGACGAAGAGGCTGTTCTCACGATTCAGCGCCATCCGCTTCATCTCGCGCTCGGATCCGTTGTTGTCGATCGGTACCGCGCCGTCGGCGGCGAAGACGGTCAGCTCCTCCCACTGGTTGAGCGCGTACCCCACCGCCTTCGATGTCTGGTGCTTCGGCAAGAGCTCGGTCCGCCAGCGGTCGAGCCGCGCGCGCAGCGCGACTAACAAAGGCGAGGACTCGCGCTGGCGCATCTCGAGCCGCGCGGCGGGATCGAGGTCCTTCGCGCGGCGCTCGACCGCGAACATCGCGTTGATGAGCGCGACCGCCTGCTTCGCGACGTCGGGCTCGCTCCTCTCCGCGTCCACGAACTTTCGCCGCGCATGCGCCCAGCAGCCCGCGCGCACGATGCCGTTGCCCGTCACCACGCCGTCGTATCCGCCGTACCCGTCCGCCACGAGCGTTCCCCTGTAGTCCTTCAGGAACTCCGACGGCCCGTCGCGCGATCGGCTCAGGAAAGCCATCGTGGCCACACCCATTCGAGTGCATGATCCAGCGCAGTGCTACCGTCAAAATCGTGTGTGCGGCGGCGTCGCGATCAGGCGGCGGCCTTGGCTTGGATGCCGTCTTGGAACAGGATGCCAGCGACCACGTCGCCGAGGAGTTCGCTTGAGTTTAGTTTCCTCCAATGGCGCTGCGCCGCGTGCGCCAGCTTGAACACCATCGCGAGGCACGCCGCACGCGTGCAGTTCTGCTTTGTCTTGTCGTAACGCGTGCGGATCGTCGCGAATGTCGACTCGATCGCGTTGGTCGTGCGCACGTGCTGCCAGTGCTCGGCGGGAAAATCGTAGAAGGCAAGGAGCGAGTCTCTATCCTTCTCGACGCACTCCGCCACCTTCGGGCACTTCGCGCGGAACGTCGAGGCGAGCGCCCCGAGTGCCATGGGCGCCTTGGTCGCCTCGTCCTTGCCCGGTGCCACCCAGATCGCGTGGATCATCTCCTTCGCCTTCGGATGCAGCGACTTCGGAAGCTTCGTCAGCACGTTCGCGGTCTTGTGCACCCAGCAGCGCTGCGCCCGCGTCGACGGCCACACCTCGGCGAGCGCTGCCCAGAAGCCGAGGCTCCCGTCCGCGACCGCCCCCACACATGAAGGGCTCGGCTCGATTGCCAGGCCGCGCCGCTGCACGTCCAGCAGCAGCTCCTTCCAGTTCGCGCTCGACTCGCGGTAGCCGTCGGTGATCGCGATCAGCTCCTTCTTGCCTTCCGCCGTCGCGCCCATCAGGAGCAGGATGCATTGCCGCCTGTTGTCCCCGTCCTCCATGCGGATGTTGAAGAGGACGCCGTCAGCCCAGACGTAAACGTAATGGTTGCCAGCGAGTGACCTCGACAACCATTCCCGATGCTGCCCGCGCCAGATCTCGATCATGCGGCCGACGGTGGAAGGCGAAAGCCCTTCCGCCTGCGCGCCGAGGATCGGCCGCAGCGAGCTGGCCATGTCGTTCGTGCTCACGCCCGCGAGAACGAGGAACGGCACGAGCTCGTCGATCGAGGTCGACCGGCGCATGTACGGCGGCAGGTACCGCGAGCGGAAGGTCTCGCGCGACTCGGGCGGCCGATGGTCGCGCACGCGCGGCGCGCGGACGGGAATCGGGCCCACGGGCGCGAGGATGTCTCGCTCGGGACAACGCCCGTTACGGACGACGAGACGACGGCCATCGTCGCCGACAAGTTCCCGTCGTTGGGCGAAGGTGCATGTCGACCTCGTCCTCGATCGCGGCCGCGAGGAGCCGCTTGGCGCCGTCACGGATGAGCGAGGCAATCACGTGGTTGTTGGAGGGAAGGAATGGCGATGCGAGTGGATTCGATGTAGCGTGACGCACGGTGGCGTCGTCCTCTTAGGTTGGTGGCAACCTCCCAAGGTACGTCGCCTTTTTCGTTTCGCCGGTACACACAAGATTTGACGGTAGCCCCACCTTCATCGCCCTTCACGAGGTTCCGCAGTGTCTACGAAAGCCTTCGCCGCTCAATCGTCCACGTCGCCGCTCGGTCTGATGACGATCAATCGGCGCGAACCGCTTCCAAGCGATGTCGAAATCGACATCCTCTACTGCGGTGTCTGTCACTCCGACCTGCACTCCGCCCGCAACGAGTGGGGCATGACGACGTACCCGGTCGTACCTGGCCACGAGATCCTCGGCCGCGTCACGCGCGTGGGCAACAAGGTCAGCAAGGTCAAAGTGGGCGACACCGCAGCGGTCGGTTGCCTCGTTGATTCCTGTCGCACGTGTTCAAGTTGTACGAACAACCTCGAGCAGTTCTGCCTTGGTGGCCCGGTCTTCTCGTACGGCGGGCCCGACAAACACTCGGGCGGCATGACCCACGGTGGTTACTCGGAGAAGATAGTTTGCGATGAAGCGTTCACGCTGAAGGTGCCAAGCATTCTCGATCCTGCTTGCGCGGCACCACTTTTGTGCGCTGGCATCACAACCTACTCGCCACTCCGAAAGTGGGGAGCAAGCAAGGGCAAGAAAGTCGGCATCGTCGGACTTGGTGGGCTCGGCCACATGGGTGTGAAGTTTGCTCACACACTCGGAGCCCACACCGTTCTCTTCACCACTTCCGAGAGCAAAGTTGCCGACGGAAAACGGCTCGGCGCCGACGAGGTCGTGATTTCGAAGAACGCTGATGCGATGGCCAAGCACGCGGGCAGCTTCGATTTGATCCTCGACACCGTCTCCGCCGACCACGATCTCAATGCTTACTTGGCCTTACTGAAATTAGACGCCAGCCTCGTCGTCGTCGGAGCGCCGTCCAATCCCCAACTCGTGAGTGTTTTCAGCCTTCTCATGCCTCGCCGCAATCTCGCTGGCTCGCTCATCGGCGGCATCGCCGAAACCCAACAGATGCTCGACTTCTGCGGCAAGCACAACATCGCCTGCGATATCGAACTCATTCGAATTCAACAGATCAACGAGGCCTTTGAGCGCATGCTCAAGAGCGACGTCAAGTACCGCTTTGTTATCGATATGGCGTCGCTGAAGGCGTGAGGATCGGGGAACTCCACCCCCAGCATGACGCGGGAGCGAATGGCAGCGCGCTGAGAATCGGGCGATCGCCCTGCCCAAACGTGGCTCAAAATCTGCCGCTCAACTGGGCATTTTTAGTGGGTATTTGTGACGTCGTTCTCCCGCGATCGCGGTACATTCTCCGACGTCTCCGCAGTGGCCCGCATGCCGTCTTCGGAGGCACCCCAACTCTTTGGAGGATTGCCAATGGATCGCCGTCTAGGCCTCGTCGTCGGGTTCGCTGCTCTCGCAGCCACAGTCGCTTTCGCGCAGAACTCAAAGGACGCTGCGCCGCCCGCGCGCACGCCGCCAGCACCGCCCGCGGCGCGAACGCCAGCCGCAGCACCCCCAGCGCGCGCTGCGCCCGCTGCACCGCCAGCCGACGCGCACCAGCTGCCGCCCGGCATGACCGCTGAGGACATGCAGGCATTTATGGACGCTGGGATGGTCGGTCCGATGCACAAACATCTCGCAGAAGCCGTCGGTGTCTGGCAAGGCAAAACGTCGATGTGGATGACCCCTGCTGCTGAGCCGATGAAGAGCGAGTGCGTCTCGACCATCACGCCGATGATGGACGGCCGCTTCACAAAGACCGAGGTCGTGGGAGAGATGCCGGGAATGGGAACGTTTCACGGATTCGGCGTGAACGGCTTCGACAATGTCTCGAAGAAGTTCCAGTCGACGTGGTTCGACAGCATGGGAACGGGAATGATGTTCGGCACGGGTGAGCTGTCGTCCGATGGAAACACGATGACTTTGTCCTTCGATTACAACTGCCCGATTACGAAGAAGCCCGCTGTTATGCGCCAAGTTGAGCGCCGGACTGGGAAAGACTCGATGACTCTCGATATGTACGGGCCGGACCCAAAGTCGGGTAAGGAATTCAAGTCGATGGAGATCGTCTTCACGCGCAAGCCCGCCGCAAACGCGGTCACGACTGGGCACTGACGAGCAACACGAAGCGTCGCCCGGATGCGCGTCTCGACGACACCAATACCGACCGCCCCCACAGCTGGGGGCGGTTGTCGTTGCAAGAGTGCGGGCTCGCCGACGCGGAGCGCACGCGGGGAGGAGTAATCAGAGTCGTTGGTGCCCTCGCCATCGGCGCGACGCGTGAGCCCGTCTTACCGCTTCGCTGGCTCCCCCGCCTTGGGCGTCGTCTTCGCGATGAACTCTCGAATATCGTCGTTCGCTTGGCCAAGATTCTCTTGGCGCAGGTACATCATGTGGCCACTCCGGTAGCCCTTCCACGTCATGCGATCCTGAAATCGCCCCGCCGGATCCATGTTCCACATCGTGTATTTTGCGTTGAAATAGTCTGTCGCCCCGTCGAAGTACCCTGACTGCACCAGCACGTGCAGGTATGGATTCTCCGCCATTGCGGAGCGCAGACTCTCCCCCGTCGTATCGCCCGTGTTATTCCATGGCGAGACGGGACCGAAGATCCAGTACTGCAAGTCGGTTTGATACTTCAGCACGTCACGAAGGTAATAGTTAATCGCGGGCGCGAATGCGTGGTTCCACGCCGACATCGCCGGATCGAAGTCTGGACTCGTCCCGGCGTCCTCCCGATCGAGCCCGCGATACCGCGAATCGAGCCGACCGATCGTGAGTCCGCGATCGCGGAGCAGTTCCTTCCAGAAGAACGAAGGCGGTACCGCGAAGTGATGATTCAATACCACCTCAGGTTTGAGTCCCGAGTAGCGGGCATACAGCGCGACGAGTTCGCTCCGGCGCTTCTCGTCAAGCGAACCGCCGCGTGCCATCGCTGGAATCAACTGGTCAAGCGTGAACGCTTCGACCTCGGGCAAGAGCTGATCAAGGTCGCGCGCTTGCAGATCTGGTGCGAGCGCCTTGTGATACCAGGCGGTCGCTGCGTAGTACGGAAGCGAGATCGCTTCATCAATTGCGCCATCACGACGAATGCCAAGATCCGTCGGCGATACGAGAATCACACCGTTCAAGTACATCCACTGCGAGCCTTGAAGCCGCGCCGCCAAGCCAGCGGCTCGCGTCGTGCCGTAGCTCTCACCGATCAAGTACTTCGGAGAGGTCCAGCGACCGTTGCGCGTCACAAAAGCGCCGATCCAGCGAGCGAGGTATGCGATGTCTTCATTCACTCCAAAGAACTGCTCCCGCTTCGCATCGTTGAGCGTGCGCGAGAACCCCGTGTTGACAGGGTCGATGTACACGATGTCGGCTACATCGAGGATGGAGTATGGATTCTCCTGAATCCCGTACGGCTGAATCGGATAACCCTCACTATCAATGCGGAGGATCCGCGGACCGGTGTACGCAATGTGCATCCACACCGACGCCGAACCAGGACCGCCGTTGAACGAGATGAGTAGCGGACGCGTCGACTTGTCCACCACATCCGTCCGCTCGTAATAGGTATAGAACATCGACGCAACCGGCTTGTTCTCCGCGTCCCATACTGGCTGCGTGCCGACGGTGACGCGATATGGCACGACCGTTTCGCCCGCACGCGATCGAATCGTCACCGTGTCATTCGATGAAACCGCTGCGTCGGCGATGATCTTGACGGGAACAGGCTGGTCTGGTGGAGGGGTCTTGACTTGCTGACCAGTTCCTTGCGGACTAGGCCCTGGCAGTGCGGGGTCGCGTTGCGCGACCGCGGGCACCTCGCTCGTCGCGGCTGGCACCGCGGGCGCCTGCGCGAGAGGAGTTGACTGCGGAGACGCATCCGCGCGATCGTGCCCATTGACCCCGGTCAGTATCGCAGCCGTGAGAATCGCGAATCGCGTTCGGCAAATCCAATGTGTCATCGGTGCTCGATTGAGAGAGAAGATTCGTTATAGACGACGACGCGAGTGTAGCGGGGCGAAATGCAGCAGCTCGTGCAGCCTCATTGCGATCGCTCGACCTCAGAGTTGCGCCGCACTCTTAGGCAGTACCTACAACACCAACGGTGAAGGCGACGTCACGCGACGCGAAGCCATAGTGGCCACACCCATTCGAGTGTAGCTCGGCGCTCGGCGTGTGCAGCTGACGGCTGACCGAGGCGTCAGTCCGAGGCTCGTCCCGCGCCTTGCGGCTGCATCCGCAGCCGCCGCGATGTCCGTTGCGAGCGAAGCGATGGCCAAATGCCGCAGCCCTCGCAGAGCTCGCGCGCAGCCATCCCGCCGACGCTCGCACGTCCGTTCGCCGTTTTGTCTCCGTTCGTCATGGGACCGACTAACAGTGCGCCGGTTGCGGCGACTCGCACGCGTCCGGCGGCGCGCGCTCGGCTGCGACACGTCGCCCCGCGCCCGGAACCAGCGCCGCCACAGCAACGACGAACCGTCGGCCCGTCTCCTTGGCCTTGCGCGCCAGCGCAGCCTCGCGTCCGCTGAAGTTCCCGAGCGGACTCGCGAGCCCGCGCGCCATCGCCGATTCGATCGCTGCAAGCGGACCGCGCATGTAATCACTGAGCCGCGCGTCGCCTGCGCCTAGCGCGGATTCAAGTAACGCGAGGTCTAGCTCGGCGAGCGGCTTGGGTGTCGACGGCACCACCGCGCCGCGCTTGTCTTCAGACTTCACTCGTCTGGCTGCGTCGACCTTGGCGATGAACGCGGCGAGGCTCGCGCCTTCCATCACCGACGGAACGCGACCGCCGAACCACGGGTTCCTGAGGCCGTTCCGGAGCGTCTCGACCTTTGTTGCTTCCGGCCCGGGTCTGCACGGCAGCGCTGGCACGAGCCGCACGGATCGCAGCTTCTCCCACGCCGATTCGACCTCGCCGGAGAATTCGCCCACAGCGATGCGGCGCTTCAATTCGTCGATGCGATCGGCCATCGAACAGAACTCGTACTCGTCGAGCGC
>JAWXCC010000054.1:0-15789 GCA_034440475.1 Phycisphaerae bacterium | reverse complement strand
GCGAGCCATCACGCGAGCCATCACGCGAGCCATCACGCGAGGCGTCACGCGAGGCGTCACGCGAGGCGTCACGCGAGGCGTCACGCGAGCCAGGTGAGACCGGTCGATCGGCGGACTTGGCTCGATGCGCCGGACCACACCCACCACCCAAGCGCGAGCGTGCAGAGCAGTCCGACGAGCCGTGGCCACGACACTACACCGAGCGGGCCGAGCGGAGACGCCAGCGGCCGGGCGTCACCCCAACCGCATTCCGAGCAGCGCGGCGTCGCGCTCGACACGGGAGTTGCATCCATGAAGGTCGACCGTAGCAAGCGAGCGTTGCACCACGATCCCTTATCCTGACTCCATGCATCCCGTCCTCACACGGCTCGGTCTCGATCGTCATCCTCGCCTCCTCGCCAGCGGTAGCGCGAACACAGTCGCAACTGAGAATCCCGCAACCGGCGAACCGCTCGCGCACGTGAAGCTTGAATCAAAGGCCGACTATGAATCGGCGGCGACCAAGGCGATCGCCGTGCAGAAACACTGGGCCCGACTGCCTGCGCCGAAACGTGGCGAAGTCGTACGGCGCATCGGCAATGCGTTCCGCGAGCACTGTGCGGCGCTCGGAGACTTGGTGTCGCTCGAGATGGGAAAGATTCGTGCCGAGGGTGTGGGCGAAGTGCAAGAAGCGATCGACATCGCCGATTTCGCAGTTGGCTTGTCGCGCCAGCTCTACGGCAACGCGATGCATTCGGAGCGTCCGCAGCACCGCATGTACGAGCAGTGGCATCCGCTGGGAACGATCGGCATCATCACCGCCTTCAACTTTCCCGCAGCAGTTTGGGCGTGGAACGCGATGCTCGCTGCGGTGTGCGGTGACGCGTGCATCTGGAAGCCGAGTCTCTTCACACCGCTCGTCGCGATCGCGACCAACGACCTCGCGCGCTCAGTCATGAGTGAGCAAGACATCTTCCGTCCCGCTGGCCTCGATCCCGCCGACCTCTTCGGACTCGTCATTGGCAAAGATGCCGAAGTGGGCGAGACGATGGTTGCGGACCGTCGGATTCCGCTCATCTCGGCCACGGGCTCATGCCGTATGGGTCGGCGGGTTGGCGCGGTGGTCGCAGAACGTCTCGGACGATGCCTGCTCGAACTTGGTGGGAACAACGCGATTATCGTTATGCCCGACGCGGACATAGAAATAATCGTGCGGGCGGTGCTCTTCGGCGCAGTCGGAACGGCTGGTCAGCGCTGCACCACCACGCGCCGACTCATCGTGCACGAGTCGATCGTCGAGCGGCTCGTCGAGCGACTGGTCAAAGCGTACAAGTCTGTGCCGATCGGCGATCCACTCAAAGATGGCACGCTCATGGGGCCGCTCATTCACCAAGGTGCGGTCGACTCGATGCGAAGCGCCCTTGAGCGAGCTGTCGCCGAGGGCTGCACGGTCGTAACGGGCGGCATCGAGGGCATGAAGCGCTTCCAAGGAAAGCCCGGGTACTTCGTCGGGCCAACCATCGTGCGCGTTCCTGTTGGCAAACATCCAGGTGTGACCAAGGACGAAACCTTCGCACCAATCCTCTACGTCTTTAGCGTCAAGGATCTCGACGAGGCGATGGCCATTCAGAACGGCGTCGATCAAGGTCTCTCAAGTGCGATCTTCACCGACAGCGTGAAGAGCGCCGAGCGATTCCTCTCCGCCGATGGAAGCGACTGCGGCATCGCGAATGTGAACATCGGGACGAGTGGCGCAGAAATTGGCGGTGCATTCGGCGGCGAAAAAGACACGGGTGGAGGCCGCGAATCGGGCTCCGATTCGTGGAAGCAGTACATGCGTCGCCAAACCTGCACGATCAACTACGGCAAAGAACTCCCGTTGGCCCAAGGGATCAAGTTCGGCGACTGACGTGTCGTCCGTTGGTGGCACCGACAGATACAAAGGGCGCGCCGAGTGACTCGGCGCGCCCTTCTTAATTTCAGTAAGTCCTACGACGCTCGAGTTAGCCCGCAGCGGGTGCGGGTGCTGGCGCGGCCATCATCTTCTTTGCTTCCACAGCCGGAACCTTCGTGGCGCTGATGATGACGACGTTGGTCACAGGAACGTCCTTCATGAGCCCGGTCGCAGGTGGAGTCGCGGGGCGATTTGAGACGGGAACGGCGCGAATCTTGTCGACGACGTCCATTCCCTTCACCACCGTTCCGAACACGGCATACGCAGCACCGCCGCGCGGCGTGTCGAGCGGCGTGTTGTCGGCGACGTTGATGAAGAACTGGCTCGTGGCTGAGTCGGGAGCCGGGCGGCGAGCCATCGACACGGTGGCGCGGGCATTCTTCAAGCCGTTCTGCCACTCGTTCTTGATTGGGGCGTCGGTCTTTTTCTCCTCCATCGTTTCCGTGAAGCCGCCACCTTGGATCACGAAGGTGTTCACGACGCGGTGGAAGATGGTTCCGCTGTAGAAGCCGCTCTCGACGTACCGGAGGAAATTGTCGACCGAAATCGGAGCGTTTGAGCGATCGAGCTCGAAGAGGATCTCGCCCATCGACGTCGTCAGGAGGACGTAGGACAGATCCGTTGGAAGCACCGGGGTGCGAACCTCAAGACCGCTTCCCGGGGCCGCGAGCTTGCCCGGACCGTCGGGGGAAAGGGAAGGCTTTGCCGGAGTCGTTGGTGCGGCAGCGGGAGGAGTCGTTGGCGCAGCGGCAGGCGGGGTTGCGACTGGTGGCCTCGTTGGCGCGGCCGCTGGCGGCACTGCGGGAGCTGGTGCCGGAGGTGCCTTTGCCGGTGCGGCTGGCGGTGAGGCCGCTGTGGTCTGCGGTCGAGCGGATGCGATCGACGCGACTGTGGCGATCGCGAGAGCTCCCGCGAGTGCAACCACGGCAACGAACGGACGGGACGACGCGAAGGACGAGAGGCGCGAGTAGCGCATGGGGAAGCGGCTCCGAGAACGAGTGCTACGGCGAAACGCGCCGTGCGGTGAACAACGATGATAAACCACTGGGGAGTATCGGTTCGCGGCGGCGACCGACACCGCTACTATCCGACCCTTCCACCCTTCTCGCTCGCTCCGGCGTCGTCGACGCGACGGTCGGACCGAAGCTCATAGACGCTCCGATGACTGAACCCACGCCAGCCGCCTCCTCCAGTACCAGCGCCGACGGCCCATCGCGCGCGGTCAATGCCAGTTCTCGGTCCCCTCTGCCGCCTCGAGGCTGGGCGGGACGACTCTGGGATCTCGTGTCGAGCGTGCCACTCGGGATCGGGCTGCTGACGCTCCTCTTCATCTACATGACGGTCGGATCGGCGGGAATTCTCTATCCAGTCCACCCCAACATTTTCCACCCAGGCGCGTGGACTCACGCCCAGGTGCGCTCGTGGCGGCCGTTTGAGATGACCGAATTCGAGTGGTTCCACTGGTGGCCGTTCAATCTGCTCTTGTCGCTCCTTGCCATGACTGTCGTGCTCACGACGCTCCGGCGCATTCCGCTCAAGCCGGTGAACTTCGGCGTTTGGATGATCCACAGCGGCGTGCTGACGCTGATGATCGGTTGCGTCATCTACTTCGGTACCAAAGTTGAAGGCGACGCAATTGTCCCTCGGCGGCGCGTGGTCGCTGAGGTGTTCGCGCCTGGTGCGGACGGTAAGCCAGCAGTCGTTGATCGCATCGCCTTCGTCGCGAGTCCCGGTCAACGCGTCAGCGTCGGTAATGCCGAGAAGCGGTACGAACTCGAAGTTGTTAGTATCGATCCTGATTGGGAGATGCGATCGGAGGAGTCGGCTGGCATCAACGCCTACTCGGTCAATGTCCAAGTGCGCTCTGCGCCGACGCCAGCCGCTCCTGGCGAGACGTTTGTTCGTCAACTGCTCGCCGGGCATCCAGAAAACACCGAAGACATCGTGCTCGGAACCGATCCTGCTCAGCCGATGCAGCGAGCGGTGAAGGCACTCGGACGAGCGCTCGTCGACGAGTCGATCTCGCTTCGGCTTGAGTATGAGCCGCAGACATGGATGTATCTGCGACCGGAACTCGAGAAGTGCTGGGCGCTGTACGTGCGACGCCCGGGAGAACAAACTTGGACTCAGCGGAGGATCGCCGCCAAGGACGGTGTGCCGCTCTACAACGACTATGTCGCGGCGCGGGATCAGGTTTTCGAGGCACCGGGCCAACCACCGTTAGTTCCCGGCGTCATCGACGTCGCCGTACTTCCAGCGAAAGACGACCCGTTCCCCGATCTCACGTTGCGAATCACAGGTTACTTGCGTTACGCAGTGGAGCGAAGTGAGTACCGCCGTGGCGACCCGACGTCTCCGATCAACCCAGTGCTCGCGGTCGCGATTTCCGGCCCCGATGGCGAAGTTCGGCGGCTTGAACTTGAAGCCCTGCGGCGGAGTCCCAGTGGTCCTGACGCTGAGCCCATCGCATTCCGTTTCGCGGCAACCGAGAGCGAATTTGCGCGACTCGCTCAGCCGCGCTCGCTTCGCATTCGGGTGTCCGCGCTGGGCATCGACAAAGTTGAGCCGATTCGGGAGCTGGCGCGCGGTAAGCCCGATGCGCCGTTCATCGCGGTCGCCGCAGCGGACGGATCAGAAACTGGTTACGCCTACCGCGTCGTTGCGATTCAAGACGACCTCGTGCTTTCGACCGGTCGCGCTGGCGTCGCGATTCTCGAGGTGCGCACGCCCAACGGATCGTTCCGACGTTGGGTGTTCGATACCCCTGCATTGACGCGCGATGCTACTGACGATGCCACGCGCGATGCGCACGCCGCGTCGTCGATCGCTGACCCGAGCATTGACATCTCGTACGACCCCGGGCGCGGCGATGCACTCGTCGTCGTCGTCGCCGGACCCGAGCCGAATCGGCTTCGTGTGATCTCAGCGCTCGGTGCCGCTGATGCCAACGTCCGCGAATCGAAGGTGGGCGAGACGATTCGCTTCCCTGCGGGGATCACGCTCGTCCTCGAGGCGTTTGATCTGCGGGCAGTGCGCGAGACGCGTCCGTTCGTCGTTCCGCTCGCGCAGCGTGAGCGCGACGTCGGCGTTCAACTCGCCAAGGTCTTGGTGGACGTTCCCGGCGCGAGTCCGCGCTGGCTTCCCTACCACAGCTACATCTTTGACTCTCCGCTCGGTGTGCTTCGGCGTCAGACCTACAACCCGACGACGTTTACGCTCGCCGACGGTCGCCAACTCGAGATCATGTTCGGACGTCAGCGCGTACCTCTTTCGTTCGAAGTTGCGCTCGACGAGTTCAAACTACTAACCCATGTCGGTGGCTTCAGTGGCGAACAGGGCGCGATCCGCGATTACATGAGCCTCGTGCGGTTCCGTGACGCGGACCAACTGCCTAGCGGAACGTGGAGCGAGCCGGTGACCGTGAGCGTGAACCAGCCGGTCGAGCACCGTGGGCTCTCGTTCTTCCAAGCATTCTGGGATCCGCCGGATCGGGCGCGATTTGAGGGCGATCGCGCCTCCCTCGGACTCAACTACACCGTTCTCGGCGTGGCGAATCGCAACGGCGTCGGCACCATGCTGGCGGGTTGTTGTATTGCTGTTGCTGGGATGATGTTCGCGTTCTACGTCAAGCCGATGATCAAACGCCGCAAGCGCGACGCGGTACTTGCGTCGCTCGACACGTTGACCGCCCAAGCGAAAGAGAAGCGATCGCACGCGACGAGCAGCGTCGCTCACGTTGCTCAGGAGAAGTTGTCATGAAGTTCGTCGAGATGCTGCGCGTCGTACTCGTTGCGTTCGTCGCACTCGCTTCGTCCGGCGTCGCGGTCGCGCGTGACGACTCGCCAGCGCCAGACACATCGTTCGCATCGCGCGTCGACCTGACGCCGTTTGGACGCATCGCGGTGCAGGGTGAGGGGCGGGTCAAGAGTCTCGGCTCGCATGCAAACAGCATGATGCATTTCGTGAGCGGGCCGCGCAAGATCGCAGACCAAGATCCGCTCTTCACCTACATCGATCTCTTGCTTCGACCGACTGCCTACGCCGACGCAGACATTGTCTACGTCAAAAACCGTCAGGTGCGTGAGCAGATCGCGTCCGCGCTTGAGAAGGGACTCAACAAAGTTGATCCCGCGATCCAGGAGCGAATGGATGCGTTTCGCGCGACAGGATTGACGAGTGTCACGTACCTCCGCTCGGAAGTGCTCGGTCCACTCTTCCGCACGCTTGAAGCAGATCTCATTCGCAGCGCGAAGCAGATGGATCAGATTCAGTCGGCGCTCACAGTCGCTGACCCGCGATTCCTGCTGACCAAGTTGCAGTTGATTCCACCGCCGTCGGGGAGTTTCGACGAGCAGTGGCATGGCATCGACGAAGTGATGTCCGTGCCGGGGCTCGATCCAGCGCTTCAAAGCACCATCAACACTTCATGGCGCTCGTTAGTCAACGCGTGGCTGGCGCAAGATGCACCAGGCGTGACTGCTGCCGCAACGCAACTTGCGGACGCACTCCCCAAGGTCGCCCCGGGCTCCAACCTCTATCCCGAGCAGAGTCGCCTCGCGTGGGAGTACTGGTACTTCCAAAAGGATCAACTCACTTCGATCTGGCTGATCTATATGGGCAGCGTTGTACTTCTGCTGCTCGGGCTCGTGTATCGCTGGACGTGGGCTCGACGCCTAGGAACTGGCGTCTTTGGGATTGCCTTCCTGCTCCAAACCGCTGCGCTGGGGCTCCGCTGGTACATCTCGGCGCGGTGGCCGAACTCGAACATGTTTGAAGCCGTGACAACCGCGTCGTGGTTCGGTGCCTGTTCCGCAATCATCTTCGAAGTGATAGCCCGGCGCACACCGATGCGCAGTCTGTTCTTCCTCGGTTCGGCCGTTGCCTCGATGGTCGCGTTGATGGCGGCACACTTTCTCCCCGTCTACCTCAATCCCAACATCTCGAACATGATGCCGGTCTTGAACGACGTGTGGCTCTATATCCACACGAACGTCATCATCTTTAGTTACTGCCTTATCTTCATGGCGGCGGTCAGTTCGCTGTGCTACGTCGTCTGGCGCGCGTTTGGTGGAGGCTTGGCGTACGCGCGCGTCGGCGGCGCTGGATCGCTCGTGCTCGCTGGCGGTGGGGCTGGCGGGGAGGGCCCGGTGAAGTCTGCGGCCAAGACTCAGCTCGGTGAGGTGTTCGATGGCGTGACGATGGTCCTGATGGAGCTGTCGTTCATTCTGCTGTGGGCTGGCATCGTCATGGGTGCAATCTGGGCCGATCACTCGTGGGGTCGGCCGTGGGGCTGGGATCCAAAAGAAGTCTTCGCGCTGAACACTTTCGTCGTGTTTGCGGTGCTCGTCCACGTGCGGCTCAAAGTCAAGGACAAGGGCCTCTGGACTGCGATCCTCGCGATCAGCGGCGCGGCCGTCATGCTCTTCAACTGGATCGTCATCAACTTCGTGATCACGGGGCTGCACTCGTACGCGTGAGTGGGCGTCACTTGATGCAACGATAGAAACGCCAGCGGGCGGCGCCGAAGCGCCGCCCGCCGTCGTCTCTCTGTTCGCGGTTGTTAGTCTGCTCGCTGCTTACGGGCACGGTCCCCACCCGACAAGCACGATCGCGAGGTCGGTTCCGTTGACGATCCCGTCGCCGTTGATGTCGTTGGCTGGATCGGACTTCCCCCCGCTCCGAGCAGGCGAGCGAGATCGGCACCGTCGGTATCGTTGTCACCGTCGAGATCGCTGAGGCAGTCGGGAACTTCAACACCGATGTCGAGCAGGTTGTCGGCGAGGATGTTGTCCCACGCTGGACCGGAGTGCTGCGCGGGGTCAAAGTTCGTGCGGCTGTGCAGCATCGATATGCGATTCGACGAGGGGAGGTCGTTGAAAGGGGAGGTGGGATCAATCGCCCATCCGCCGGCACGGCCGAGCTTCGCGACCTTCAGCTTGCCCGCAGACGAGATGAAGTGTGAACCGTCGTCGCCAGCACCGAGAGCGTCGCGGTCGGAACGCGATACATGCCACCGTCGCCGGGGAGGTCCCCCCGCCGCTTCTGGTCGAAGTCGGGCATGTGCGTACATTTCCAGTGATAGAACGACGAGTTGACGTAGAGGCTCTTCACAATGTCGGCTGAGGCGACGCCGCAGCACGCGATGGATGACAGAACTCCGATGGCTGTTTTGTTCGCATGGTGATCTCCTCGCGGCTGCTAGCAGTCCGTGGCGTAACCGCTCCGTCGGCGAGAGCGAGCGTGAGTGGGCAGATGCAAGGAGCCGCGACGCAGCTTTATCCGCGAGATACGGCAAGTCGCGGCGACGCAGCAGATGCCCGCTCGGGCTCGTTCGCAGCCAGGATGGGTTTCGCCACGGACTGCTAGGAACGCCATTGGAGGAACTAGCGTGGTGGAGCCTTGGCGCGCCCGATCGATTCCCGAAAATTCAGGTCCGACGAGCGCCGCTCGTGCTAGCGTGCCCGCGTGGAACTCACGACTGCTAACCGTCCGTCGCCAGATGAAGCGAATCCTCGACCATCGCTGTGGCTGGGCGCGATCGCTCTCGTCGCGCTCGTGCTCGTCGCGTATCTACCGGCTATTACCTCCGGCTGGGTGTGGGACGACGACTCGTACGTAACGGCCAATCCGCTCCTCGATCCGGCGCTGCCGGCGCAGGACGCGCTCACCCTGATCTGGACGCCCGGCGCAACACCGCAGTATTACCCCGCAGTCTTCACCAGTTTCTTGATCGAATCGCGACTCTATCTCGGGCTCGCGCCGGAATTCGCCGACGGCGACATTGCTCGCGTCCCGCTTGGGTTTCATCTCGTCAACGTGCTGTTGCACGCGCTTTCGGCAGTGCTTCTCTGGCGCCTCCTTCGCATACTCAACGTTCCTGGCGCGTGGTTCGCGGCCGCGATCTTCGCGCTGCATCCGATGAACGTCGAGAGTGTCGCGTGGATCACCGAACGGAAGAACGTTCTCGCTCTGGCGTTCGGACTCGGGTCGATCATGGCGTGGCTTCGCGCGTGGCCGAGGGCGGGCGAAGCAATCAAGCGCCATACAGGGTGGCTAATCGTGTCGTTCTCTCTCTTTGTGTTAGCAATGCTGTCGAAGACGACGATCGCCGCCGTCGCACCCGCGATTCTGCTTATTCATTTGTGGCGCCGCGACCGACTCGTCGCATTGCAGTGGACGGTACTCGCGACGTTCTTCGCGATCGGAATCGCTCTTGGGCTGCATACGGCGCATCTGGAGCGCACGCACGTTGGTGCCGAAGGCGACGAGTTCCTCATGACGTTCGCGCAGCGGTGTGCGCTGGCGCCGCGCTCGCTGCTCTTTTACGTGTGGACGTTCCTCTGGCCGTCACGGCTCGCGTTCATTTATCCGCGCTGGACGATCGATCCGTTGTCGGTTGTCACGTGGCTTCCTCTCGTTGTGACGCTGAGTGCGCTCGGTGCGTGCGCCCTTGCGTGGTGGCGGGGCTGGCGCGGTCCGCTCGTTCTCGCGCTCCTCACGGTCGCGGGTGTGTTCCCCGCGCTCGGCTTCATCGACGTCTATCCGTTTCGCTACTCCTACGTTGCCGACCACTTCGCATATCTCGCGACGATCCCGCTCGCGATAACCGCTGCGTGGCTGTTGAAGCGTCTCACCCGCGCCTTGACTCCGAAAGTCGCAATGACGGTCGCGACAGTACTCGTCATTGCACTCGGTTCATTGACCGCCGCGCAGTCTGTATCTTTCCACGACGAGAAGACGCTGTGGCAATCGAGTCTGGCTTCGAATCCCGATGCGTGGATGCCGCTGAGTAACCTCGCGGGCCTGACGCTGCGCGAGGCTGGCGCAGCGCTCGATGCGGGCGATGTTGAGCGCGGAAAGTCGCTTGCAATTGAAGCGGAGACTGGCGCGCGGCGAGCCACCGAACTCTCTGATCGTCAGGCCACGGCGTGGACGAACCTGTCGGAAGCGCTTCGTTTGCAAGCGCGTCTCAGCGACGCGCTCGTGGCATCGGAGCGAGCACTCGCCCTTGAGGCCGACGATCCGCAGATGCACTGGCGTCGCGGACGGCTGCACGAGTTGCTCGGAAATTTGCCTGCGGCGGCGGTTGACTATCAAACCGCAGTGGAGCGTCCCGATCGATCGCGCGAGTTGATTCGACGCGGTTCAGAACTGCGGCAGCGTCGCCTCGATCTGGCGCGAGCGTTCACACGACTGAATCGAAATGTCGACGCCATCGCGGTCTTCGAGCCAATGCTGAAGGACCGCCCCGATGATGCGCTCGCCGCGGCGAACCTCGCTCGTGTGAAAGTGCGCGAGGGCGATGTGAAGGGGGCGCGGGAAGCGTTTCGTGCCGCACTCATGGCTGCTCCAGAAACAGGCTTCGCTATCGCGCTCTTGCCAGGTTTCGTCGATGTCCTCCTTGCCGCGCCGAGCGACGTGACGCTTGCCCTAGAGGCGATCGACGCCGCGACGTGGTTGAACGACCGCACGGGTGGAAGCGACCCGCTGGTACTAGTTCTCCTTGCCCGAGCTCGGGCAGCAGACGGTGAGCTTGATGTCGCGAAAAAACTTCTCGACGACGCCCGCGTGCTCGCCACTGACGCGCCGAGCGCGGTGCGCGACGAGATCGCGCGCCGCGCGGCGGAGATCGATCTGCTGCGGTAGCGATCGTAGCAGTACGCCGTTCGACGGAATTCGAACCGTTGTACTTACACGGCGTGGGTCGGTATTCGCGCAATGTTAGCCAGCCATAGCCCGCCGCTGCACGTTCGAAACCGCGGCACACTCCGAACAACGCGAGGCGTCGCCCAGTGGATACCCGCAAGAGAGGCACCCTCGTTGGCGGCGTCCGAGGCGCGCCGGAAGGAAACGAAGGCGGGCATGGTTGTATCGCTGCAACATGATGGGGTAACCGTTGATGAGGACATTGGCGCCGAGTAAGACACGCCAGCTGCCCTTCCCGTGAATTGCAAAGGACCACTAAGTGATCGCCAGCATGGCCAGAGCGCCGAAGATATGGCGCGCCTCCCACGACTTCGTCTGCTTCTCGTATTGCAGCAGACTATTGACGAGGTCGGGACCGATGGGAGCGATGCGCCGACGACTGCGGGCGCGCGAGATGAGGTCGCCATTTGTAGGGAGGTACCGTTTGAACAGGCGGACGCCGAGAAGGACGTACATTCGCCCGTTGGCGGCCCGTTCGATGCGCCTACACGTTCGAAGAACCAGCGAGTCAAGAACGAAGACTGGTTCATGCTAAAGGAACGAGGAATTGTGGTCGGCACTGCATAACGAACTACTTGGCCCCGTCGCGCCGGTGAGAGCAATCAGAATTGAGAAATCGAGGTTATGCGTAAAGATGACGTATGCCTCGCGGCGCGCCTAGTTTAGGCGTACGACATCCGCCGCCGCAGGGTCGCCACCCTAGGTCTAGTGGACAGCCTCGACACCTTTGCTGGCGATGAACCCAATGCACGTCGGGGACAGGTTCGTGTCGACGAGAAGTCTCATGAAGCCTTCAACGGGAGATTTCTCCTCGGATCGCAACGCCGCATACGTGAGCGCGGCGTGCACGTCGACGCGTTCGACGTACGGAGAGGCGCTGAGGATTTCTTCGATGGTCCGCCCCGAGGCCAGCAGCCCAACAACCGTTCCCACTGTCATGCGCAGGCCGCGAATGCAGGGCCGACCACCAATGAACTTGGGATCGTGCGTGATGCGGTCGAGGAGGTCAGTCGTCATGGCCCGCAGCCTAACGCGGGTCAGAGGCGATTCAGCGCGCCGAGGTCCCACAACCGACGTGACGCGCGACCAAACCGGCCCGACTCTGCGGGGCACGCGATACGAGGGATTCGGCGGCGCCGCCTAACAACTCCGAACCGTGCCGCTCTCACTGCGTGGGCAGGCTTCGCGTGAACCTCGCTATCAGCGTAACCGACGTGGCGTGGGTCAGCACGAGCGAACTGTTAGGCATGCTTCTCCACGTCGCCGCATTCTGGACACCGCCCTGACTGCACAGGGAAACCACACCGCGCGCAGCGACCCCGCCGTCTGCGAACGATCGCGCGCACGGCAACGAGCGCGTAGAGCGCGAGCGCCAGCACGACGGCGAACAGCAAGGAGTCGGCGATCAGCCCCCACCAGATCGGGCGAAGTGGAAGGAACGCCCGCATTGCGAACTTTGTCGGCCAGCGCTCCCGCACTAGCGCGTGGCGGTGGATCTGGACGCCGTCACCCCCGAACTGCCACTCGCCCTCCAAGGCGCGGAACGGCCATCCGGCCGTACGCAAACCCTTGACGCGAAGGGTGCCGTCCGCGAGCGGCTGCTGCGTCGCGAACGCGTGGCGAAGCGACCAGCCGAATCCCTCGGACCGGTACTCGATCGCCGTCCGGCCCGCCGCAGCCGCGGGCGCGTACTCCTGATGGAGGATCCCGGCACCCCATTCGATGCGAGACCCCTTGAACTCTGTTTACTCGGGCCATGAGCGCCACGTAGCAAGCCAAGAGAGCGCGACGGTGATGAATCCTCCCGCGACGAAGCAGATGACGAATCCAATCGCGAGGTTCCGAGCGGTCTGGTGCGACATGCTCCGCCGTCTACCGATTCCGAGCTGTCCTGCACGCAGCGGCGTGCAGCCGAGGGCGACGGACCTCGCGACAATGATAACTGCACCCGCTGCGTGTCAGAACCAGCGAAGTGTTAATCGGTACCTTTCTGCCAGCCACATTCGGCGCAACGGCGCGACTCGCCGAGTTGGTATCGACAGCTTGGGCACACTCCCCTGTTTACGCGACGGCGTCGCACCCAGGCGCTGGCAACGAGTGAAAGACTCCATCCAACTACGCCGAAGATCGCCGCATCCGCGAGGAGGCCGCTCCAGATGGGGGTGAGTGGCAACGGACGCACAGGTGCTTGCCGAGCGGGCCATGGGAGCGAGATCGCCTCGGCGAACTTTATGCCAGCGCCGCTACCCGTGGGGGACATGGCCCTGCACTGCGCGGCGTAGAACGGGAATCCCGCGCGGACGAGGATCACGTCGTCAGTAGTTGCGCCGCCAACCCCGTCGTGCGGCAACTCGATGATCTGCGAATACGCGCGCCATGAGTAGCCAAACCGTGCCCTGTCTCTGGTTCGCGCCCATGGGTAACCGGGAATGAGCGGTCGTTGCGCTGCCACCCAGGCGCGGTCCGTGCTGTCGAATTGGTCGGAGGTGACGCTGGGACTAGTCCCATAGTCGCGCGGATCGAAGCCCAGCGCGGCCGACGCCCAAGCGGAGAGGCAGGCGAGCAGCAGTCCGAAGACCAAAGCGCAAGCGAGAGTTCGAAGGGTTCCCATTTGCATGCACCTTGCGACCTGCGCTACACGCGACGTCGGTGCAGCCGACGCCGCAGGCCGCGCGACGAGTGTAACCGCCCAGGCGGCATGGGTCAGCCGAAGCGAATTGTTAGGCGGCATTCAAAGGCAGCCCACACTCCGGGCATCGCTCGCTGCCAACCACCCGAATCGGCTGGCCGCAGCCCAAACAGCAACCATCCGTGGCGAGTCGCCGGAGGCGGCGCTGCCGCATCGTCATGTCAACGATGACGATAGATAACGCGACGAGCTGCCAGAGACCAGTGATCACGACCGTCAGCCACTCAGGAACTCCCCAGGCCGCCGAGTTAACCACCGCAATCGCCGCGGCCGATGCCAGAACGAAGGTTACTAGGCCTACGGTGGCGCGCCACGATCGCACAGCGCAGCCGAGGATCAACGCGCCGACGAGCTCGAAGGAGGCCCACGAAGTTGCCACAGACCAAGCCACAGGGAGACCCATCTTGACCCCGAGCCACTGGAATAGAACGCCAGACAGTGTGGACCGCAGTGGGATCAGCTTCGTCGCGGCTCAAATCGCGAACAGCGAGAAGCTGGTAATCGGCAGCGGCTGTCGCGCGACCCGAAACGCTACAGCGAGCATAGCCGCGGTGACCAAGTTGAAGCCGAATGTCAGCGCGGTCTGTTGCCAGACGAGCATCGCTAGGTTCTGAAGCTGGGCTGCCATCGGATGTTGACCGGAGATTGACTTCCTAACTATTTGCTAACGGACCGGACTGGCGAAAGTGTACCGCGTACCGCCAGACCGGGCCTAGTGGCGTGGCGTTGGCGCGCCGATTAAGCGAGTAGTTAGGCGGCGCTGCTGGACGGAGCGAGGTCTTTCACCATGAAGACACTGAACCCTGTAGCCACGTAGTCGCCAAAGGCACCGCATGAGGTGAATCCGTTCCTTTGGTAGAGCGCATGCGCAGCTTCGAACGCCGGTCCAGTGCCTGTTTCTAGGAACACCCGGCTGTACCGCCTCGTCTTGGCAGTCCGCATGATCTCATCGAGAACGGCTTGTGCGACGCCTCGCCTAAGGTATGCACTTCGTGTCCGCATCGACTTCATCTCGGCGGAGGCGGCGTCCAACTCCTTGAGTGCGCCGCAGCCGCACAGCGCATCTCCGCTCCACGCAGACCAGAACGTGATCCCGGGCATGCGGAGGCTATCAATCGCCAGTGCATGGACGTGGTCTGGCGGCGAGTTGCTGTGCATTCCAGCCAAGTGCTCGGAGACAAGCGCTTGGACTTCGAGCGACGACAGGTTGTCAACACAGACGCGAATGGGCTTGGGTGGTTATTCCGGGACCTAACGATTACGAGCTGTGCCGCACGCGCGTGCGCCGAGCCGCCAGCGTCGCATGCAGTGTAGCTCCGCACGTGCGCGTCGGCACGTGCGAAGTGTTAGCCAGACTGCGTCGCGGGTGTGTCTGCGATGCGTGGGTGAGGCACGGCGGGCCTCACGCGGGCGACGGACGGACGGTGACACGCCTCCGAAGAAGGAGCTGCTGCGAGGCAGGGATGGATGGCGCGAGATCCTCTGAGTGCTTGACAGTTCAAACACTCGGGAAGCCGATCACTTGGAAAGTCGCTGCCCCGTAGCTAACCGCGAGGTATCGCTCCGCCCGTCCGAGAGTTTGAGGCATCGCCCGAGCGGAGGGACCTTGGAGGCGTCCGTGATGCGCGACCACTGGGCCGCCGCCGCCCACCGGCGGAACTCCGTCAGATCGACTGGGATGGTGAGGGCAGGATCCGGGAGCGTCGAAGATTCACGCATCAGTCCGTGCGGATCATCGAACGCCGTGACGGCAACAGCGCCAGTTAGGTCCTGATCCGGCGTACTCAGGCACCATGTGCTCGGCGGATAGCCCTGAAAAGCGCCGACCGGTGAGGCAAGCATAAAGGCGGTGACCGCCAGGATCGCGAGCTTGAGTGCGGTGCGCCGCAAAGTTGTTTCTGCCTAACGACCCAAGCTCAGCGACAACGGCTACGCGGTGCGCCGATTGCGACCGCGATGGCCCGCGGCCGTTCGCTGCAGCGTATGATTAGTCCGCGTTCGATTCATAGGTAGATTCAGCGACGGCGCCGCGACACAAGCGGTGCTGGGCGGACAAACTCGTTGGCTGCAGCCTCCTCAAGCATCCACTGAGCCATCGCTGCATAGGAGACAGGTGACCATGAGTTCATCGCACCGCCCCAGTCCGCTGAAGCGACAGGGCGCTCGCCCTTGCCTCGGGGGTTGACCGCGGCCCGGACGAGCGTCCAGCGAAGCGACGCGAACGCGCCCCGGCCGAGGGCATCAACGACCGCTTTTTGTTCAGAGGCTCCGCGGCCCATTGTGCCTGGTACCCACGAGAAGAATCGCATTGCCCGGCTCGCAGGCTTCCCTGGGCGTGAGGTTAGCAGCGTGTTGGTCACAAGGACGCGATCGACGCCCGCGTTCCTCGCGCAGCACGTCTGGGACGAGGACGGCATGCGCAACCGGCTCCAGCGCCTCGTCGCCGCCGAGCATGCCGACG
>JAWXCC010000053.1:0-24769 GCA_034440475.1 Phycisphaerae bacterium | reverse complement strand
CTAGTACCGGGGGCCTAGTACCGGGGGCCTTGTGGAGTAACTGAGCGATGCAGCAACAGATCGACGATGTCGCCCGCGTGTACGCCGAGAGCTTGTATGAGCTCGCGGCGAAGGATGGCAACGTCGCGCCCGCGCAGGAAATCGGTGCCGAGCTTGCGGCGTTCGCAGACGCGGTGCGAAGCGATCGTCGCTTCGCAGAGTTTCTCCGCACGCCCGTGATCGACCGCAAAGCTCGTGAAAAGAGCCTGAAGTCGATCCTGACCGGGCGAGTGTCCGACCTTCTTGTTCGTTTCATCCTCGTGGTGAATCGGAAGGGGAGAGCTGGATCGCTCGCCGACATTGAGCAAGCGTACGACGCGCTGTTGCAAGAGAAGTTAGGGAAGGTCGAAGTCGACCTGTGGACAGCGGGACCGATAGGGCCCGACCAGCTTGAGTCGATCAAGACCCGCGTCCAAGCCGCTCTCGGCAAGGACGTCGTTATGCATGCTTACATCGATGCCAGCATCCTCGGCGGATTGAAGTTGCGGATCGGAGACCGTCTCATCGACGGTTCCGTCGCAGCCAAGCTCCGCGCGATGCGATCGCACTTGAGCGCAGGGAGCGGCGACGTGCGCGGCAGATTCCAGCAGTTTTTGGAGCCTTCTTGACCTGACAATGCCGTTGGACGATTCGACTTCGTCTGCGTGAACCGAGGACTATCAGTGAAGATCAAGACCGACGAGATCACTTCCGTCATCAAGCAGGAAATTGAGTCGTTCGCGACTCAGCTCGAAATCTCTGACGTCGGCCAAGTGGTCGAAGTCGGCGACGGCATCGCACGTATCTACGGCCTGTCGAAGTGCATGGCTGGCGAGCTGCTGGAGATTCAGGGGGAAGGCGGCGCGACGATCACCGCGCAGGCGATGAACCTTGAGTCCGACACCGTCGGTGCCGTGCTCTTCAACGACGCCGACAAAGTGCGTGAAGGCGACAGCGTGCGCTCGACGGGGCGACTCCTCGAAGTGCCGGTCGGCGAAGCGCTACTCGGTCGCGTCGTTGATCCGCTCGGGCGTCCGATCGACGGCGGTCCGCCACTTGGTACGACGCAAACCGGCAAGGTCGACATCGTCGCCCCGGGCATCGCGGCGCGTCAGCCGGTGAAGGAGCCGCTTCAGTTCGGTATCAAGTCGGTCGACAGCATGATCCCGGTGGGCCGCGGTCAGCGCGAGCTCGTGATCGGCGATCGCAAGACGGGCAAGACCGCGATCTGCCTCGACGCGATCATCAACCAAAAGCAGTACTGGGGCACGCCCGACGCAGTCGTGTGCGTGTATGTCGCCGTCGGCCAGAAAGACTCGACCGTTGCGTCGGTCGTTGAGACGCTCAAGACCAACGGCGCGATGGAGTACACCATCGTCGTCAGCGCCGGTGCCAGCACCGCAGCCCCGCTTCAGTACATCGCTCCGTACGCCGGTTGCGCGATGGGCGAGTACTTCATGTGGAACGGACTGAAGAACAAGACGCCGAAGCACGTCCTGTGCGTGTACGACGATCTGTCGAAGCAAGCCGTCGCCTACCGCGAACTTTCGCTGCTCCTCCGTCGTCCGCCCGGGCGCGAGGCGTACCCCGGTGACGTGTTCTATCTGCACAGCCGCCTCCTTGAGCGTGCTACGAAACTCTCAGACAAGAATGGCGGCGGGTCACTCACCGCGCTCCCGATCATTGAGACGCAAGAAGGCGACGTCTCGGCGTACATCCCGACAAACGTCATCTCAATCACTGACGGCCAGATCTACCTTCAGCCCGAGCTTTTCTCGGCTGGCATTCGGCCCGCCATCAACGTCGGCATCTCGGTGTCGCGCGTCGGTGGTAACGCTCAGATCAAGGCAATGAAGGAAGTCGCCGGCTCGCTGCGACTCGATCTAGCGTCGTTCCGTGAACTGGAAGCGTTCGCGCAGTTCGGCACCGAACTCGATCCTTCCTCACAGCGCCAGCTCGATCGAGGCGGCCGCATGGTCGCCCTGCTGAAGCAGGGGCAGTATCGTCCCTTCGACGTCATCGATCAGTGCATTTCGATCTTCGCTGGCTCCAAGGGAATCTTGGACGACGTGCCGATCGCGAAGGTCCCTGAGTTCGAGACGCATCTCCTCGAGTACTTCAAGTCGACCGCGAAACCGCTCCGCGATGAACTCGTCGCGAAGAAGTCTTTCAAGGGCATTGATGACCAGGTGCTTGCAGCGATGAAAGACGCGAAGGCGCGCTTCCGCTAACTAGCGTCGTGTCCCGGGACACGAAACTAGCTCAGTGTGGTTGAGTAGTGCGCGAGCGACCAGAAGACGAGCGTGACGCACATCACCAGCACGCCGATCGCCGCCACCGAGAGCGCGACCGGCACGGGGTGTTCCATGCGCAGGTAGGTGCGCGCTGTCGCCTCCCAGAAGACGACGAGCACGAGGGAAGTGACGAAGAGGAGAACCGCTGCACCGTCGCTCCCCCAGCTCACGGGCGGGCCGAATCCAATGAGGAACGCAACGATTGGCGTCGTCGTGAGCAGATATGCCAAGGCGCGAGCGAGGTGCGCCCAGCGAACCTTGGCTCGACGCCGAGCGATGGGTAGCGAGGCGAACGCGGCGAGGCTGCTGCACGCGGCGACTGGGATCGCGAGTGTCGCGACCCACGACCACTTCCGGGCCGCGTCGATCCAGAAGGAGGCTGGCGAAAGAATGGGAGCCGTGCCCGCGAGGGTTGGCCCTTTCGCTGGAATGGGATTGGGAGCGCTCGCAAGGACTGTGGCAAAGGGCGAGGTCGCGACGGAGACCTGAATCTGCTGGTGCCCGAACGGCGCCGAGACTGCGGTAAGGATCACCATGGCCCGGCTGAGTACGCTGACATCGACTTGCGTCACTACCCACCCGGTGGGCGGGCTTGCTGCGGTGCCGGCTTTCGTCGACGTTATGCCAACCCAGGACCGATTGGCGACCATCCGCCCGAGTGCCTGATGCACGTCGAGTCCCACGTGGACCCCGATGAAAACTGGGATTGTGAGAAACGCTGCGACGACGAGAACAACGAGGCGCGACACCCCAATCGCATGCTCCATGCGCGTCCATCGCCACAGCAACCACGGCACCATCGCCGCCACCATTGACGCGGGAATGGCGACGACGAGCCGCACCATCGGCGCGTGTTCTACAAGCCATCGCGCGGCATGCAATCGCCCGTTGATCAACTCGCCCCACGCGTAGGCGAGACCGCACTCCTGACAGCGACCCTCAAGCGGGCACGACTCGGTCCACGTAGTCATCATCCCACCGACATGATGACCGCAACGCGGGCAATCGAGTCGGCGGTCGTCACGATTCAAGCCCATGGCGTTGCATCCTGTCACGCCTAGTCGGGTTTCGCCAGTGGTCAGGCGCGTATTGGCGCTTCGGAGCACTCACCGTCGACTTGCAGCACGAGGAGCGTCTGGTCATCTCCCGGTCGAACGCCCGCTTCAAACTCAAGCAAGTGTGACGTGATGTGGTGAACCGCGCACTCGGGCGCGCCGGAGCACTTCCGCAGCGCGTCTTCAATCCGCTCCACGCCAAACATCTCGCCGCTAGGCTCACGTGCCTCGGTGATGCCATCGGTGTACATAACTAACGTCTCGCCTGAAGCCAGCGTGACCGTTGTCTCTTCGTACTTCAAGTTGTTGGCGATGCCCAGTGGAATGTCGCCGACATCTTCGAGCAGTCGCACCCGCTTTTCGCTGCAAGAACTGCGAACGATCGGTGGATTGTGTCCCGCTCGTGCGTAGCGCAGCGTGCGCGTCGTCGGATCGAACAGCCCGAGAAATGCAGTGACAAATCCACTCTCGATCTTCCGCGCCACCAAGTACTCGTTGAGTGTCTCCAGAATGTTGGCTGGACCCTCAATTGGCTCAGGCACAGTTGCCACGATCGCATCGACCATCGCGCTGACGACCGCAGCGCTCGGCCCGTGACCGCTGGCATCGGCGATGAGGAGGAGCCACTGTTTGCCGCCATCTGTCGATGCTCCACTGCGCACCGCGACTTCGCGCACCGCGTAGAGATCGCCGCCAGCTTCGTCGAACGTCGCGTAGTGCGCGCCGAGCAGCGCGCCGCGGATCGAGGGAAGTGGACTCGGCAAGAGAGCGCGCTGGATACGGGCGATGCGGTCGATCTCTTTGAGCTTCTCGTCGTGCGCTTCGCGTAGACGCTCGTTTGCGAGCACATTGCGAACTGTGCCGCCGACGAGATTGGTCGAGACGAGAAACTCTTCGAGCAGATCCGCGTCGAACCACTCTTGGTGCCGCGCGAGGAAGAACCCCCAATTGAGAATCGCGCCGTCGTCCCACAGCGGCACCGCCATGACCGAGCCGAACGGCGCGAGGTCGGTTCCGACTGCTGGGTCGTCCGGAATGCGCATGCGCTGAACAAGCGCTGGCACGCCGCGCGACATGATCTCTCCGAGGAATCCGCCGCGTAAAACCGGGAGCGAATGCCAATCACGCCACGCGTTTGACGCGACGGTCTCACCGGTGACGTCTTCGAGCAGGCGACGCGTCAGTTTGAAGGTACCCGACTCAAGATCGCGCACGCTCGTCGAGAGATATCCGTCGATGCCGCGGAGTTTTCGCATGCCGACGCCGAATCCGGCTTGGACCTCAGCAGGCGTCTTCGCACTCGAAACCGATCGCATCATCTCGATCAAGAGCGGCAGTCGTTCGCGCGCGGAGAGGTCGATCAGGCGACACTGTGCGCCTAGCGGCGAGGTGCGGAGGAGAACACCGGCTTCGTCTGACATGGGAGCCCATCGTATGGCAACACCACTCAACAGCGCGATGCAATCTGCTTTGAACGCGGCGATCGAACAGGCCGAGAAGAGCTGGCGCGAGGGCGGAATCCCGATCGGCAGCGCGCTCGTCGACGCCCACGACACCATTGTGAGCGTCGGCCACAACCGTCGCGTGCAACGCGGCAGCGTGATCTTGCACGCCGAAATGGACTGTCTTGAAAACGCGGGGCGTCGGCGTGACTGGTCCACCCTGACATTGGTGTCGACACTTTCTCCCTGTTCGATGTGCTCTGGAACAGCAATTCTCTATCGCATTCCGCGCGTGGTCGTCGGTGAGCACCAATCGTTCCAGGGGCCAGAGAAGTGGATGCGAGACAACGGCGTGGAGTTGACCATCGTCGACGACCCGCGCTGTATCGCGCTCATGGAGCGGATGAAGCGAGAAAAACCAGCGCTCTGGGACGAGGACATCGGCAAGTAGTGTGACCGAAGCGTGAAACTCATTTAGACTCTTCGGTTCCATGCACGCAGCCCGCAGTCGCGTTTACATCACCGGTCTCGGTCCGATCTCGGCGTTTGGCGTCGGGATCGACCCGCTCTGGAGCGCGCTGGTCGAAGGCCGCTCCGCGATTCGTGCGATCAGCGGATGGGACGCGAGCGGCTTCACCTGCTCGGCCGCGGCACAGCTCGCGCCGGAGCTGTACGAGGTGAAGACGGCAGTGCCAAAGAGTTACCGCAAAGCGACGAAGGTCATGGCCCGCGACATCGAGTTTGCAGTCGGTGCGGCCGCAGAAGCGGTGCGCGACAGTGGTCTGGTGACGAAGGCAACCGAAGGCGCGACACCCACATTGCCGCCTGACCGCGTCGGCTGTCATATCGGCGCCGGGCTCATCGCTGCGGATATTGACGAACTCAGCGGCGCGCTCGCGACATCGCGCCGCGCCGACGGCACGTTCGACATCGCGCACTGGGGCGAGTCCGGCATGACCAATCTCACGCCGCTCTGGCTGCTGAAGTACCTGCCCAACATGCTTGCGTGTCACGTCACGATCATCCACGACTGCCAAGGGCCGTCGAACACAATTACGTGCAACGAAGCGAGCGCTGGACTTTCGATTGGCGAATCGATGCGCGTATTGCAGCGCGGTGCGGCTGACCTCTGTCTTTCCGGCGGCGCCGAGACGCGCGTTCATCCGATGGGTGTGCTTCGGCAGATCTTCGCCCAGCGACTCGCGCCAACGCCCGACGGTGTCGATCCGGCGACACTCGTCAGACCATTCGATGCACGCGCGGCTGGCACGATCCTTGGAGAGGGCGGCGGCATTCTTGTCGTCGAGACCGAAGCATCCGCGCGATCGCGCAGTGCAACGCCGATCGCGGAGCTCGCCGGTTTCGGCGCTTCGCAGTGTTTCTGCTCTGACACCGTCGGCGTGGCGCCGGAGAACGGCGATGAGATCGCCGACGCGATCGACCAAGCGCTCTCTGAAGCGAAGCTCACGCCCGCTGACATCGATGCCATCATCCCATTCGGTTCAGGCATTCCAGCCATCGATCGCATCGAAAGTGCCGCGTTACATCGCGCCTTCGGTACGCGAGCCCGCGCGATGCCGATTATCCAAATCACGCCATTTGTAGGCAATTGCGGAGCGGGCGCCGGAGCCATGGCGGTAACGATTGCAGCGCAGGCGCTTCGCACACAGCGGCTTCCGGCCCGCATCAACACCATCGGCTGCACAGAACTCGATGCGAATGCCTGCGCGTCACGTCCTGCGGCGCTCAAATCAATTCTCGTGACGACGACGAGCCTCGGTGGGCAGAATGCCGCCATTGTCGTTCGTGCCCTCGCCTGAACTCAAGCCATGTCTACTGCACCTCGCATCGTCATCACCGGCATGGGTTGGGTCACACCACTTGGGCACGACCTTGCGACCGTTTGGTCAAAGCTCATGACGTCGCAGAGCGGCATGGCACCCATCGATCGCTTCGACGCCCGCACGTTTCCAACAACGTTCGCGGCTCAAGTGCGCGATTTCGATTGGACGCGATTCGTGAACGATCCCTCGATTCACTCTGGCGCTGGACTAAACACCTGCTTCGCGCTCGGGGCGGCGCGGCAGGCGTGGCAACAATCGGGTCTCAACGCGTGGAAGGGTCTGAATCCACGGCGCGCCGGCATCTACCTCGGTGCGGGCGAAGGTGTGCTCGATACGCCGAACTACGTTGCGAGCAACATCGCGGGTTGGGATCCCAGCGCGAACAAGGTCGATGGTCGAAAGTGGGCTGAAACGGCGCTGCGCGTCATGACGGCGTCGAAAGAGATCGAGCAAGAGCCGAACATGCCGGTGTCGCATCTCGCGCGCGAGTTCGAGCTGCGCGGACCGGCGTACAACTGCCTCACCGCGTGCGCCGCGAGTACGCAAGCGATCGGCGAGGCATGTTCGATCTTGAAGCGCGGCGACGCCGATCTGATGCTGTCCGGTGGCACGCACACGATGATCCACATGCTCGGTGTCACCGGCTTCAACCGTCTCACTGCGCTCTCCACCAGCAAGGGCGATCCGACGAAGGCGAGCCGCCCGTTCGACCGTGATCGCGAAGGTTTCGTCATGGGTGAGGGCTCGGGCATGGTGGTGCTTGAGACGCTCGATCACGCCCGTTCGCGCGGTGCCCAGCCGATCGCAGAGATTGTCGGGTACGGATCCAGCGCCGACGCGTTTCGCATCACCGACATCCAGCCGGAAGGCAGGGGAGCCGCTGCGTCGATGTCGATGGCGCTGCGCGAAGCAGGGCTCGAGCCCCACGCACGTCGCGACGACGGTCGGCCCATGATTGATTACATCTCGGCGCATGGGACGAGTACGAAAGAGAACGACTCGATCGAGACGCGCGCGGTCAAGCGCGTGTTCGGCGACCTTGCCAAAGACATACCGATGAGTTCGGTCAAGAGCATGCTCGGCCACTTGATCGCCGCCGCAGGTGCTGTCGAACTCATCACGTGTGTGTTAGCTATTGAAAAGCAAATGCTCCCGCCGACGATCAACTACTCGAATCCAGATCTCGATCTTGATCTCGACTACGTACCGAACGTTGCGCGACCGGCGAAGATCGATCGCTGTCTCTCAAACTCGTTCGGGTTCGGCGGACAGAACGACACGCTGATTGTTTCGCGATTTGATTCCAGCTCGTCGGATAGTCGAGCTTCATGACCGGTCGGTGCCGACGCCGCATCGGATGGGCGCTTCTTTTCGTGACTGCGCTGACGGTGATCGCCGGCGTCGCGCTTCTGCGGACACCGTCATGGTGGTCGCCCGTCGCTGCGGAGAATCCCGCCGCGCTCGAAGCTGGCGAGAACTTCGAGAACGCCTGCATCAGCGAGTCGCATCGCGTTCGTCCGGAGAATCAACCGTGGGCGGTCCGAGTACGCGACGCCGAGGTGAACGCGTGGTTGGCAACGCGCTTACCGAAGTGGGTTGAGCATCTGGGCGCGTTGAGGCCGGGTGCCGCTCAGGTGCGATTCACCGAGGGAACGATTGAGCTGGCGACGGAGATTGCAGGTCTCCCCTCGATCGCGAGCCTGCGCATCGCACCGGTGGTCGCGAATGGCGCCATATCGCTTGGGCGCCAACGCGTCGCCGTGGGACGCTTCCCGCTCCCTGTCGCCCACAGTCTGGTGATTGCCCCGCTCGTCCGTTCGCTCGGCGGAAGCGATGCGCCAGACGAGTTGCAACTTGCAATCGCCCTCCTCGGCGGACAAGCGATCAAGGCGGAGTTCGAACTCGCAGACGGTCGTGTTGTCCGCGTGCGCGACATCGAGGTGCACGATGGCGAGATGCTTCTCGAGTTCGAGACAGCGCCCCCAGCGCGTCGACGCTAACAATCCGTGAACGAACACGGTCCCGCGCATCACGCCGGACCGTGTCAATACTTCGGTTGCGACAGCGCTGTCCGACTCAGGGCTTCTTGCCGAGCCCCGGCATGAAACTGCCGCGCGCGGCGAGCACCTTGTTCAGCATCTTGATGACGATGAAGACTGAGACGGCCACGATGAAGAACTCAATGAGCGTGTTCAGGAAGTTGCCGTACATGATCGCAACTTCTGGTTTGTCGATGACTTCCTTGCCCGCGTCGAGGTGTACCACCCGAGGTTGGAGCGAAATTTTCAAATCCTTGAAGTCGACGCCGCCGATCAGCCAGCCGAGCGGCGGCATCGCGATGTCGTTGACGATGCTGTTCACGATCTTGCCGAACGCGAGACCAATGATGACGCCGACTGCAAGATCAAGCGCGTTGCCCTTGATCGCGAACTCTCTGAATTCTTGAATAATGCCCATGTTTTGTTCGTCTCCTGGGTAGAGGTCGGTGCGGAAGCGAGCCGCCGATCGCTCGCGGAACTATCGGAGGAAACGGGTGCTTCTGCGAATTGTTATGGAAGCGTTGCAGCCCGCGCGCAGCGTCGATCGTGCGTTATCGTCGGGGCATGGACGAACGTTGCGGTGCGATCGATCGGGTCTGGCTGAACTGCGGGAGTCCCCCGGCGATTGCCGCCGCGCGCTGGATCGTTGATGAAGCAACGCGGGCGCAATCCGGTGGGACGGCAAGCCTCGATCTCGCCCAGTGGTTCATCGTCGTGCCGGGAGCTCGGGCTGGCCGACTGCTCATGAAAGCGCTGCTGATCGAGACTTCGCTGTGCCAGCGTTCGATTGTTCCGCCGACCATGGCTACTCCTGGCGCGTTGATCGAGCGACTGTTCTTCCTCGGTGACTGTCCGCCCCCGGCAACGTCACTCGAGCGCCAGCTCGCGTGGAGTCGCGCGCTCAGCGATGCGCCGACAGACGCGATTGCAACGTTGGTTCCCCGGACCAATACGCCGGTCGCGCGCGATTGGCTGCGCTTGGGCGCAGTGGCCGCGCGCCTCGAAGACGATCTCGCTGCCGGCGGCATGCGCTTCGAGCACGCGGCTCGCGGCGCCGAGGAGCTCGGAGGCCGCCGCGAGCGTTTCGACGCGCTGGCCGTTGTCGCTCCGGATGCTGAGCGGATTCTCGCAAACGCCGGTCTCATCTCTACGGACGAACACCGGCGCCGACTCTTGGCGGCAGGGGAAATTGGCTTCAAAAAGATTGTGGTGGTCGGAGCGCTCGATCTAGGTACGCCGCAACGAGCCGCGCTCGATCGCGCCGCTGCGGTGCTCGGGAGCGGAAGTGTCGCAGTACTTGTGGTAGCTGATGAAGCGCGAGCTTCGATGTTCGACCGCTTCGGGTGCGTCACCGATGCGTGGTTCGATGCAGACCTCCCAATTGCGAACGAAGCGATTCGCATGGCGAGCGCGCCCCGCGATCAGGCCGAGTGCGCGCTCCGAGTGATTGCTGACTTGTCTGCGGCTAACATTGGAATCGGGTGCGATGAAGTCACCGTTGCGCTCGCCGACCCCGAACTCGCCGCTGCGCTCAGGAGTGCCGGTCACGACGCAAACGTCCAGTTTCACGATGCAGCGGGGGAGCCGCTCCTCGTATCGCGGCCCGGGCGATTGCTTCGCGCCGCATTGCCGTGGGTGTGCGAACGGCATCCGCGCGATCTCGCTGCACTGGTGCGACTGCCGATTGTTGACGCCGTTCTCCGTCGTCGTCTCGACGGTGTAGACGCAGTGGCGTCGCTCGACGCGCTGCGAGTTGCGGCCGTCCCTGCAATCGTTCCTGCGACCGAGGACGAGCGATTCGGCGATCCAGCAATCTCCGATGTCGTGGCTGCGGCTGTGCAGATCATCGATGAACTGTTCGCTCCACTGACCGCGCGCGACGCATCGGCCGGTGCGATCACTGCTCTTCTTCAGAACGCCGAGTTTCGGTGGACCAAAGATGACGAGCCAGCCTTGCTCCGCCTCAACTCGATCGTTGCGAGTGTGCAGGAAATCCCGAGTGCGATTCAAACGCTCGAACCGCTGGTAGCCCTCGAACTAACGATCGAGCTGTCGAACGCCGAGGCAGTGCCGCAAGAGCCGCGCGGTTCGCCCGTCGAAGCGATTGGGTGGCTCGAGCTCTTGTTCGAGCCAGCGCCGCACCTCGTAGTTCTTGGAATGAATGCCGATTCGATACCCAGCGGAACGCGTCACGATCCGTTCTTGCCCGACTCGCTTCGGGCGAAGCTCGGCCTTGCGACACGACGTTCGCGCACCGCCCGCGATGCTGCACTGCTCGACGCGGTAGCCCGCCGCGCGACGACCCTCGTACTCATTGCCGGACGTGCGAACAACTCAGGAGATCCGTTGGCACCGAGCCCGCTCTTGGTCCGTTGCCGCGGCTCAGAGCTTGCGAAGCGGGTGCGGGCGATTTCGGATCCGGCCCGTGCGCTCGCCGGTAGTCGGCGATGGCGGCGCGCTGCAGCCGAGGTTAGTCGCTTCGTCGTTCCAGAAGTGTTCGCGTCTGCCCGCGAGGTGCCACGGATTTCAGTGACGAGTCTCAAGAGTTACGTCGAGTCTCCCTATCGCTTCTGGCTGTCGGCGATCGAGCGTCTCAACGATGTAGACGACGAGATCCGCGAACTCTCTCCGCTTTCTGTCGGGTCTCTTGCGCACGCTGCGCTCGAGCGATTCGCGAAGAACAAAGAGCTTTGCGATGTCGTCGGAGCGAGGACGATCGAGGCCGCGGTCATTCAGTCGTTTGATGATGCTGTACGCGCTGCGCACGGTACGACGCTGTTACCAGCGGTGAAGTTCCAAGTGGCCGCGCTGCGCGAGCGTCTCCGGCGGTTCGCTGCGTGGCAGGCACTGCACCGTGCATCGGGCTGGCGCATCTTCGCGAGCGAGTGGACGTTGCCGCGCGATGCAGTGCTTACTCCAGCGGGTGTCGCGCCGCTCGGCATCAGTGGACGCGTGGATCGCATCGATTTGCACGAGGAGACGCAGCGGTATCGCATCATCGACTACAAGACCGGCGAGTCGGGCCGTACGCCGCGCGAAGATCATCGCTCGGGTGCTGCCGGCGATGGCGAGTTTCTCGGTTTTCAACTGCCACTCTATCGGCGGTTCATGGCACCAGCGCTCGGTGTCCCCGCAGCTCGAATCGAAGTTGGCTACGTGCGGCTGCCACTCGAGCCCGCGCGTGATGGCTGGGTCGCGCTCGACTTTTCGGAGGCCGAGCACGAGGATGCTTGTCAGCGGGCGACCGAGATCGCGGCGTGTATTCGCAGGGGCGAATTTCCGCTTGAACGATCGAGTCGCGACGACGATCCCTTCCGGTTTCTGCTGCAAACGCCGGTGTTTGGCCCGCGGTTGCCCGTTGCGGAGGACGTGTCGTGAGTGCGCCGCTGAGCCATCTCCGGATACTCGCGTCAGCCGGGAGCGGCAAGACGTTCCGGCTCTCAGGCCGCATGATCGATCTGTTTCGTCGCGTTCGCGATCCGGGAACGGTTCTCGCGAGCACGTTCACGCGCGCTGCCGCTGCGGAGATTCGAGATCGCGTTCTGCGCCGGCTCGCCGACGCTGCTCTGTCGGCGCAAGATCGCGAGACGCTCGTTAGTGGTAGCGCGCTGGCGCCTCCAAGCGAGCGTGAGGCGGTCGCGCTCCTTGAGCGTGTTGCGCGCGATCCGGATCGATTGCAGATTCGGACGCTCGATTCGTTTTTCGCTGCCGGTGTCATGGCGTTCGGGCCAGAACTCGGGTTGCCCGCAAGCATGAGGGTGGTCGATCCCGCCGAAGAGGCAGCGCTCCGCGACGATGCGATCGGACAGCTTCTTGCGGGACCGTCGGCGAACGAGGTCGTCGCGACGCTGCATGCGCTCACGCGCGGGCATCCATGCGTTCGGGTGGCGTCGGAGATCGCTCGCGCGGTATCGCAGGTCGCATCGTTCGGCCGCGACGCGCTCGCTGGAGCATGGGATTGGCCGCCCCGCGCGGCGCCTTCGACTGATCGCGCTGACGTGCTTCGGCAACGTCTTGAGCGCACGAGCGCGGCGAATTCGAAGGCGATTGAGTCCGTGATCGTGAAAGACCGCGCGGCGCTTCGTGATGCCGCGTTTGACGATCTCGAGGTGTGGACGTCCATCCTGAATCGAGGAATCGGACCGAAGGTGGTGACGGGCGAATCCACGTTCAGCCGTGTCGACATTCCCGGCGATGTGTATGCGCTCTACAGCGACCTCGTCGCGTACGCCTACGACGTCGCGTACGCCGAGTACTCAAGGCGCACGGCTGCAACTGGTCGGCTCGTTGACGCATTCAACGCTGCGTTCGCGGTGCTGAAGCGGGAGCGCGGGCTCGTCACGTTCGAAGACCTCGTGTTCGCAATCGCCGACAAGAGCACGCGTCCCGATGAGGACGAGCTGTTCTTTCGCCTCGACGGTCGAATCAGCCATCTTCTGCTTGACGAGTTTCAAGATACGAGCGCGGTGCAGTGGCGCGCGATTCGACCGATCGTCGACGAAATCACCGCTAGTGACGCTGCCGACCGCAGTTTCTTCGTCGTTGGTGATCTCAAGCAGTCGATCTATGGATGGCGCGGTGCATTGCCCGAGATCCTCGGTCAGATCGAGTCGCTCATTCGCGAGAACGGCAGCACAGTCGAGATCGACGACGAATCGATGTTCGTCTCGTATCGATCGTCACCCGTGGTGCTCAAGGCCGTCGACGACATCTTCCTGCCGTTTGCTTCCAATCCGGGAGTCCCCACCGATGTCGTTGTAAGCGACGCGGTGGAGAGTTGGCTCGGCTACTGCGAGCCACATCAGGCGCACGCGACGTCGCTGCCCGGACGGGTCGAGTTGCACTTCTCAAAGAAGGCTGGACGAGCTAACTCCCGCGAACAATCAGCCGCGACGCTTGAAGACGCAGCACAGCTCATACATCGCATGCATCGTGAGCATGCCGGCGCGTCGATCGGAGTACTCACGAGGCGGAATGCGCCGGTGTCACACCTGTTGAATCGGCTTCGATCGCTCGGAGTGGCGGCGAGCGCGCGCGGCGTTGGTTCGTTGCTCGACGCTGCGCCGGTGAATGCGCTCATTGACGCGCTCGTCTTCGCGGATCATCCCGACGACACGATCGCGTGCTTTCACGTGGCGCACTCGCCGCTTGGTGAGTTGCTTGGCCTGCATGGCGACGATCATCAGCGGGAGCGCACTGAAGCGCGCCACGAGTGCAGTCGCGCGATTCGTTACACGCTTGAGAAGGACGGATTCGCGGCGACGCTGCGGTCGTGGAGCGACAGGATCGCCGGGTCAGTAGACGCGCGGGAAGCTGATCGCATCGCGCTGCTCATCGAGCTCTCGTCGGCGTACGACGGCGTCGATGGACCGTTGCGATCGGCTGAGGTAGCACTCGCGCTGCGATCAACGGATCTCGATCAACCAGGCGGCGGATCGGTGTCGATCATGACAATTCACCAGTCGAAAGGGCTGGAATTCGATGCCGTCGTGCTCTGTGACCTCGATCAACCATTCTCGGTGAAACCAGCGCTGGCAGCCGTCCGGCAGGGACTTGTCGGTCCGTACGAGCGGTTGTTGCGGTGGCCACCCGAAGCTCTGCGCAACGCAGACCCGGAGTGGCAGACGATGGCTGCGTTGATGCGCTCCGAGCAGTACCGCGAGTTCCTCAGCCTGTTGTACGTTGCGACAACTCGAGCGAAGCAGATGCTCGTTGCCGTGGTCGCGCCGCCGACTATTGCCAAGGATGGATCGATAGGATTCTCGACGAGTTTCGCGAGCATCCTGCGCGGAGCGTGGGCACCCACCGCGACGGAGCCGGGTTGCGTCTACACGAACGGCGATCCGCACGCGCTTGCTGCGAGCGCGGTCAAGCATCGCGACACGGGATCTCATGCGGGCGCAGGTGCTGGCCGGCCGGTGCATCTGAAGCCAGCCTCAGGACTTCGCGCGCTACGGGCAGCGAGTGCCTCGGCGCGAGCGGACTCACCGCAGCGAGTGCCGGGAGAAGTGATCGACGCCGAGCGCGGCGCAGCGATCGATCGCGGTGTTGCGTACCACGCGATGTTAGAACGAGTTCGTTGGGTGGAGCATGGTCTGCCGAGTGAGGATGAGTTCGTCGCGGCTGGCTTGCGAGCGATTCCGCGAGCCGAGCCCACGTTGCTGCGGGCAATCGCGCGATCGGTGACGGTCGCGCTGGCGCGTCCAGAGATCTCCCGCCTGTTTGCGCTCCCCGCGACACCGATCGAACTGCTGCGCGAGTGGCCGTACGTGCGCCTCGATCGTGAGGGCCGCATCGAAAGTGGGACGATCGATCGCGTCGTTCTCGATCGCTCTGGCGACCGCGTTACGGGCGCTCGCATTATTGATTTCAAGACCGAAGCGACCGACGAGGCAGACTCCACGGGGCGAGCTCAGCGTTATCGAGTTCAGCTGGAGGCCTACCGCACGGCGATTTGCGAGCGATTTGCCGTGGATCCCTCCCGCGTTTCGGCGTGCGTCGCCTTCGTTGAGGCCGGCGTGGTCGTCACCTTGCCGGGGTGATCGCAGGGGCTGGGTTCTACGGGTTTTCTCGTACACTTCCGCACTCTTTCGACCGCACGATTCTCTTACGGACTGATCGCTTCCATGCCCTCGATCACGATCAACGGCACTACCCACGAGTTCACGCCTGGCAAGTCGATCCTTGAGGTCGCGCTCGCTAACGAGACGGAGATTCCGCACTACTGCTACCACCCGGGGCTCTCGGTGGTGGCGAGCTGCCGCATCTGCCTCGCCGAAGTCTGGATGCCGAATGCGAAGACCGGAAAGCTTGAGCCGATCCCGAAGCTCGTTCCCACGTGTCAACAAGCCGCGAGCGACGGCATGGTCGTGTACTCGGATAGTCCCAAGGCGATCGCCAACCAGAAGGCGGTGATGGAGTACCTGCTCATCAACCACCCGGTTGATTGTCCGGTGTGCGATAAGGCAGGCGAGTGCCATCTTCAGGACTACTCGTACCAGTACGGTCGTGGCACCAGTCGATTCGAAGAAGCCAAGATCAAGCAACCGAAGAAGGACGTTGGCCCGAACATTCTGCTGTATTCCGATCGCTGCATCATGTGCACTCGTTGCGTGCGTTTCACGCGCGAAGTCACGGGTACTGGCGAGCTGATGGTCGACGGTCGCGGAGCGCAAGAGCAGATTGATGTTTTCCCCGGTTTGGCGCTCGACAACGAGATCGCGAGCAACGTCATCGACATCTGTCCGGTCGGCGCTCTCCTCGACAAGGACTTCCTCTTCCAGCAACGCGTGTGGTACCTGAAGCGCACTCCGTCGATCGACGGCATCACCGCGAGCGGCGACAACATTGCGATAGAGCACAATGAGGGCCGCGTTTACCGCCTGAAGCCGCGTGCGAACCTCGACGTGAACAAGTGGTGGATTACCGACGAGGTGCGATACGGGTGGAAATTCGTGCACCGCGAGGATCGTCTCGTGATGCCATTCATCAAGGGATCAGACGCATTTGAGCGAAGAGAAGCGCAGGACGCGTGGGACACCGCAGCGTTGCGCGTCGATGCACAAATGAAGTCGCTGGGTTCGATCGCTAACAAGCGTCTCGCACTCTTGGTGAGCCCAATGCTCACGTGCGAGGACGCGTTCCATTTGGCTACCTATGCGCTTTCCGTCGACAGTAATGCGCTGATCGCCGTCGGTCCGATTCCGAAGCATGGAGTAGACAAGACGTTTCCAGGCGGATTTACCGTCTATGCAGAGAAGGCGCCAAACGCGCGCGGAGTACGGCGCGTGCTTGAAGCGGTCGCCCGCGGCAAGAAGGTCGAGGATTACGCTGGCTTTAAGCGCGAAGTGCAGAAGCCAGAGTTTGGCGCAGCGATCGTGACCGGCAACTACCCGAGCGACTGGATCACGCCGGATTTCCTGCGTGCGTTGTCGAAGGTGTTTGTCGTTGCGATCGACACGTTGCCAAGCGCGCTGACTGCGCTCGCGGACGTCGTCCTGCCCGGTGCGACGTGGACCGAAAAAGCTGGCACGTTTGAGAACGCGAAGAACCGTCTCCAGAGTTTCCCCGCCGCAATTCCGGCCACCGAATTTTCACGCGGCGAGGCGCAGATCGCGCTTGAACTGTCCGGCGAGTGGAGTGGTCGTGCCACGCTGGGGTTCGACGCCGCTGCGACGCGGGCCGCTATGGCCAAGGTTCTTGGCCTCGAAGAGTTCGCGTCGGCGCATCAGCCGCACGACGAGCATGAGCGAGTTGATAGCGACATGGTGATGGTGGAGTTGTGATCGCACGTGCCTGAAGCTCCACCGTCTCCACTCGTCTGCGCGAGATGCGATTACGACCTGCGGACGATCGCGGAGTCGGGTGTGTGCCCCGAGTGCGGGCTTCCTGTCGATGAGTCGATTCGCGTTCTCGGCGGATGGACGAGGCCGCGATTGTTCGCGTTGCGCTACACCATTTGGGCGTATCTACTCTCGGTGGTGACGTGGTGCGGGTTCGGCATCGCGCTGGCGAGAACCCCCACTTTGACGTTGCGGGTGTTCGCAGCGGTGGTGCTCGCGATCCACGCGACCTGCCTTTGCTATGCGGCGATCGCAGGTACGTACTCGTCGTCGCGTCAGCGGAAGCCGCTGCGGGCAGGCATCGTTTGGGGACTCACATTTCTCATCGCCATGGCGGGTCTGTTCGTGATCCTCGCCGCACTTCGAGCCGTGTCGATCGCGGACGCGACGGTGAAGTCATACTTCGTGATCGCGGCCATCACCCGCGTCGTGCTCGGCGCATTTGCGGCATGGTGGCTGATCATGGCCCGACAGTCGCTCATGCACGGCGGGAGCGCGCTCGGAAAGTGGTCGATTGCCTCGTTGGGACTCGTGATCGCAGCTTGGGCTGCGCTCGGAATCGCGCTGGGCGCTGGTTACTTGTGGTCGACGTGGCTCTGGTCCCGCGTTGAGTTGTTAGGCGGGCTCGCAGTCGGGCTCGATCCGCTCGCGTCGCTTTTCATTGCGTGCGTTTCGCTGACGATGTTGAGGCTGATCAAAGAACGGCTGGCGGCGAGCGAGCCGCGCGGCACCCTACCGGAACAACCCGTCCAGTAGCTCGACCACACCCTTGCCTTGCGTCGCGATTGTCTCGTAGATCCTCCGGCCACTTGCGATGTCGAGCAGTTCGCGCACGAGTTTTGCTTCTCCCGCGTGATCGGCCTTGTTCACGACGAAGAGATCGGCGATCTCGAGGATGCCCGCCTTGTCCATCTGGACCGAATCGCCCATACCGGGCACGACGACAACCGCGGTGCGATCAACGAAAGAACGAATCGCGACATCGTTCTGGCCAGCACCAACCGTTTCGATAATGAGCTTGTCGTAGCCCGCGCCGCCGATCAGTTCAATGATGTCGGGGAGTGTCGCGTAGTCCTCGCCAATGATGGCGAGGGAGCGGTAGAAGATTCCTTCATCGACGACGTTGAAGTCGACGCGAAGGCGATCGCCTAACAACGCGCCGCCGGTGATGGGGCTCATTGGGTCAAACGCAACGACCGCGATCTTCTCGCCGCGGCGCACCGCTTCGCTCGCCATGGCCGCCACCAGCGTGCTCTTTCCGGCTCCGGGCGACCCGGTGATGCCGACTACCTGCTTCGGCCTCTTCCGCGGGGAGTCCTTGGGTGTGAGCTTCGCGTGCGCCAGAGAGATTCGACGCGCGAGTTGTGCCGCAGGGTTGGTGCTGGCGAGCGGACCGTACGTCTTCGTCGCGTCGCGGACGCTGTCGACGATCTCTTCCATCGTTGTGCCGGTATGAAAGACGCGATGGACCCCGGCGTCGATAAGCGTTTTTACGTCTTCTTGGGGAATGATGCCGCCGACGTTGATGACCATGTCGGGGCGTCCGACCTTGGCGCACTCGTCGAGCAGCCGCGGCACGAGTACGAGATGTGAGTTACTCATCATCGACGCCGCGACGACATCTACATCCTCATCGCGAGCCGAGATCGCAAGGCTTCGCGGCGTCTGCCAGAGGCCCGAATAGATGACGTGTACGCCGCTGTCGCGGAGGACACGGGCGATGAGCTTCACGCCGCGGTCGTGTCCGTCGAGCCCCATCTTGCCCAAGAGAACGCGAGGGCGATGCGGAAGCTCGGCGCATCGATCTACTTTGGCGATCGCGGTCGTCGGCTCGTTGATAGCGTGAGGCATGGCGGCTCCGTTGCGCCGAGCCGTCAATGCCTCGGCGGTCGGGCCACTATATCGCCGCGATATCGATCGGGTGTGCGCTGGCGCAACGCAGAGGCGTTACGCGGACGCTTGCGTGGAGTCGGTGGAGTTGTCCGCCTCGCGCTCGGCCTTCTCCGCGGCTTTCGCCGCTTCCTTCCGCGCGTCGCGAGCGTCCACGGTCCAATCGTCGGGGTAGATTCGATGCGCAATCGCGCCGACGATGAGGTGGAGATTCTTGTACGCGTAGTCGTCGAGTACCGATGTCGCGCCGCTTGGGAGCGTGATTGTCGCCATCGACTTGCTCATCCAGCGGCTCATGTCGATCGACACGACGTCATCGAGCTTGCAGGTTCCCTCGGGGACGTGCAGCACGCCGTCGTCGTCGACCTCGTAGTGCCTTCGCGCCATCTTGATGAGCGGCCAGACAAACATCGGCGTACCGAGAATGCCGCAGCCAATGACGTAGAGCCAGAGCTGAACCGCCCGGTTGTAGCTCGCCGGTTCGATCGGTGGCTCTTTGTATTTTGCGGTGAGCAGAGCAGACTTGGTTTCGTACTCGGCTACGTCCTCAGCGCTGAGTGTGCCTCCCGAGGTTCGCTTCGACGCCAATTCTTCTGTCCGCGCTTTGAGGGCGCTGAACTCGGCGAACGCGGCTTGGTCGCGGGGGATCTTGACCGAGAAGTCATACCAGCCCCACACGCCAAATCCGAGGCAAACCAAGGCGTAGAGCGGCTTCAAGTAGAGATGGCGGGGTTGGATCGAGGTTCGAATCGCCATGTCGAGTGGTCGAAAGTCGTTTCGTGGATGTCGGACGCAATGAGAAGGGAGGTATCGACCGGACGAAAGAGTCACCCGCTCGATTCCCGCAGGAAGGTAGCTGAGGGGAAGCAGGTCCGCGAATCGAGGCGCGAGAATCTGTCGGACTCGGTAAATCGGCGCAGTCACGCTTGGCGGTGCGGCGAGAAGGAGCTACGTTGCAGTCTTCCCGGAGGTGTCATATTTCTTGGCGTTTCACCCAGAGTGCGACCTGCGTCGCATCGTTCGTCCTTCTCGCTCTATCGGGTCCATCCTTCGCCTCGTGCCCCTCCGACTTGACCGGCGACGGCATCGTTGATGCCGCCGACATTGCGTCGGTCCTTGGGGCTTGGGGCGGCCCGGGGTCTGGTGACATTACCGGCGACGGCATTGTGGACGGGGCGGACCTCGCGGCGGTGCTCGGCGCATGGGGCGCGTGCCCGTCAGGAGAGCCGCCGCTTCAGCGCGAGCTCGCGTCCGTCCAACTCGCGAGCCACCCATTCGCAAACTTCGTGCAAAGCTTCAACGCGGGCAGCACAGTGTTTGTGTCGCTCGACCCAGCGCTCGTCGCGGGCGTCACCAACGCGGTGGCCGACGTGTACGTCGTAGCCAATCGATCGCAAGTGGATTGGGATGCGGACGCAGTGCTGGTCGATGCTCGCGGCGCGCCCGACGTCGTGACGTTCGGAGCGACGCTCGCGACGTGTGTGAAGTCGCTGGCGACAACGACGTTGTTAGCGGGGGACGTCCTCAACATCGGCCGCGGCTACGACCTGGTGGTGGACCTCAATCGAAACGGCGTCCTCGACACGGGCGACGTGATCGATGGCCGTGGCGACGCTCCCGGGTTCTGGATGGTCGCCTCGCTCACGGCGGCAGGCCCGCTTGCCGTGACTCAGATCAATTCCTTTGACACGAACTACGCCCCGATCATTAGTACGTTCCAGCTTGAACGCATCTATTACCCGACAAACATCCAGTCGCTCGATCCGCTTCCGCTGGTCGTGATCAGTCACGGAAATGGACACCAGTACACCTGGTACGACTACCTCGGCCAGCACCTCGCGAGCTGGGGTTACATCGTGATGTCGCACCAGAACAACACGGGTCCGGGCATTGAGACAGCGTCGACGACGACGCTCCAGCACACCGCCGCGTTCATTTCGCTTCAAGCATCGATCGGCGGCGGCGCGATTGCTGGCAAACTCGATGCAGACAAGATCATCTGGATTGGTCACAGTCGCGGAGGTGAGGGCGTCGTTCGCGCCTACGACCGCATCTTCGACAATACGTTCGTCCCCGTGAACTATTCGCTCGGCGACATCAAGGTCATCTCAACCATTGCACCGACCGACTTCCTCGGCACAAATTCTGCGACTCCGCACGGCGTGCCGTATCACCTCATCTATGGTGCCGCCGACGGTGACGTGTGCGGTTGTCCTGACAATGACATCGCGGACTCCTTCAATCTCTTCGAACGCTCGACGGGTGAGCGCGCCTCGACCTACGTGCACGGTGCCGATCACAACGACTTCAATTGCTGCGGCGTGAATGATTTCTCGGGGCCAGCGGGCACCGCGATCGGGACTGCGGGAGCACAGTCGGTCGCAAAGGCCGCGTTCCTCGCGGTCATTAAGTACCACGTCGCTGGACAGCAAGCGGCGAAGGAGTACCTCTGGCGCCAATATGAAGATCTGCGACCACTTGGCGTTGCAGGCACGATCACCGTTGACCTCGACTACAAGGATCCGAACGCGACCAACGCAATCATCGACGACTTTCAGACGAACTCAGCGACAACGCTGAGTTCGTCCGGTGGCGCGGTCGTGCTCACTGTGTCGAACATCAGCGAAGGCCTGATGAACGACAACAACACGAGCTTCACGACGCAGACCTCCGACCCGAAGAACGGCATGGTCCGCGGCCGAACGACGGACACGACGCGCGACGTGATTTTCGACTTCACAACGCCTTCGACGGTCGAGTTCACCGTCGTGCCAGTACTCGAAGACTTCTCAGGCAGCACCTATCTATCGTTGCGTGCCGCCCAAGGTACGCGCCACGCGCAGACGGTCGCGCTTGCTGGAACACTCACGTTCAGCATTACGTTAGTCGACGCGAACGCTATTGCGAGCACGATCAACATCGGTGCGTATGGTGGTGGCGTGCAACGTCCATATCAGCGCACCGGTGCCGGAACTGGTGCCGGATGGCAGAACGAGTACGAGGTCATTCGTGTGCGTCTGACCGACTTCTTGGCCGGTGGGACAGGCATCGACCTGTCCAAGATTTCGACGGTGCGGCTTTCGTTCGGCGCTGGAGCGGGCTCGGACAAGGGCCGCGTCGCCATCGACGACATCATGCTCGACAAGGACTAAACCGCGACGAAGTCGCACACGACACTGACGATCGCACGCGGAGCCCATTCATGAAGACCTGCATCACCAGAACTTTTGCATTCACGCTGATGACAACGATCGCGGCGGCGGCCATGCTCGCAGCCGACGTCTCGCCGCAGCAGGCGACGCCGAAACAGATCACTGATGTGTCACCGATCCCAACGACCCCCGCCGCAATTCGAGAACTGGTGCTCGCGCGCCCGTTCACGCTTGAGCGCGGATATGTCCACGAGTACCGCAAGGAGAAGCCACAGGTCGATGCTGGCATGATCATCGTCGTCCGTGTGGACAGTGATCTGGCACGGGCGCGACAGGTCGCACAGCCTGTCCTCATGGTTGGGGCTCAAGTGGTCGAGCCGATGAACGTTGGCTACGCGAGCGGTTTTCTCGTTGCGATTGTTCCAGCACAGCGCAAGACTGATGGCACGGTCGACCTCGACTTGGCGAAGACTCCGATCTACTTTGGTCAGCCGGAGTTGCCCGAGACGATGGACCAAGTGTGGGTCGACGCGCAGCGGCGCGCGGCCGAAGCGTCGGGGCTCAAGCCGGTCGCCGGTGGCGTAGCGGAGGCTGCACTTGCGCGCGGCGGCACAATCGCGAAGCTCGCCGATCGCGAAGCGCTCGACCGAGCCATCGGCGCGCTCGTTCGAACCTATGCCGTCGACGAGACCGAGCGAGCGGATCAGCTTGAGGGAAAAATTGACTCGACCCCGCGCGTCGTGAAGTAAATCAGGCTCGCCGATGCGAACTCGCCCGACGTCAGCTTGCTGGCGACGCTGGCGCGGTGCCCTCGACGTCGGGGTCTACTTTGCTGCGCGCCACGTTGAAGTCCGCTTGGGGCGCGATGTCGTAGATCACGAGGCTTGTCGAGCGCGGCTTCCAGCGCGTGAGGAGATCGACATGACCTGGGTTGCGCGAATACGCCTCGTAGGCTGCGAGGCCATGAAAGTCGATCACCAGTCCGACGTCATAGTCGCTCCGGACTTCCGGTCGATCGGTCCGGTAGGGTGAACCGCGCCAGTAGTTCTCGACGCCCGGAATCGGTGCGAGCAGGGTGTCCATTTCGTGAATGAGTTCGTCCGCCTCCTGTGGGTCGATCAGCTTCACGAGGACGACATGCCGAATCGAACTGGCGTCCGCCTCGGCAGAAGGCTCGAACGGAGAGCGCGGCGCGCTGGTGCATGCGGTGATCGCGAGTGCGGAGAGGACGGCGATTTGTCTCATCATTGGTCGCTTCGAGCGTTCGTTAGTACGCGGGCTGGATAGCGCTCGCCGCCCTCGATTGCGAGAGGCAGGCGATTTGACGCAATCGGTGTCGGGCAGGTCGCCCACTCGGTGAACGAGCAGGGCGGGCTGTAGGCGCGATTGAAGTCAATCGTCACGGGCTGTGCTGCGATCGGAGCATCGACATCGAGGAACCGTCCGCCGCCGTAGGTCGACTCTCCGTTCGTTGTGTCGCCGAACACGACGAAGAGTGAGCCCGGCGCGCCCGCTGTTGCTGCGAGCGCGAACGTGTATCCACGAACGCTCCCGCGCAGTGTCGCGGCGAGTGGTTGGTGTTCCACGAAACCGCGGACGTTGGTCACGTCGATACTCGCGCCGCTTGGAGGCTCTTCGACGATGGCTTCCACCACGAGCGACGGGTCGAATGGAAAGCAGGCGATTCCACCAAACGTGGTGCGCACCGGGCTCTCGTTGTCCTTCACGCGCAGCGCGAGCTTGCTGTTTCGGCGGACAAGTGTGATGGTCAGTGGGCCGTCGCGCAGCACAGTCGGCACGCCTTTGTCGTCGGCGGTGAGCGCAATCGTGTCGATCGGTTTGCCGTCAGCGGTAATCTCGGCGGGGGCACGACCGTGCGAATCGAGATCGGCCGCAAAGTTCACGTTGTCACCCTCGACAAGGAACGCTCCGATGCGCTCTGCCGTTGCGTGCTCGTAGCGAAGACGATTCGCTGGCGCGCGACCGATCGGCCAAACGCCGTCTTCGAGGAATGCGAGATCAATCAGCGTCAACCATCCGTCATTCGCTTCGAGCTTGCGGAGGCGTTCGTCGTGCCAGCGAATCCAGTTTGCCGGGGGAGTCGTTGCAGGCATCGGTAGTGATGATTCGGCGCGCGGTGGCGATGTGCACGCGCTCGCGGCAAAGGCGAGGAAAAGGATCGAGAGGAGACGCACTGGTTGCAGACTAACGCATATGGGTTGCGAGCAGTTGGGCGGATGCGGGCAGCGGCGAACTCTCAAGCGAGAGAGAACTCGCCGCAGCGCCGGGGCGAAGGGAATGCGAGGGAACCGAGGACAGGCGAGGCGTGGCAGGAGCGGGCGGCAGCGAATCTCGACTCGGCCGCGATTGACGTGAGTGCGATCGTCCCTTTGAATTCGGAGTCAGTCGCGCGTCGCTGCGCGGAATGGTGTCTGACACCCTATGGCTCTTTGCCTATGGGTGTCAGACACCCAGCGTTCGCGATGGCGGGTGTCAGACACCAATTCTGCGTCGCCGCTGGGTGTCAGACACCTTTCCTGCGTCACTGCGGGTGTCAGACACCTTTCCTGCGTCACTGCGGGTGTCAGACACCCTTCCTGCGTCACTGCGGGTGTCAGACACCTTTCCTGCGTCACTGCGGGTGTCAGACACCTTTCCTGCGTCACTGCGGGTGTCAGACACCTTTCCTGCGT
>JAWXCC010000052.1:0-4363 GCA_034440475.1 Phycisphaerae bacterium | reverse complement strand
CGCGGCGGATGCCGCGACTCAAACCAGCCCGCGGCGGATGCCGCGACTCATGCTTGCTGCGGCAGTTGCCGCCGCTGTCTTCAGACACAACGCGCGAAACAGGTCGCTTCCGTTTAAAGCAGCGAGCCTGAGTCGAGTTGTTCCTTCTCGAGCGTGATGTTCATACCGAGGCCCTTGATCTCGTGGCAGAGAACATCGAACACGACGGGCATACCCGCCTCGAGCTTGTTCGTGCCCTTCACCATCGAGTCGTAGATCTTGGTACGACCTTCGACGTCATCGCTCTTGACGGTGAGCAGTTCCTGAAGGACGTAGGCAGCGCCATACGCCTCAAGGCCCCACACTTCCATCTCGCCGAATCGTTGACCGCCGGTACGTGCCTTGCCACCGAGTGGTTGCTGCGTGATGAGGCTGTACGGGCCAGTCGAACGAGCGTGGATCTTGTCATCCACGAGGTGATGGAGCTTCAGGAGGTACATGAAGCCAACGGTTGTCCGCTGGTGGAACGGCTCGCCGGTGCGGCCGTCAAACAGCTGGACCTTGCCGGTCCGCTGCATCTTGGCGAGCAACTCGCGCGGCGCGCCAGGATCTTTGCCGTCCTTCAAGAACGTGTCGATGCGCTTCTGTACGTGCGCGTTCGCCTCGTCGACGGCGTCGAAGATCTCTGATTCCTTCGCACCCTCGAACACGGGAGTGACAGCTTGGAATCCGAGGACCTGCGCCGCCCAGCCGAGGTGGACTTCGAGGATCTGTCCGACGTTCATACGGCTTGGTACGCCGAGCGGATTGAGCAGGACGTCGACCGCGGTGCCATCCTCAAGGAACGGCATGTCTTCTTCCGGCACGATGCGGGCGATGACACCCTTGTTGCCGTGGCGTCCGGCCATCTTGTCGCCGACTGAAAGCTGACGCTTGGTCGCGAGGTAGACCTTCACCATCTCAAGCACGCCCGAAGGCAGCTCATCGCCGCGCTTCATGTGGCCAAGTCGGCGCTCCTTCTCCTTCGCGATGTCTTGAACGCGCGGCCAGAACTGGCCGAACACAACCTTCGCTTGCTCGCGCGCCTCTGCCGATCCCTTCATCCACTTCTCAGAGAAGTTGTCGATCTGCTCGACGATGACTTCAGGGATGTCGCTGACGCCGACCTTCTGACGCGTGGACGGATCGACCATCTCGGTGCCAAGCAGTTCGTTGATCTTCGCGATCATCTGCTTGAAGAGACGGATGCGCTTCTCGTCCATCTCTGTTTCGAAGTCGGACATGTCCTTCTTGAGGGTCTTCTTCTGATCCTCAGTCAGGTGCATACGGCGGCTGAATCGTCGCGCGCCGATCACGATGCCCTCGGTACCTGCTGGCACCTCAAGCGAGTCGTTCTTCACGTCTTCACCCGCGCGACCGAAGATCGCGTGGAGGAGCTTCTCTTCCGGTGAGAGTTCGGATTTCGACTTTGGACTAACCTTGCCGACGAGAATGTCGCCAGGGCCGACCTTGGCACCGATTCGAATGGTTCCGGTTTCGTCGAGCTTGGAAAGCATCTTCTCGCTGACGTTCGGAATGTCGCGAGTGAACTCTTCGCGACCGAGTTTCGTCTCGCGGATCTCGACGTCGAAGCTCTCGATGTGGATCGACGTAAAGACGTCGTCCTTCACGAGGCGCTCGTTGATCACGATGGCATCTTCGAAGTTGTAGCCGTCGAAGGTGTTGAACGCGACGAGCACGTTCTTGCCGATCGACAACTCGCCCTTCACCGTGCTCGCGCCGTCCGCGAGAATTTCGCCAGCTTTCACCTTCTGGTTGAGCTTGACGATCGGTCGCTGGTTCTGACACGTGCGCTCGTTGAGACCGACGAACTTCCGGAGGACGTACTCGTCAGCGTTGTCGACGATGATGCGCTCGCTGTCGACGAACGTGACGGTTCCGCCACGTTCCGCCTTGACGATCATGCCGGAGTGTCCGCCGACGATCTTCTCCATGCCGGTCGCGATGCACGGCGGCTCGACCTTCACCAGCGGCACGGCTTGCCGCTGCATGTTCGAACCCATGAGGGCGCGGTTGGCGTCATCGTGTTCGAGGAAGGGGATGAGTGACGCCGAGATACCGACGATCTGCTTCGGTGAGATGTCGACGAATTCCACTTCGGCCGCCGGAACGTGCGCGAGATCGCCGTCGATGCGGGCAAGCGTTGAGCCTGTGGCAAAGCGGCCTTCGCGATCGAGCATGTCGCTCGTCGCCAGCACCTTCTTCAGCTCTTCGTCGGCGCGAAGACGCACGACATCGCTTGTGGCCTTGCCAGCCTTCACCTTGCGGTAGGGGGTCTGGAGGAAGCCGTAATCGTCGACCTCGGCGTAGATGCCGAGCGACGCGATGAGGCCGATGTTCGTGCCTTCAGGCGTTTCGATTGGACAGATACGACCGTAGTGCGAGATGTGTACGTCGCGCACTTCGAAGCCAGCGCGCTTGCGGTTCAGGCCGCCCGGGCCAAGGGCCGAGAGTCGGCGCTCGTGGACGAGCATCGACAACGGATTGGTCTGGTCGACGACCTGCGACAGTTCGCTTCGGCCGAAGAAGAACTCAATAGCGCTTGAGATCGACTTCGAGTTGACGAGATCAGCGATCTTCGCGATTTCGTCAGGGTCCTTCACGCTCATGCGCTCTTGCACGGTGCGACGGAGCTTCAAGAAGCCCTTGCGCATTTCTTCCGTGGCGAGTTCGTCGAGCGTGCGCAGTCGGCGGTTGCCGAGATGGTCGATGTCGTCGACGTGCGCGCGATTGCGCTTGGCGCGGAGATCAAGCATGTACTTGATGACCGCGAGGAAGTCCTCGGCGCGGAGATGCTGGATGCTCTCGGAAACGACCTTGTAAATCTTGTCGTCTTCAAACTTACGATTGATGCGGAACCGACCGACGCGCCCAAGGCGGTAGCGGTTCTCGTCGAAGAACTTCTCCTTGAACAACGCCTTCGCCTTGTCCACCTGCGGCGGATTGCCCGGACGCAGGCGACCATAGATTTTCAGCAGTGCTGCTTCGTGCTCCGTGACTTCCGCGAGGAAGTCGAGCTTCTCTTCGGCGAGCGTGTTGAGAATGAGCGAATCGCCCGGATCGGTGATGACGCGAACCGTCTTCAGGTTTGAAGCCTGAATCGTCTCAATCTTGTCGCCAATCGGCGCGCCGACGCGGCACAGTTCTTCGCCGGAGTCGCTATCGACGATCATCTCTGCGGAGAAGTGCTCGGGCTTGAGCTTCTCGACCTTGATGTCGGTGACGTCGTAGAAGAGTTCTAGGATCTTGTCCGTCGACGAGTATTGCTCGTCGAGCGCCCGCAAGAACGTCGTACCAGCGAGTTTCGTCGACTGGTCGATGCGCATCGCCAGCACGTCTTTCTTCGTCACTTCGAGTTCGATCCACGAGCCGCGCTCAGGAATGATGCGGGCTGAGTGAAGCGGACGGTCGCCGAACGACGACACGATCGAGAAGTCAACGCCGGGCGAGCGGTGAAGCTGAGAGACGATGACGCGCTCGGCACCGTTCACGATGAACTCGCCGCCGCCCATCATGATCGGAATCTCACCGAGGTAGATCTCCTCCTCGGGAATCTCGTCAACGCCGTTCCGGCGCAGGCGCACGCCGACGCGGAAGGGCATGCCGAACGTCAACCGCAGTTCGCGGCATTCGTCGGGGGTGTAGCGCGGCTCATCAAGCTTGTAGTAGAGATACTCAAGCTTCATGTTCCCGTCGTAACTCTCGATCGGGAAGATCTCGCGCAGCAGCGCTTCGAGTCCCATCGCCTGGTTGCGCGCGTCGTACGGCTTGTCCTGTTGCAGGAATCGCTCGTACGCGTCGCGCTGGACACGGGTCAGATCGGGGACGGGAATCGCATCGTCGCGCTTCGAGAAGGGACGAATCTCGCGGGTGGTCACGGTGGCCATCAACGTTCCCCTTGGGTGTAGAAGGTCTGTAGAAGGCAGGTGGAAGAGGCAGGTCGGTGAGGCGAGGGGCGGTGGATCAAGTTCAAGTTTCGCCAATCAGTTTTTTGTCGAGCCGGGTGTTGCATCACACGGATCTTGGTCGACACTGGTTCGTCCAGGCGAGAGCGTTTCGGAAGCGATCGTGTCACCTGCGAGGACCGATCACGAAGACGGGAGCGACAGCCGCTGGCGATGCGAGCTTTCTCGCGAGAGCGCCTCCGTGACCAACTCGCCCATAGTTCTCAGCGTTCAAATCCCATGAAGGGAGTTCAAAACGCGTGAAGGGGCGACGAAGGCCGCGGCGTGCGCACGCCGTGGTCAGTTGTTCAACGTTCTTGTGTGGAGAGTGCCCGAGGTCACCGATGCCGCCGAAACGGTGCATGGTAGAGGAGGCGCGG
>JAWXCC010000051.1:0-9615 GCA_034440475.1 Phycisphaerae bacterium | reverse complement strand
TGGGTCAAGAGCAATCCGGAGAAGCGGCTGGCGCTGGCGCGGTGATCGGGGTGCGGCGGCGTGCTCGGACTGAGCTGCGCGGGAGGTCGGACGCTTACACATGTTTGGCTTCGAGTCCGCTGAGTCATTCCTTGAATGGACGACCACTGAGGATCCGGACAATGTCGCCATGGTCTGTGCGGAAATCTCGGCAGCTCTCGAATCGATCGGAGGGAATCAATGAACGCTACTACTCTGCGCATCACCGGATTCGCGACCACGATGGCGGTTTGCCTGACCCAGCCTACGACTGCTTCAATCATCAACATCTTCGAAGATCAGCCGCTCTTCAATTCTCTGATCGGCGGCACGACGAAGATCGACTTCACCGCTCCTGACGGAACGCCCGGGCTAATCCCGGCAGATACATACGCCCAATTCGGTATTAATCTCAGCAGCTCCCCGCAGGTGCCGGATTTCCCGTTCTACCGCAGCAACGACACATTCGAGGCTTGGGAAGACGGGTGGGGATTGACAACGTCAGCTGGCAACGGCTGGGCATTCGCGTTCGACTTCAATTCGCCAATTCATGGATTTGCGATCGAGAAGATACTGGGCAGTGGGGACACTCCTACTTGCTCGTTCTATCTCAATGGCGCGCTGATCGCCACGAACACGTACCAGGTTGTAGGAGTCCCTTCTGGAACATACTTCGTCGGCTGGGTCACCGATTTCCAGTTTGATCGCATCGTCGTGGACCGCCTTGCTCTGGACAACATCTACTTCGAGACAGTGCCTACCCCAGCGAGCGGCGCGATGCTGTTGATAGCGATGTTCGCGACGCGCTCTCGGCGCAGAAGTTGAAGATCGTCCGCTCTACCAGCGCAATTACGCCGTCCCAAAAATCCGATCGCCCGCGTCGCCCAAGCCAGGCACGATGAAGAAACGTTCGTTGAGGCGCTCGTCTATTGCGGCAGCGTTCACGATCACATCGGGGTCAGCGTCCTGCATGCGCCGTATGCCTTCCGGCGCGGCGACGAGGCAGATCATCTGAAGTCGCTTGCAGCCGATCGACCGGAGATCCGCGACTGCTTTCGCCGCGCTTCCGCCGGTCGCGAGCATCGGATCGACGAGGAAGACGGGGCCCGCAGCGACGTCGCGCGGCAGCTTGCGGTAGTACTCGACCGGCGTCGCCGTGTGCTCGTCGCGATAGATGCCGATGTGTCCGACCCGCGCTTCTGGGAAGAGCGCGAGAATTCCGTCGCACATGCCGAGGCCGGCGCGCAGCACCGGCACGAGCGTGACCTTCTCCTTCAGTCGATGACCCGTCGTTCGCGCCACCGGCGTCTCGACCGGAATCTCTTCCGTCTCGATGTCGCGGCAAACCTCGTACGTCATGAGTCCGGCGATCTCGTTGAGCAGGCGGCGGAACTCCGCATGACCCGTACGACGATCGCGAATGAGCGTCAGCTTGTGCCTGATCAGCGGGTGATCGAAGAGCTTGACGTTCGCGAATTGAGGGTGGCGAACCGGCATGCGCGGCAGTGTACGGAGGAACTTCCGCCTACATCCGCGCCGGTGCCTTCAACCCCAACAGCCCGAGTCCATCTGCGAGGACGTGGCGTGCCAGTCGACACAAGCGCAACCGCGCGAGTTTCGTCGCTTCGTCATCGACCTTGAGCACCGGACACGCCTGATAGAACCCGTTGAAGAGGTTCGCCAACGTCTGCACGTAAGCGCACAATCGATTGGGCTCGAGCGCATCGGCAACTTCCTTCACCGTCGTCCCGTAGCGCAGGAGATGCAGCGCCAACTGCCGCTCTGCCGCCTCTCTGATCGCGAACGGTGCCGCCGCGATCGTCGCATCGCTGACCCCTGACTTTGCGAGTATCGATGAGATGCGAGCATGCGCGTACTGCATGTACGGCCCGGTGTCTCCTTCGAACGCGATCATTCGGTCGAGATCAAAGACGTAGTCGCGCGTCACCTCGCTGGAAAGGTCGGCGTATTTCACGGCGGCGATCCCGACAGCATCACCGATGGCGGCGAGTTCGGTGGCGCTCATGCCATGCGTCGGCGCGTTCGAATCAGCGCTGCGCCGAGTGACCTCCGCGGTACCGCGCTCAACGGCTTCGTCGAGCAAATCCTTCAGCGTGAAGTTGTCGCCCGAACGCGTCTTCAGCGGTCGCTTGTCCTTGCCAAGCACGGCGCCAAAGCCGAGATGCGTAATCGACGCCTTCGTCCCGTCGGGCAACCGATCCCAGCCAATGAGAGCAGCGGCGTCAAACACATCTTTGAAGTGATCGCGCTGCCGCGCATCAACAACATAGACGACGCGATCGGATTGCAGCTCCTGCACGCGGAAGCGTACGGCTGCGAGATCGGTTGTCGAGTAGAGAAACCCGCCGTCCGATTTGCGAATCAAGAGTGGTCGCTCACGGTCGGCGAAAGGAACGACGATCGCGCCCTTGTCTTCTTTCGCCAGCCCTGCCGCCAAGAACGATTCGATGACACCGCCGAGTCGATCGCGAAAGTAGCTCTCGCCACGAGAGTGCTCAGGTCCGAGCGTCACGTTCATGATGCGCGCCGCCTCGAACACCTCTTTCATCGTGCAATCGATGAGCTTCTGCCAGTCACGACGCAGTTCAGCGTCGCCACCCTGGAGGTTCAGGAGGGTGCGCTTGGCATCGTCGTTCACCTCTCGAGCGCCGTCGTTCTGCGCCAAAAGTTCGATGAGCCGATGCGGTCCGGCATGCGTCGCGATCGCCGCTGCGAGTCCAGCCTCGTCGCTTCGCCCCGCGAGTTGCGACGCGACGTAAGCGCGGTTGAGATCTTGAATCGTGAGTCGGTCGAGATCGATCCTCGCGCGACGAAGCGATGCGAGCGTCGTTGCGATGGGCACACCCCAATCGCCGAGATGATTCTCGCGGTGAACGGTGCGACCGAGCCGCTCAAACACCCGAGCGAGGCAGTCACCGATGATCGTTGCCCGCAAGTGACCGACGTGCATCTCCTTGGCAACATTCACGCCGCACAAGTCAATGGTCACGCCCCAGTGCGCAGAGATGGGCGCGATACCGAGGGTCGCGTTGTCCATGCTCGCCAGCATCGCGCCGAGCGCGCTGGGATCGAGTCGGACATTGATAAACCCCGGACCAGCAACTTCGGGCGCCAGCGCGATGCCCGACAGGTCGACGTGGTCAACAATCTTCTGCGCGAGATCGCGCGGATTCATGCCCCGCGATTTGGCGAGACCCATAGCCGCGTTCGCCTGAAAGTCACCGAATTGGGGATTCGCGCTTGGCTTGATGACGGGGTCGGCGTCGATCGCAGGATCGTTGAGCGCGAGGCCGATGGCGCGACGGAACCGCTCGTTCAGAATGGAGACAGGGTCGTGAGGCATGTATCGGACGAATCGTACTGGACGTTGCAGCTCTTCCGCCCCTCGCGACTTTGCACGGTGGTGTGATTCTGGCCGACTGTCTGCGAATCACCCTCCATCGCGATCGTGGCGCGGAACGGAGATCATGCAGGCAGGAATGACCATCCCTCTCAACGACGACGCCGAGATGGCTGCGAACGCGACCTTCGAGGCGCTCCTCCAGCAACACGCCGGAATCGTTCTGAAGATTGCTTATACGTACAGCCGTACGAAGGAAGACCGCGACGATCTGGGGCAAGAGATCTGCGCGGCGCTCTGGCAATCGTTCGCACGCTACGACCGGAGTCGGCCGTTCGCGACGTGGATGTACCGAGTTGGATTGAACGTCGCGATATCGCAGGTCCGGCGGGCGCGGACTCGCGATCGCCCGTCGTTGTCGATTCATCACGACGCTATCGACATCGCCGCCGCACCGCCGCCCGAACCTGACCCGCGACTCTCTGCCCTCGATCAATTCATCCAGCAGACCGACCCACTCAATCGAGCGCTGCTGCTGCTCTACCTCGACGAGCGAAGCTATGCGGAGATCGCTGATGTGCTGGGAATCACGGAAACGAACGTCGCAACGAAGATCAGCCGTCTTAAACAAGTCATTCGACGCGATCTCAGCGTCGCCAACGAAACAGCGAGATGAAAAGCCATGGAACTGGAAGAACTCAAAGCGGCGTGGAAGTCACTCGATCAGCGGTTAGCGCAGCAGAACGCGCTCACGTTTGATTTGCTGAAGTCGCAAAAGACGGCCCGAGCGCGCTCAGCGCTGCGGCCACTCATCCTCGGGCAGACGGTACAGATCGCTGCCGGTGTCGTGATGTGCCTCTGGTTCGCGCCGTTCTGGGTCAAGTACATAGAAGTCCCGCACCTCTTGATCAGCGGGCTCTTGCTGCATGCCTACGCCCTAATGTTTATTGTGCTCGGAGCCCGCGAACTCCACATCATTCTGCACATCGATTATGCAGCGCCCGTCGTCGCGATCCAGCGACAGATCGCGGTCCTCCGCAACTGGCGCGTGCGCATCGGCTCCATCTTCGCCGTGACTGGCTGCTTCATCTGGATTCCGTTGATGCTGGTCATTCTTCGCGGGCTCGGTGCGGACGTGTGGGCGAAGAATCCAACCGTCGTCTACTGGTTCATCATCAACGGATTCGCGGCGCTCGGCGTCGTGCTCGGAATCATCTGGTGGTCGCGCCGCGGCGGCGCACTCCGACTCGATGATGAGACCGCCGGGCGGAGCGTGCGCCGGGCCCAAGCTGCAATCGAGGAGATTGCGCGGTTCGCCCACGAGCCGCCACACGGTGCAATCGCCCCGTGAATTCACCTCGTGCAGCGTCGCGAGCGAGCGCGCTCTTCGCCTCAGTCCAGCCCCGTGGCACGATTGCAATCACGCTATAGCCGCTCGTCTTCACCGGAGTCTCGCTCATGCTCATGGTCGCACTGCCAGCGCGTACTCGGTATCGCCATCGCGCCGGGGACTGCTAGTGCTCAGACGGCTCCACCGCTCTCATGGGAGTCGCTCAGGGCACGGTCGACGCGGATATATCGGCTGGCTTTGAAGGAGTCGTCCTCGCCGTTCACGACGGCAAGGAAGTGATCAACTGCGCATCCGGGATTGGCGAACCGTAAGAAGAAGACGTTCGTCGTCACGCCAAGATCGCGGGAGTAGCCCGAGGAAATACGATCTCTCGGCGTTCACCGCGCCAGCAGCCCGCCATGCTCGCGCCAGAGAGATTCCATGCGGTCCTTGAGCGGAGGAACGCTGGCCGAGTCAAGATCACGCGCAACGATCTCAAGCATCGTGATGAGTCCGTGAAAATCACTGATGGCGATGAACTCGCTGCCAACCTTCGCGGGCCGCTTGCCAGCTAACACGCCGTCGATGTCTTCCATATTGTGATAGTTGCCGAGCGGTAGACAGAGACAGGTTGAGCTGTACCCGTAGCACGAGAACGCGCTGGCTTCGCACGCGCCTCCCGGCATGAGCTTCCGTTGCCATTGAAAAGTCGGTGCTGTCTTCTGGTACTCACCCATGATCGCGGCGATGCGATTGGTGAGATCGGGCGAAAAGACCGTGATGCGGTCGCCAACGCGCACGATTGGGCCTGCGCCGATAGGGCTCTCGGGAAACGAGCGACTATTCTCGAGACAGATGAGCCGTGCGTCCTTCGGCACTGAACGCGACCGCGCCGCGCCGATCGCGCCGATGAAGCCGATTTCCTCAGAGCGCGTGAAGAGAAGCCCCACATGTCCGCACGCGGGCATCTCGCGAATTCTCTCGAATGCGCAGAGCGCCGCGGCGACCGCCGCAAGATCATCACATGCATGGGTGTGCAAGATGCCCTTCTCGATCTTTGGAGCAGGCAATTTCCACCGCGCGATGTCTCCAGCGCAAATCGTCGTCGTCTCGTTCGTGAGCCGCGCGGTCACGATCTTGAATGGCTTGGCAGTCGCGTCGAGCTTTGTGATAGTCGCGGTGTGCGACGCGTCTTTGCCGTCCCGCTCGTTGTGTTCAAAGATCTCAATTTTTGCCTTCTCAAAATACGGGTCGTGTACGCCGCCGCGGAACTCGAGTTCGACGTCGCGGCCCGCAACACGTCGCACCACGAAGGCCGGATGATCGAGATGCGCCGTGATGTACACGGGCGAGCGCTTCGTCTCGCGCGGTGCTCGGTGCAGAAGCAGGTTGCCGAATTCGTCGTGCGAAAGCTCGACCGATTTTGCTCGTGCTTTCACCCAGCGTTCGATCCACGCGATGACGCGCGATTCCCGGGCTGCTGCGGTCGGCAACGATGTGAGTTCGAGGAGCCAACGCTCGAATTCGCGCGATTGCTCGAACGTTGTCGTGGCCGAGGAGGTCGCCGAGGTGGATTTTGCACGCTTCTCGGCAGGTTTCGGTGGTTGTTTTGAGGCGGTCATAGCGGGGTTCACTCAAGCAGGAATCCTACGAGAAACCGCTATCCTCTTCGGCTTCCAATGCCGCTCTCTCCCATCCCCGAAATCCTTGACGACCTGCGCGCTGGCAAGATCGTCGTTCTCGTTGACGACGAGCGCCGCGAGAACGAAGGCGACTTCATTTGCGCCGCCGAGTTCGTATCGGTCGAGATCATCAACTTCATGACTCGAGTGGGTGGTGGTTACCTGTGCGTGCCATTGACGGGCGAGACGTGCGAACGACTCGAGCTCGGCCCTGCGGTCGCGCAGAACACGAGTGTCCGCGGCACGCCGTTCACGGTCGCAGTCGATGGACATCCTCGACATGGCGTTGGTACCGGTATCTCGGCAGCGGACCGCGTCAAGACGATCCAGATGCTGGTCGATCCGTCCAGCCGTCCCGACGACTTCGTGCGACCCGGGCACATCAATCCGCTGCGCGCCCGCGACGGCGGCGTGCTTGTGCGCACCGGACAAACCGAAGGGACGATTGACCTCTGTCGCCTCGCCGGTCTCAAGCCAGCAGGCCTGCTCATAGAGATCGTGAAGGACAATGGCGAAATGGCGCGCATGAACGACCTTGAGGTCATCTGTGCCAAACACGGGCTCAGAATGTGTTCCGTTGAGCAGGTCATTGAGTATCGGTTGAAAGGTGAGGCATTAGTTCAGCGTCTGAAGCCGACCTCGGGCACGCGCATCGAAACGCCTGAGGGGCCATTCGATCTCTTCGCTTGGTCAAGTTCGATTGATCCCACGCCGCACCTCGCGCTCACCGTGGGTGGCATAGGCGTACCCGACGCACACGGGCATGTGCCGACGGTCGACGACGCCGTGCTTGTGCGAATGCATCGACGTGATTTGCTCGGCGACATTTTTAGGGTTCCCGGTAAGGACGGAGCGCCATCGACGGGCGACACGCTCCGGGAATCGATGCGACGCATTCAGCGCGAGGGCCGAGGCGCGATCGTGTATCTTCGTCCCGAGTCCGTCGGCGATGACCTGCGCGATCGGCTTCAACAGATTCGTCGCGATGGACACGACGACGTGAACGCCCCGGATCTCACGCGCGTCGACGGCATCGGTGGGCGCGCCCATCCGATGGCATATCGCGAGTTCGGCATCGGTAGCCAAATCCTCCGCGACCTTGGCCTCCATCGACTTCGCATCCTTACCAATCATCCGAAGTCGTCGATGCCCGGCCTCAGCGGTTTCGGCATCGAGATCGTCGAGCAAGTGCCCATCAATCGATGAGTTGAATTGCGAGTTTGTTCGCCAGCATGGAATTGCGATCCTCACACCCTCTCTCTCTGCGACACCCATGATCCTTCTCCCCCAGATTCTCGCGTGTGCCCTGACCGTCCAGCAGGGGCCGATCGTGCCGCCACAGTCGGTGCCGCCTTCGCCGGGATCGCAGACCGCGCCAGCGAGCGTGAGCTCCGTCAGCGTCGACGACATCCTCGCTTCGCTTGAGAAGGTCGGCGCGGAGATGAAGGATTTCCAAGCCAAGATCATTTACGAGACCTTCGACGACCTAACACAGGAGACATCGCGACGGTTCGGCACGCTCGTCCTCGATGGGACGGGAATGTCGCGCCGCTTCGCAATCGTGTTCGAGAAGATGCAAGTCATCTCGCACGAGCCCGGAGCCGAGGACAAGGTGCGTTCCGACAGCTCTCGCGATCATTGGATTTACTCTGACGGCTGGCTCACTGAGATCAATCTTGAACTCAAGAGCGTGATCAAGCGACAAGTGATGGAGCCGGGCAAGCAATTCGATCCGCTGAAACTTGGCGAGGGACCCTTTCCGCTGCCCATCGGACAGCCCAAAGCGGCGGTGCTCGAGCAGTTCGACGTGACACTGTGCGAGATGCCGCCGGTTCCGCTTCTCACGTCAGTCACGAACGTGGACGGACTCAAGCTCGTGCCGAAACCGGGTACCGCGATGGCGAAGGATTACGCCGACGTCCGCGTGTTCTATTCCCGCGCTGGCGCGACAAACCAAGCTGGTGCGACGCATGACCCCGCGCTCCGGGCCATGTACCTCACCCAGCCGAACAAGAACACGGTCACCGTGCTCCTGAACGATCCGAAGATCAATGCGGGAATCGACGAGAAACAGCGCGAGCTGCTGACGCAACCCGATCTGACGAAGCCCGAATGGGATCCGAAGCAGTGGGCCATCGACATTCGACCACTCAAGGCCGCACAGGCCGACAATTCGCCCGCAAAAAAGTGAGCGAGATCGTGGACTCGTCGCGCGCTCTTCCGCCGCTGCGTCGATAACGTCTGTCGACCGTGCGACATCTTGTTGTCGTCATCCTTATCGCGCTGCACTGTTCCACCGCAGCCATCGCGCAGCAGATCGTCCCGGAGTCTCCGCCGCCAGCAGAGGCCGTGGCGAAGGCGCTCGCTGCCGATTGGCTGACGGACGATGAACGAAAGGACCTGCGGATTTTCCACGGCGTGTGGGACAGCCGCGATCTCGACACGCCCGAACGTGCCGCGCAGGCTGCGCTCCTGACGTGGTCGCTCGACGACCCGTCACTCTCTGACGCGCGACTTTCGGCAGCGGTGCGCGCCGACGCGCTCGTCCGCCGCGGACGATTTCAAGACGCGATTGCACTCGTCGCGGCGGAGTCTTCGCCGCTCGGAATCGCCGTCCGGTGTGAGGCGCTGGCGTGGCTCGGCAAGAACGCTGACGCGCTCGCTGCGGCGAAGTCGCTCGACGCGCTCCTCGACGAAGGCGGCGCGACGAGCGCCGCGGACATCGTCGCTGCGTCCCGGGCGGCGCTCGTTCGCGCGCGCCTAGAGCCTCGGAGCACTGACGACATTCAGCGAGTGCTCAATGCGCTCGCCCGCGCCCGCACCGAGTTCGACCGGCTCTATTGGCCAGCGCTCTTGACGGAGGGACAGCTTCTCGCGGAGAAGCACCATCTCCCCGCTGGCGTTCCCGCGCTCCAACAAGCGATCGCGCTCCAGCCGCGGTCGAGTGAAGCGTGGTACCTGCTCGGCACACTTGCGGTCGAAGAGCTCGACTTTGACGGGAGCGAGCGAGCGATCAAGGCTCTCGACCACATCCACACTAATCATCCGCTCGCGCGACTGCTGGAAGCGCAACTCGACCTGCGCCGCCGCGATCCGGAGCGTGCCGGAACGATTCTCGATCGATTGATCACTGCGGGCTCGAGCGATCCGCGCGTGTTCGCATTTCGCGCGGCGGCAGCAGCGACCCGTTTCGATATCGATGGGTCGAAGCGCTGGCTGGCGCG
>JAWXCC010000050.1:0-3828 GCA_034440475.1 Phycisphaerae bacterium | reverse complement strand
TGGGTCAAGAGCAATCCGGAGAAGCGGCTGGCGCTGGCGCGGTGATCGGGGTGCGGCGGCGTGCTCGGACTGAGCTGCGCGGGAGGTCGGACGCTTACATTTCAACAACGATGGCGTGGTCAACGGTGCCGACTTCGGAACGCTGCTCGGTGCTTGGAATACCAACAACAGCACGGTCGACCTGAACGGCGACTGCCTGATCAACGGAGCGGATCTCGCGGTGCTGCTCGGCGCTTGGAGCTAACAGCCAAGAAGCTGTGCCGGCGATTATCGGTTTGGATTGCAGCGAAGACTAGTCAACAAAATACGTGTATCGAATTCGCCCGTCGGGGTGGAACTCAATGAGCGGCTTGGCGTTCTTTGTTGGGCGGGCGTCGAGGATGATCTCCGCGAACATGTCAGCGGCGCCTGCGGGGATCTCCTTCCAATCAAGATGCGATCCGTGCTGGGCCTCGACGGGACTCGCTTTGAGCCGGTCCTGAACCGATTTGGAAAGCGACTCGAACTCGACGCCCTGACCGCTCGTGCTGCCCTTGCGGATGTCGAACAAGTCGTAATCGCCAGTAAAAGCTTTTCCACTCTGCGGATCGACGACCAAATCACCTTCAATCTTGATGAGTCCCCTAGCCTCAAGCGACTGTACTTCGCTCTTATACTTGTGCCATTCCTTCATGCGAGCTTGAAATCGAGCGTTTACTTGGCCCTGAAGCTTCGTTCCTAACTGCTTCAAGTTGGCGGGGAGCTTCGGTTTGAAATACGCGACCTTGCCGAGATCAGCCTCGTTGGCACCGAGGTGTGTGTCGGCTTCTTTGATCGACTTCATCTTCAAGAACTCTGGTTTTGCCGGATGGCCAAGCTCGCGGAGGCGAATCGCGGGCGCTTCGTTCATACGGAACCGAATGACGAGGCCTTCCTTCTTCGCGATCTTGAGTACCTCAAGAGCCGCCGCAGCACCCATCCCACCGCGCAATCCAACTGCCCGCGCTCGGACCAAGCGAAGGAGTGGCACCGCCTTCGCAGCGCCCTCTTTGCCGGTCTTGGCGAGCAGATAGAGGTTTACCGTCTCCCGGCCGATGGCATTCCAATCGTCGTTCTCGATCGCGGTCCACAGTCGTTTCGGGGTCCCGATCAGATTCTTAATCACACCCTTCAAGATGTCGGCGGTTCCAGCGCCTTGCTCCGCCGCCTTGCCCATGTCGCTCTTGAACGAGGGCTGGTAGTGCGTGAGCGAAGCGAAGTGGAGCACGATCTGTGCGAGATCAACGACTTGCTTCCCCGCCTCTACGAAAGGGTCGACGATCGCTGACAACGCACCACTCACAAGGTCGAATCCCTTTTCGGCGAAGCCCTTCTCTCGCTTGTGCCTCGCGAGCGCTGCCGATCGATCAGCGTCGAGTTCCTTCGCAAGCCCCTCGAACGCGACGCGGTAGTCGCGCTTGGTCGCTCCCGCCGCGATTCTGAGCAGTTGGATTCGCTCATCGCGCACTCGATCTTTCCAACCCGGCACGAGCTTCGCGTCGTCCTCACCAGCTCCGCGGAGTGTGCCGACCACCTGGAGCATCGCCATCAGATCCGCCACGCGCTCACGGGCTGCGCGCAACTCGCCGTACCAAAGATGGGTGTCGTTATCGAGCAGCGCCTTGAGGGCAAGCGAATCCTCCGAGACGCGCAAGTCGGAGTCGACGTTGACCAAGCGGCGCTTCGTCGCGGCAATCTCTTTGGTGAGATACTCAAAAGCGTACGTTCCCGCTGTCGACGCGCCCTCAGCGAGTCGTACCTGTTCGTCCTCCGCTCGCTCGATCGTGTCCTGCCACAACTCGTCCGAAGCGAACGCGACGTCGAACATCTTGGTTTCCCAAGCGCGATACGAACTCTCGACAAGAGCTAACGCTGGTTCCGTCGTCACCTCGCCGAGCTGCCCCAGCAGCAGGTGCAACTCGTTGATCCACCTCGTTCGCTCGACCGTGCGTGAAACCTGATTCACGCGGGTGAGTGCGAGACTGCGATTCCATATCTCTTCGTACAGCGACTTCCAACGCTTTGCTACGACGGGGCCTAACTCCTTCTCGGGATCCACGACTGCGGGATCAGGCGCACACTGCACGCCAACGCGACCGAGCTGGCGTACGGACGCGCCAGCGCCAGCGCCAGCGACAGCGCCATGCGCGTGTCGCGCGCCGTCCGCCGCCGTATCGACTGCTTCGCGCTCGGCGCTCGCATCGTTGAGTATGGGAATGTTTGGTGTGCCGGGCTGACTGGTAGACGTCGATGACACAGCGTTACTTTGCTGAACGACGTGAGCGAGCTCGTGGCCGAGCAGCTCGTGTCCCGCATTCGTGTGCGGTGCGAACGCGCCGCTCCGGAAGACGACATCCTCGCCCACGGTGTAGGCACGGGCACGTAGCGACGCTGCGGAGGCGTCAGCGAGCGCGTCAGCGTGAACGCGAACACGACGAAAGTCGTGTCCGAATCGCGCCCCGAAGTGAGCGAGTGCGCGCTGGTCAAGGGGCTGGCTACTCGACTGCAGCGCATCGCTCACGATCGCTGGCGCGTGCATTGGAACGCTTCTGAAATCAAAATGGCGCGGAGTGGATTCTCTGATCCCGAGCTTGGAAGGCGGCACCGACGAGCGCGCGATGGCCGCTTGCGCTCGCGACGGTACCGAGGGTTGTTGATGTGCCTGGCTACGCATGGGTCAACTTCGTTGCGGCTCCAACGCAGCCTGCGAGAGCGTTAGCAAGCGTACTGGCTTCTCCGCTCTCATTCATCGGGCTCGTTCGACCGGTCGCGATGGTGGTGCCCGCGCCGTCACGGGGTCTGCGCATCATCGTCTGGCGGAACGCGGCACGACTGAACTTCGCAAAGAGCCGTTTTGCGGTGACGAGAATCATAACCGTCGTTCGCAGAATCGGTACATTTTTTCCCCGGGACCCAATACGAACAGCCCGAATGACTTTTGCCACGGGCTGATGAGGAAGACTATTTTGCGGGCGGCTCAGCTCGGGCTCTGGCGCGCTCATTACGTCTGTTGAGCGTCCCACCGCCCGCCGTCGCCCTCATATCGCCGTTCATCCTTGCGGCGGCGATGCCAAGACGACGGCGGGTTTGGTTTCACTACATAAGGGAGTCCTTCCCGTTGCGCGGGGTTCATCTCGACTTCGCTCGGGTACGCAGTTGTTTTGGCGATCGGAGCGGACGCCGTCGTCAAGGCGCCGCGATCATGCCGAGGATAGCTCTTCAATCTCAGCGATCCCGTCGCACTCTTCGGCGGGATCGCTTCTAGGTTGGTATTGCAACCCAGCGAATCACTCGATTAAGTTTGCAGTTGCCGACGAACCCGTTGACAAAGTTGACGGCCAGCCGCGTTGCCCGCATCTGGCCAGCGACTTGGCCAAGCTACGTTAGTACTGGAATCGTGACATGTGTTAGTCCGCTCCGTGTCGTTGCACTGGAAGGCGCCGATCGGGCTCGAACGAGCGCCGCTCGACGACTTGGTCGCCCTCCCAAACGATCGTGCTGTCTCGGTTATAAAAGCGAATGAGGCGGAGCCAGCTCCTGTCGGCCTCACCATTGGAATGAAAGATGGTGACGAAACGCCCCGGGTGACCGGGGTGGTGCATGGTGTGCACCACCGCTTGGTTTGCGGCTCGCTATGACTTTCCGTCGACCGTGAACGACCCGTCGCCGAATGTGATTGGATCAGTTGCCCGGGCGATAAGCGCTGCATCGTGAGCGATGGCGCCGGCACCGATGAGTAATACGGCCCGCAGTTAAGTCTCGCGAGCCCTACGGCGCATGTTAGGTAGCGCCCGCTCCCGCGCTCGCTCA
>JAWXCC010000049.1:0-4889 GCA_034440475.1 Phycisphaerae bacterium | reverse complement strand
GTGTTAGTCCGCCTGACTGGACTGGCCCCGAAACGTTGGACACGAAGACACAACGGCCACACCCACTCGAATGCATCTCAGCGGTCAGCGCTTGCGCGCTGAATGCTCGACTAAAACGTCAGTCCGAGGAGCGTCGTGCGCCTTGTGGCCGCATCTGGAGTTGGCGGGTCGGGCGCAAAGGTGTGTCCGCGATGCGTTCCCCACGCAGCAGCGGTTTTGGCCGCCTAACTAGTGATTAACCCACACCGAGCGGGTACGTGCGCGGTATTAGGCAGGTCAGTCTAACACCGCAGCCTATTTCCGTCGGGAACGGCTAACCGCACGAAGAGTACCGAGCTGTGAGACCGGTGCTCGTACTGGACTGGTGCCACCAACACGGCGACTTCGACGACGGACTGTTCCGCGCGAGTCTGCCTCCCATCGAGCGACGTCACGTCACACCGTCGATCGTCGGACTCGACCACGGCGGTGCGCGTCCGACCGTCGGATTTCACCGTGGCAGTCGAGCGCCCACTTCAGGCAGTCCGTTCCAGCCGAACACGCCACCGCGCCTACATCCGCGCGATTGCCCACTCGCGCGCGGCGCGCACGGCGTCCGTCGTCTTGCCGGGATCTTTTCCGCCTGCTTGCGCCAGCTCGGGCTTTCCGCCGCCACTTCCGCCGCAAGCCTGAGCTGCGGCCTTCACCCACTCGCCAGCTTTGAGTCCCTTCGCGATCGACGTTTGCGGGCATGACGCAGCGATCGAAACCTTACCGTTGGCTTCGTCGGGCGAAAGGAACATCGCTGCAATCTCCGGTCGCTTCGCGCGAACCATGTCGAGGGCGACGAGGAGGGCTGCGTTGTCGGCGCTTTCGAGCACCGCAACGAGCGGACCGTCGCCGTGATGCTCTATCACCCCGCGGGCTTGCGTGACAACCACGTCGCGCGTCGCGCCTTCCGATTGCTTTCGCAGCGACTTCGCGCGCTCACGAAGCGGGTCGAGTGCGTGCTCAATTCGGCGCTTCGCTGTCGCCGAGAGCGTGAGCTGCTCGACCGACTTTGAGAGTTCGGTCCATTCGCTCGCGAACTCTGCGTCGCTGAGTTTGGCGGCAGCATTCGCGCGGCGCTCGCAGTCGGCGGCAGTTGCCTCGGCGGCGAGCGCAGCAACGCCGGTGATTCCCGACATGCGCCGGACGCCCGCGGCGAGACCGCCTTCTTGCAGGAAGATGAAGCGCCGCGCGTCGCCAGTTCTCGCGAGGTGCGTGCCGCCGCAGAATTCGACCGAGTGCCTACTGCCAAAATCGCTTGACGGTTGTGCGAGAAGCTGCGCGACTGGCGCGCCGATCGACACGACGCGCACCGGGTCGGGATAGCGCTCGCCGAAGACGGCGCGCAGACCCGCGATTTCCTTCGCTTTCGCTGTCGGTGCCTCTTCCGCGTACACCGTCAGGTTCTTCGCGATTTCGCCGTTCACAAGCGATTCGACCTGCGCGACTTCGTCCGCTGTCATCGCGCGGCCGAAGCTGAAATCGAATCGGAGCTTTTCGTCGTCGACGAGAGAGCCGCGCTGCTCGATGTCATCGCCGAGCGTGGCGCGCAGCGCCCAATTGAGGAGATGCGTCGTCGTGTGGTTCGATCGAACTCGCTCGCGCCGTTCGCGGTCGAGCGTGACGTTCGCGTCGTCGCCCGCACGAAGCGTGCCGTTCGTGACGCGGCCGAGGTGCAGCACATACTGTCCGACACGTTGCGTGTCCTCGATTGCGAAGATCGCGCCTGTCCTATCAATGCGAATCGTGCCTTGATCGCCGACCTGTCCGCCCATGAGCGCGTAGCAGCAGGTGCGATCGAGAATGATGGCGATGCGCTCGGCCGAAACCGTCGAAGACACGTTCGCGTGCTGGTCGAAGTCTTTGCCATTCCAGATCGCGAGCACGGTCGCCGTCGTCGGCTTACCGTCGAATTTCGCGGCGTCGTTCGTTGCGTTGACGTTCTGCGTTTCGAGGGCAGCGATCGCGTCAGGGGGAAACTGCATTCCGTCGTCGGTGCCGCCAGCGGATCGGCTCTTCGCCCGCGCCTCGTCCATCAACTTTTCGTAGCCCGCGACATCGACTGCGAGGCCGCGCTCTTCGGCCATCACTTGCGTTAGATCAACAGGAAAGCCCCACGTATCGTGCAGCTTGAACGCGTCTTCGGCAGTGACGGTCGTCGCGCCGGTCCGCTTCACGCGATCAACGGCTTCACCAAAGAGCGCAAGACCGCGCTCCAGCGTGCGACCGAATTGGTTCTCCTCTTCTTCGATTGTCGTCACGACCTTGGCGACGTTCTTGGTGAGTCCGGGGAACGTGTCACCGAGCACTTCAACCACGGTTGGCGCAAGATCCTTCAAGAACGCGCCACGCACGCCGAGCGTCTGGTGCCCGTGGCGTACAGCGCGGCGAAGAATGCGGCGCAACACGTATCCGCGCCCTTCGTTCGATGGCGTCGCGCCGTCAGAGATCGCAACAGTGAGACAACGAATGTGATCGGCGATGACGCGATAGGCGATGTCGGCGTGGTTAGTCATCGAAGCGCCATATGGCCGGGCGCCAGTGCGCTTCGTGATCGCTGCAAAGATCGGTGAGAACAGGTCGGTGTCGTAGTTCGATCGCTTGTCTTGCAACACTGAGACGAGACGCTCAAGTCCCATGCCGGTGTCGACGTGTTTCGCAGGGAGGGGCTTGAGCGAGCCATCCGACTCGCGATTGAACTGGATGAAGACGTGATTCCAGATCTCAAGCACATCGGGATCGCTCTGGTTCACGAGATGCGCCGCCTCGCGGCCGCCGATACGGTCGTAGTGGACTTCGGACGAGGGACCACATGGTCCGGTTTCGCCCATCTCCCAGAAGTTGTCCTGCATGTTGCCGGGCAGGACGTGGCTCTCGGGTAGGAATTGAAGCCACAGCGTTCGCGCTTCGGTGTCGGGCTCGAGCCCGGCCTTCGCGTTTCCCTCGAACCAAGTGACATAGAGGCGATTGGGATCAAGGCCGTACACCTTCGTTAGGAGTTCCCAGCCCCAGGTGATCGATTCTTTCTTGAAGTAGTCGCCGAACGACCAATTGCCCAGCATCTCGAAGAAGGTGTGGTGATAGCTGTCCTTGCCAACGTCTTCGAGATCGTTGTGCTTGCCACCAGCACGGATGCACTTCTGCGTGTTGACCGCGCGGGTGTAGGTGCGCTTGCCGCGGCCGAGGAACACGTCCTTGAACTGATTCATCCCGGCGTTCGTGAAGAGCAACGTCGGATCGTCGTGCGGTACGACGGCGCTTGATGGCGCGTCGGTGTGACCGCACTTCGAGACGAAGAAGTCGACGAACGTGCGGCGGATGTCGCGAGCGGAGCGGGGGGGTGTCATGGCGATGGGAGCAATTGGCCTTTGGCGGCGGAATGAAAAGCGGGCTAGCAGCCCGGGGCGAAAGTGCTTTGGTAGCGAGAACGAGGCTGTTGGCTCAGATGCCCAACTGTAGAGTGGGAGCCGCGACGCAGCTTTATCCGCAAGATACGGCAAGTCGCGGCGACGCCGCAGCCACCCAATATTGGGGCTAACAGCCTCGTTCGTAGCCCGAATGACTGTTGCCACGGGCCGCGAGTGTACCGGCCTGCGGTATCGTGCCGATCATGTCGCACCGCACGCACCGCACGCCATTTGTCGGCGGAAACTGGAAGATGAATACCGAACTCGCAAGCGCCGTCGAGCTTGCGGAAGCGATTTCGCGCGGTGTGTCTGAAGGCGCGGCGCCGGCCGTCGCGAAGACCGACGTCGCGCTCTTTCCCCCATTTCCTTATCTTCAAGCCGTCGGTCATGCGCTCGGGCATCGCTCGGTGATGCTCGGCGGACAAGACTGTTCGGCCGACGACGTCGGCGCATTCACAGGGCAAGTCAGCGCGAACATGCTGACTGATCTTGGCGCGCAGGCTGTGCTCATTGGGCACTCAGAGCGGCGACATGGACTTGGTGAAACAGATGAACTGCTCGCGCGGAAACTCCGAGTGGCGCTCGACTATGGACTCATCGGTGTGCTCTGCGTCGGAGAAACGTTGTCTGAGCGTGAAGCGAAGCGACATCTCGAAGTGATCGATCAGCAATTGCGTGAAGATCTCGCCGACATCGAGCCTGACGATCTGCGACAACTCGTCGTCGCCTACGAACCGGTGTGGGCGATCGGAACTGGTCGTACCGCGACACCGAGCGACGCGCAAACGGCGCATGCTCACGTGCGGTCGGTGCTCAGCGATCTGTTCGGTCACGAGCCAGCCGCTGCGATTCGCATCATTTATGGCGGCTCGATGAACGCTAAGAACGCGGTCGAGCTGCTCGGCCAAGCGGACATCGATGGCGGCCTGATCGGCGGGTCCTCGTTGAAGCCTGACGACTTCGTCGCGATCTGCGACGCGGCTGCTGCGCCGGGCTGAGCGGGGCGGAGCGGCGGTTATTGGGCGAGCCCGCCCGAGTCTGCGGTCGAGCCGCCAGCTTTCGAGCTCGCGGTATGATGCCCAATTCACTCGGAAGGGCCGCTCGCGCGACCCATCGCGGTGAGCTCGGAGCATCCATGGTCCTCTTCACAGTCTTCACGCTTCTCTTCATTGCCGTCTCGGTGGCGATGATCCTCATCATTCTCGTCCAGCGCCCGCAAGGCGGCGGCCTCGCGACTGCGTTCGGCGGGGCAGGTGGCGGCAACGACACCGCGTTCGGTGGTCGCACCGGAGACGCACTGACCGCAGCGACGGTCGGCGTCTTCACGCTCTTCCTCTTGCTCGCGATCGGCGTCAACATCACCGACAGCCCGGAGACGAAGAAGAGGGAAGCGCCAGCTGTGAGCGCGCCAACCGATGGCGCCGCGACGATGCCAGCAACGACACCAGCAGCGAC
>JAWXCC010000048.1:0-6084 GCA_034440475.1 Phycisphaerae bacterium | reverse complement strand
TCTGTTCAGGGGAATGTCTTGTCCGTTTCATCTTCGAGAGTCTCCAAAGCCCGACCGGGGCTCATCGGAACTCTCATAAGGACTGGCTCAGAAATCGGGCAGCAGGTCACACCTATCAAGGCGATCCCGTGACTATGACGGCGACCTTCACAACGATGAAGAGCGGCTTCAACTTCGCGCAGTACAACACCGTCGAGGTGCCAAGCAAGAACATCACCGTGATGATCCACAACTTTGACTTCGTCGCCAAAAACTAACTCCGACTGAGTAACCGACGGCGCTCACAGAGCGCCCGTAACGCGTCCTTCCCCAGTTCTATCGACCGTCAGCTCGCGCCATGACTGCAGCGCAAGCCGCAACAGCAACACCCCTGCGAGGAGCGGAATGGTGCGGAACACAACTTCAGCACCGACCGTGAACGCTTTCGGTCCGACCACGGATCCGAACCAGCTTGCAATGTTGTCGACGTAGTAGCGCGCGTACATCAGAAAGAGGAGCGGCGCGATCCAAACGCCAGCGCGCGACAACCGGCGCGCCGAGTCGCCCAAGACGGCTCCGCCGGCGAGTAGAAACACTCCCGAGATGACGAATACAAGCGTGAAGAACGTCCCCGCGATCGGCTGCGCCGCACCAAACGAGTCGTGCCAGATCCGGTAGGGCAACCAGGCGAAAGAGAGGAGCGCGAGGATGCATCCCGCCGCGCGAGCACGCGACGGTGCCGCAGCGTCGGTGAACTGCTGCTTCCCCTGCGGCAGCTTTCGCATGAAGGGCAGCACCGCGAGACACACGACGCCAAAAATTGCATCTATGAGCATCGTGCGCGGATAGCCCCACGCCTCGACTGCGATGCCCTGCCAGGTGGCGCTGTACGCGATCACAATATTCATCAGCGCCATGTACGCGGTGAACTGCGTCGCAGCGACAGCTGGATTCGTCACATCCATAAAAATGGCCGAGCGCGTGCCGTACATCAATCCATTGATCATTGAATAGACGAGCGACGCGATCCAAAGCGCCGTGACGAGCGCGGCCGGAACTACCGGACGATTCGGATCGGTGATGCTGACCGGCATGATCCAGCCGTAGTGCGTCAGCATGTTCATCAAGTACAGGACGGGCAGGCCCATCAATGCGATGTACACAAACAGCGTCTTGCGCCGGCCGAAGCGATCGGAGAGAAATCCGCCGAGTACACAGCAGATCGCCGATACGATCGCCGACCACAGATTGAGCCACGCGACTTGGTCGTCGGTCAGACCGAGTTCGACTGCAAGGTTCGACTGGAGCGTCAGCCCAAGGCACATCGCGCCAATGGGCAGGAGTGCGAAGAAGACGCCACTAAAAGCTCCGCGCGTTCCGAGGAACGACCGAAATGAGCTCACCGCGAACTCGTGCATCTCGCGCCCAGCCGAGCGCAGTCGTGAGCCGACGACTGCCTGACGCGCTGGTGCCGCCGGCTCCTTCATCGGTAAGACAATCACCATCGTCACCAGAAGGATCGCGCCCGCGACAAAGTAGAACGTCGATTGAAAGCCGAAGTACGGCACGAGAAACAACACGCCGCTCCCACCGATCATGATGCCGATGTTCGCTCCAGCGAACATCACTCCGTTCGCGATGCCGCGTTCGTTTTCGAGCAATGTATTGCACGCGAGCGCGTCGATCGCGACGTCTTGCGCTGCGCCGAACGTGTTGTGAACGAGCAGAACGGCGGTGAACAGCCACAACTGATCGGGAAGGCGCAAGAGCACCGTCGACAACAGTGTGAGCGCCATCAGAACTTGCGTGATCAAGATCCAGCCTCGGCGCCGCCCGAGCCGCTCTGAACCGAACACGTCGATGATTGGCCCGAACGCCCACTTGAACGCCCAAGGGAGATAGAACGACCCGACGAACGCGCCGATCTCGGCGGGGCCGACGTCTTGGCGACGAAGTTGCGTAGCGACCGCAACGCCAGCGAAACCGAGCGGAATCCCTTCGGTCACGTAGAGACAGAAGAACGCAGCGAGCCTTCCGTTCTTCGTCGCGAGCAAGTTTGGCAAGGGCATGACGGCGGAGGCTGGCCGGAACCGGCGGTCGTGTCAAGCCGAGGAGGTCCGCGCGATCGACGCCACCGTCAGGTCGTCTCCCAACGGACCGTCCGCATGCTTCTGTACCGCAGCGACAAGCGCGCTCACGTCATCAGCGGGCGTCGACGAGCTCGCGATGATTGATAGTGCCGCCGAGAGCCCGAACATCACTCCGAGAACGTTCCCTTGCTCAATCACCCCGTCGCTAAACATGACGACACGGCCCGCCGGACTGAGATCGAAGTGCTCACTCGCGTACGTTTCACCATGCGAGATGCCAAGCGCCATCCCACCCCTTTCGGGGTCGATCACCTTGGGCGGCTGCGCCGGTTCGACCACGCAGCACAATCCATGTCCGGCGTCAACGATTTCTACCCTCGCCATCGCTGAATCGATAATGCCCGCGACCAGCGTGACGAACACGTTGGATTCGGTGCGCTCAACGAGGTAATTGTTGATCGCTGCCACTGCGGTACCTAACTCTTCACCGCGAAGGAGCATCGCTCGCAGTGATGACTGCGTCGCGGCCATGAGCACAGCGGCACCAACGCCTTTCCCGGCGACATCTCCTAGGAAAAATGCGGTGCGCTTACCTTGAAGCGGCACAAGCTCGAAGAGGTCGCCTGCTGCGCCGCGACCAGCAAGCGACTCAAATGCGTACCGAACGCCAGGGACACTACCGTGCCGCGCTGGCATGAGAAGCTCCTGCGCGCGTCGCGCTGCGGCGAGATCGAGCTCCATGCGCAGACGCTTGGCTTCCGTCTCCGTTCGACGGAGGCGCTCGACCGCGAGCCCTCCGATCTGCGCAATGGCCTGACAAAACGCAGCCGAGTCGTCCTCGATGGGTTGTTCGCCTTCGCGTGTGTCGACGTAGAGGAGTGCGTCTGCGATATCTCCAACCATGATGGGCGCGCAGAGCGCCGTGCGGATGTTGAGATCGATGATCGATTGCGCTGATTGAAAATCGGCAGCGCTACCGAGCTGCACCGTGGTGCCAAGCGCTGCCGCAGCGAGCAGCGAACGACTCAAACCGACGCCCGTGTCGCCCGACGATGGACCGAGCACCTCGTAGTCGTCGATCCCGACCTGCCGCAGCACGACCGCCCGTTGGCAACCTGTACCAGCGACGACACCACCTACTAACGCCTCGGCGATAGCTGCGAAGGTCGGCGCGTTGCTGAGCCGACGGCTCGCGTCGAGGAGCGCCGTCAACCGCAATTGTGCGAGGTCACGGATGCGCGGTGCGCCAAGATGACTCACTATGCCGCCGCTCGCGGCGGGTCCGTCGGGGCTCGTGACGATGATCGTCGGTCGGTGTGTGTCCTGCGCCCGGCATGCCCACTGGCCAAAGCGGATGTGATCACCGGCGATGAGCGGAACCTGCTCGCCCTTCGGCAGCGGATTTCCGTTCACGCTCGTTCCGTGCCGACTGCCAGCGTCGGCCAAGTACCAGACGCCGTTCACGGCTCGCACAGTCGCGTGACGACGCGATACGGTCTGCTCGGTGATGCTCCAATCCGCCTCGGTCGACCGCCCAACGACGAAACCACGGGTGCCCGTCAATGCCAGCGGCTCGATCAGCGCGCCACCATCGCCGCGGCTCAGGGGCTGCAGAAACAGATCAGGCGGCGGCCGAGTCGTGTCCATGAACGACGCAGCGTAGCGGCCAGCTAACACAATCGCGCGGCATACCGAAGCGCCGGTTCAAGTTGGCGTTTCAGAACTCTCCGAGCAGAATCGCGAGGTCCTCCGCGCCAACCGTTCCGTCGCCGTCGAGGTCGGCCGCACCTGCACCACCCCAAGCGCCGAGAAGGATCGCAAGATCGGCAGCGTCGACGACGCCGTCGTCGTTCAGATCACCGAGGACCGTGCCCACGCAGTCGTAGCTCGTCACGTTGAAGTCGTCGACACCTGCTTCGACCACAGACTCCGCGCCGAGATCACGCGCTCGCCAGCGAAGTCGCATCGTCGCGGTCGGAACCACGAAGTTCGAAACCTTGAATGATTTGAATACCCAAGCGACGTTGTTCTTATTGACGTTTTCGAGAAGCGTCCACGTCGCACCGCCATCGTTCGAGATCTCGACCGGCATCGAGTCGGTATTCGGCGTCGGGCCAGTGTCGTCGGAGTACCAGCGCCAGTAGCTCACAAACGTTGTGTCGCCTTCGAGGCCGCTGAAAAGAGGCGACAGCAACGTCGTCTCGCCGCCGTCCACGTCCGCCTCATCGAGCGCGCCACCCAACGGTCCTTGTCCGGTGATGTAGCACTGGGTCCCCACCGCCGAGTGATCGTTCTCCGGCTGCGCCGCCGTGCCATTCGGATTCACGCGCACCCACTGCCCCGATGTCGCTGTATCGCTGGCGACTCCTGCCTGCCAGCCGGGGACAGACGTTTCGAAATCGTCGTTCAGGGTCGTCGTGACCGCGAATGCCGAAACTGCGGCGAAGAACGACGCGGGTGCATTCACCGGCTCGCTGATCGTGAGGTTACTCGTCGTTTTCGCCTGCACATAGAACTGCACCGTTCCAGGGCACAGCGCGGCAGGAATCGCCACCTCGTACTGGTTCGGCGCGATCTGGGACATCGCGGTCGAGGAGAACGCACCGGAAGTGCCGCTCCGCCAACGGAATGTGCCGGTGCCGGGCGACGGTGCACCCGCAAGCGGCTCGACGTTGACATTGAGCGTCGTCGTGCCGTCCGGATCAACCGCCGTGGGAATACCGGCAGGGAAGGTGAACTTGATGAGTTGGAGCGCTGGCGCGGGCAGTCCGTGCTGCGCGAACGCGTCGGCGATCGTGAAGTAGTCGGGCGTGCCGTCGGCGATGTTCGCGTTGTCGTCGTTGAGCGTAAGGAAATCGATCGTGATGTCGGCGCCAATCGTTGTAATCGGCCCATGCAGCGGAACGCTATTCACGACGATCGATGAAAGTCGATCGCGGTAGTCGTCGGGGTATTGCGCTGCCCAGTTCAGTCTCAGGTCCCACACGCAACCCGAGAGGAGTTGGCCGCACGCATGAATCGCACTACCGCAGGTCGAGCATCCACTCACTAGGAACTGACACGAATTGTTCGCGTCGCGCAGGCCAGCGGCGCAGTCGTTCTGGAATCCTTGCGCGAGCAGCGGCTCGTCGGTGACTAACACAGCCATGCAGTCGGCCATACCTTCGCCGTAGGCACCTTGCCCACTTCCGCCGGATTGCACCACATGGTGGCCAAACTCATGGTGCACAACAGTCGAGAACGCGGTGTTTGAACAACCACCGCCAGCCTTGTAGAAGTTGATGGACGACCCGTTGTAGAACGCGTTGCACGTCTGCTGAAGATTACTGTTGATCGTGAATGCCGATGTTCCCGACTGGCCCGAGATCACGGGATAACTCGGGTTCTGTGCCAACACAAGATCGCGAATGATGTTCGCGTGCACATACGCATTGACCTGCGCCCGCACCAGCGCGTCGGTGTTCGGCGCATTGTGCACGAAGTCAACCGGGCCACCCGCAAGTGGCATCGTGACGTTCGCTACACCGCTTGCGTCGACGAGCTTGAAATAGAGGCCACCAATCTGCGAACTTGCGGACGACGTCGCCGCATCAACGCCGGTCGCGACGAAGTTTCCATTGCTGTCTGCGTACGCCGTGACTGCACCGAGCGTCACCTTCGCGTAGGGGAGCGGTTCAGCCAATTCCTCGCCGCAGAAGTCTGCGCCCGAACCTTGCGTCGCCAATCCGTTCACACTGCCGCTCACGTCGACCGAGCACACCTGATCTTCCTGAAAAAGGATGCGCCCGGTCTCGGCGTCGACGATGTAGAGAAACCGCTTGTAGCTCGCGGGCTGGAACACGAGGCCACCTTCAGCGACGACCTTGTACGCAAGTCGAGGCGCTTCAGGTTGATCGTCGACGCCAGCCCAGATGACTTGTTCGGCACCTTCGAGCGTCGGCTGCTGGCGAAACTGATTGCCGATAGCGCGAAGCAATTTTGCTTGATCGATGGAACGCGGTCCGCGCGCGGAACC
>JAWXCC010000047.1:0-3050 GCA_034440475.1 Phycisphaerae bacterium | reverse complement strand
GAAGTTGGGGGCAGGTCACACCCGTCGACCGCGACGGCGAGCCCTTCGTCAATCGCCGTCGCTGCGCCGTCTGCGGAACCGCCGAGTGGTCCGCTTTCGCCGAGCGATCTCATAGGGCGCTGGCAACTCGACGTCGATGGATTTCTGGTCGGCAGTCAATGGGCGCTCGACCTCCGCGCGGACGGCGTCTGAGTCGCCGTCGCGATGATGACACATTCAGGTCCGTGGACTTTTGAGACCGCGACGCAGACGCTCAGTTTCCGATGGTTCAACGACACCATCGCGGTCCGATGCGTCGGGCGCGACGCGAACGTGATCGTCGGATTCTCTGGTAAGCGAGCAGCGCGACTGGTGCCTGCAACCTAGTGTCTTTGACTTCCAGAACGACCACCAGAAGGACTTCCTTGCGGTCAGGCCGAGTTCACGCGAGGATTGTGACAAGCTCGTGGTGTGGCGTCTGACCGGGCTCTGCAAGTGACGCCGTGCATCGACGGAGATTGCTCTATGTACGTCCCCGCAGATTCGCGATTGGATCACATCCGCTGTAGACGGGGCACGCGGCGCGTCGCGAGCCTAGCGTGCTGCGCGCTCGTTGCCGCATCGCTTGCGGCGCTCTTCGCGCCGCGGGCAGCTCCAGTCTCTATCGAGAGTGGTCCCCTCGAGGTTGCCCTCGCTCCGTCAGACACAGTCGCGGGGTACATCGCACTGCTTCTCATCAACGGAGCGCCGTTCTTCGGCAAAAAACCTTGGGTCAGCGAAGCGGATACCAAGGCGACGATGCTCTCAATTCTCTGGGTGCTAGACAATCGGCTCGAGAGCATTCCACCTGGTTACACGCAGCAGTAGATCGCATCGGAGAAGTGCGCGGACATCATCGCGGTGATTACAGCAGATGGCGAGAAGGGCCAGTGCGAAGGTTTCTATCGTGACGCGTTCGGAAAGTTCGTCGCGGTTCCGCGCGTCCATGAGCAGGTGAACTACCTCATCCAGTGCGCCAATCGTGGCACACCCGTTTGCTTTGCTCGCCTTCTGGTGCACGGGCAAGCGTTAGCCGATGCGTATGTACAACGCAGCATGGACGGCGCTGATCGGTTCGCGCAATTGAACAGCGTCGGAAAGACCGCTGTCACTGGCCGCGCGTATTCATGGATGACCGATCGCGATTGCTACAACCCCGGCGGCAACTTCGTCCGCATTCCGGACAGCGGACAAGGTGCCAGTGGCGGTAACCGATTCTTTACGTTGACGAAATAACCATGAAGCGAACCCAGAGCGTCACCGTGGCAGCCATCGCAATTCTCGCAAGACTAACGACTCTTTCGAGCGTGGGTGCCGCGGTGCCCGAAGTCGTTGATGCACTTCCGGAACTCACCTCGGAGCCGTGGCTGTACGAGGTCGTGCGCCATCTCTACCGCTGGTACATCGACAAGCGCGACGTCGATGCCATCGTCAACAGCGGCACCGTGACATTCTGGGTCCGCGAGCTCACACCCGCGCTCGACGAAGGCGACCCCAGCCGCTTCGGCGAAGTGATTCTGCCGCAGCTCGCGCTCGCCGTGAAGGTGAAGCTGGCTGACTACACGATTCCCGAACTCAAAGTCACGGTGAAGAGCGATCGGTCCAAGATCACGAGCGTCGGCCGCATCGCCGTGCCCGATCAGATTCCCGATGGATACACCGCGATCTCGGCCGTCTACACGGAGATGCGCGACGAACTCTCCAAGACGCGAGGTCTCGCGTCGTTCCCCGAGGGCCCGTTGCTTAAGCGCATGCGCGCCGCAGCACGGACGAAAATTCTGCGGGAAGCCGAACACTCCGGCGTGCCGATACCTCCGGGCCAACAACTCGTCTATCTCGCGCCGCTCTCGCCGATTGCTAACGAAGCGTGGGTATTTCGGGAGACGGGCCGAACGCTCATTCGTTTCGCTTCGGACATCGATCTCGCCGACCCCGCAGTGTGGGACCACCAAGATTTGCTCGTTCATGTGTAGCCGCTCGACCGAAAAGTCGTCGTCGCACCCGATGAAGTGGCTGGCAGCAACGCTTTCATGACACGCGACCAAGCTGGTCGCGGGCTCTTCAACTGCATCGTGCTCGGGAAGAAGTTAGAACTGACGCCGCCCGAACCGGCGGCAACAGCGGTGCCGCCGCGGTAAGCAGTTTGCCACGCACTCTCACCACTCACGCTCACACTGCGCACAGACGATGCTTCAGTCCATTCACTTTCACCAAATAGGCAAGGCGAGCGTTCGCCGCGTGCTGCTGCGGAAAGCGTTCAGTCTCGGCGACGCCTAACACTTCTGCGGAATCACGAACACGCGCCCCAGCCGCCGAGCACGATTGCTAGGTCGGACGCGTCGACGGTGCCGTCGCCAGAGACGTCAGCGCTGTCGTCCGCCGTCCCCCACGCACCGAGCAACACCGCGATATCGCTTGCATCAACGGTTCCCGAACCGTCGACGTCAGCGGCGCAGGGCGGGCACGCGACGACGGATCCCTGAACGCCAGGATAGTTGCGCGGTGTGTTGACCGTCACACTGAGATTCCGATTGAGCGAGCTCACGCAATCGGTCGGTAGTTGCCGCGCGCCGATGACCCAAGTGTCGTAGACGTGGTAAGTCAGCGTGTCGCCGGCGGTGCCGAAGAAGTTGCTGGGGAGGATGAAGTCCGGCGTCGGAGCTCCCGGAAGCGCAGCGAACGCAGGTGTCGCAAGCAAGAGATATTTGAATCCGGTCTGGCCCTGCAGATTGACGGGGAACGTGAACTGCTTGCCCGTCGCGGCGCTCTTGATCTTCTTGCCTTGCAGGAAGATCTCTTGGTTCGCGTTCGTTGCGACGTGCAACTCAATGAATTGCACAGTGCCATCTGGGTTGCTGAAAACCTCATTGAATGCCCAGAGGTGCGATCCGGCGTAGCTCGCCGAAGCGAGTGCGAGCGCAGCAGTCAATGCGAAGAACGTCGCGGGCGGGTTTCGTGTCATCGTGATCCTCCAGAGCACATGCAGTTTGATAAGCGAGAGCGAGCCCGGCGTGGCGCGGCGCGGCGTGGCG
>JAWXCC010000046.1:0-8634 GCA_034440475.1 Phycisphaerae bacterium | reverse complement strand
GTGGGGCACGACACCGGGCGAGGAGCGCGAACTTCAGGCCGAGAACGCCCGCGGCAAGCCAACCCGCGGCGGAATGGACGACCACGGCGCAATGGGTACAGACAAGATCAGGTTCGAGGAGTAGCGTAGTTTGAGCGCTCCGTAGCGCCCTTCGGGCGCACACTCGCTTCGGTAAGTGGCCTAGTTCGGAACTTCGAGGCCCCGGCAGATTGCCGGGGCCTCTTTTCGTGGTGGAGCGCGCGAGGGCAGCCGGCACTTGCCCACCGACCAGTCGGTCGGTACGCTTCGCCCCCCTCATGGCACGACGCAGCCCCATCACGAGCCCGGCAACGCCGAAGACGACCGCTTCGGCGGCGTCGCGCGCGGTCCGAGCAACTCGCTCACCGCGCACTGCGGCCACCCGCCCCGATCTCGCAGGTTTACTCGACGCCGCAGAGTCGATCGTCCTTCGCGACGGCATCGGGCACTTCACGCTCGACGGCGTCGCTCGCGAGGCTGGACTGAGTAAGAGCGGCTTGCTTCACCACTTTCCCAGCAAAGAGCTGCTGATCGACGCGCTCGTGCGTCGCAAGGTCGACGACTGGCAGCGTGACGTTGCGGAAGGCGTCGCGAAACAGCCAGCGGGCCGTGGTCGAACTGCGCGGGCAATCCTTGGGACGTGTCTCTCGTCGACCGACAAGTGGACTGATTCCATGCGGCGCAGCAGCGTCGTACTCGTGGCCGCGCTGGTGCATGATCCGAAGCACGTCGAACCGCTGCGCATCGCGCAGCGCCAGATGGCCTCGCGGTTCGCCGACGACGGCTTGCCCTTCGGTACCAGCGAGGCGATTCACCTCGCCGTCAACGGACTGTGGTTTGACTGGATCTTCGGACTGTCGGATTGGACGCCGCCACGACTAGCGGCGGTCCGTACCGCGCTCCAACGATTGCTTGAAACGAACGCTTCACCGGCGGCGGTGCCTTCATCGCGCCGCGCGAAGCGTCCGAGCAGCCGAGTGACCAACGAGAGGAAATGACTCGCATGCGATCGACTTCCATCGTTGCTTCTACTGTCGTCTTCGCGGTGCTCGCCGCGACGGCTGGTGGTCTGTACCTCGTCAAGCGGAATCAGAAGGCGAGTGCAGCCGCGGCGGCCGCGGTGAGTTGGGAGCCGCCGGAGTCGGTGCTCGCAACAACTGCGCGAGAGATCGACTGGCAACCGACGGCCGAACTCGTTGGCTCGGCGTTCTCGCTCCGCTCCGTACGAATCAGCAACGAGCTCGCAGGCACAATCAAGAAGGTCGGCTACGGATCAGGCACGATCGTCGAACCCGGCGACGTCTTGCTCACACTTGAAGACTCCACCGAACGCGCCGACCTCGCTGCCGCCGAAGCAATGGTTGCCGTCGCGCAAGCCAACGTTGAGATTAGTGAGACGCGCCTCGCGCTTGCCGAGTCGGAATGGCGCCGCATGGACGAAGCCGGCTCCGAGCGCGCTGTCTCGCCGATCGAAATGGATCGCGGTCGCTCCGAAGTCGCGCGAGCGAAGGCCGACCGAGCGAAGGTCCTAGCCGAAGTGGAACAGGCGAAAGCGCACGTCGCCCAAGTACAGACGATGGTCGACAAGCACGTCGTCAAAGCCCCCTTCCGTGGCCGCACCGGCATCCGCACTGTGCACGAGGGCCAGTACCTCCCTGAAGGCACCCAGCTTGTGATGCTCGAAGAAGTCACTGATTCGATCTATCTCGACTTTGCGATCCCGCAAGAGCACCTGACGCGCGTGCGCCCAGGGTTGGCAGTGATGGCCTCGAGCCCGGTGCTCGGCCCCACGCCGGTCCGAATCGAAGTGGTTGCAGTCGACGCGACGGTGAGCAACGACACGCGGAACGCGCGGGTGCGCGGACTTGTCGACAATCGCGACGGCCGCATTCTGCCCGGCATGTTCGTGCGTATTCGCGTTCCAGTCGGCGAACCCGAGCGACACGTCGTCGTCCCGGCAACCGCAGTGCGCCGCGCGTCGTTCGGCGATCACGTCTTCATCGTCGCACCGAGCAAGAACCCGAAGGACCAGCCGGGCGCGCTGCGGGCGCAGCAGCGCTTCGTGAAAGTCGGTCCGTCGGTGGGCGAAGATGTCATCATCACTGAGGGATTAGCTGCGGGCGAGACGCTCGCGACGACGGGATCGTTCAAGCTCCGAGACGGCGCGCTCGTTGTCGACGCGTCCGCTGTCCCGCCGCAGGCATCCGGCACCGAAACTGCTGCGGGCCACTGATCCGATCGACGCGCGGAACTCAGACCGTAACACCACCACCGATGCGATCCCCTACTGACATTTTCATCCGCAAACCGGTGCTTGCGATCGTCGTCAACCTCATCATCTTGGTGATCGGTTGGCGCTGCATCGGCACACTTCCGATCCGTCAATATCCCCGCATCGAGTCCACGTCGATTCTCATCAGCACCGCGTACATCGGCGCCAGTGCCGAGACCGTGCGCGGCTTCATCACGACGCCGATCGAGCAAGCGGTGTCGGCGATCGACGGCATTGACTATATCGAGAGTTCGAGCACCGCCGGCTTCAGCACCATCACCGTTCGCTTGCGTCTCAATCACGACAGTAACGACGCGCTCGCTGAGATCGGCGCTCGCCTCAATCAGGTGCGTAGCGAGTTGCCAGCGGAGGCGGAATCGCCCGTCATTCAGATTCAACGGGCCGATCGCCCGTTTGCCACGTTCTACCTCAGCTTCACGAGCACCACGCTCGAACTCACACGCTTGAACGAGTTTCTTGCCCGCGAAGTGCAGCCCAAGCTTTCGACAATCCAAGGCGTTCAGCGTGTCGGCATTGAAGGACCTCGCAATCTCGCAATGCGCATCTGGCTGAACGAGTCGACGCTCACCGCGCTCGACGTGTCGCCGAGCGAGGTCTACGACGCACTGAGGCGCAACAACTTTGTAGCGGCAGTCGGGCGCACGAAGGGACGCGAGGTGCAAGTCGACCTTCTCACCGACACCGACTTGCGTTCGACGGCGGAGTTCGAAAACTTGATCGTGCGCGAGCGCGACGGATCGATCGTCCGCCTGCGCGACGTCGCTCGCGTTGAGCTTGGTTCTGAAGAGCCGCTCGGTGAGGCCGGATTCGATACGAGCCCCGCGATCTACCTGTCGGTCTGGCCGTTACCAAGCGCGAACGAGATTGACGTTGCGTCGCGTCTGACGATGTCCATGGAGGCGCTCCGCCCGTCACTCCCGCCCGGCGTCGACATGCGCCTTGCGTACGACGGTACCTACTACATGCGGAACGCGCTGATGGAGATCGGCAAGACACTCGCGGAGACAATCGGCATTGTCGCCATCGTGGTCTTCCTCTTCATGGGTTCGATCAGAACGGTGTTAGTACCGCTGGTTGCGATTCCCATCTCGATCGTCGGTGCCTCCATCTTCATGACACTCTTCGGGTTCTCGCTGAACCTACTCACGATTCTCGCCGTCGTGCTCTCGGTCGGACTCGTTGTCGACGACGCCATTGTGATGGTCGAGAACGTGGAGCGCCATGTCCGCGCCGGGATGGCACGCATCGACGCAGCGCTGGTGGGCGCGCGTGAACTCTTCGCCCCCGTCATTTCGATGACGATCACGCTTGCCGCGGTCTATGCACCGATTGGGTTCCAAGGTGGGCTAACCGGCGTACTCTTTCGCGAGTTCGCGTTCACGCTTGCCGCATCGGTCGTTGTCTCGGGCGTTGTCGCGCTCACGCTCTCGCCGATCATGAGCGCGAAGCTCGTACCAGCACACGGCACCGAAGGACGCTTTGCGCGGCTCGTGAACGCAGGATTCGATCGCCTGCGCCGCGGGTACGGCCGCATCCTCGATGTCACGCTGCCGCTTCGCTGGACCATGGCTCTCGCGGCGGCACTCATCGCAGTCGGCGCCGTGCCGCTCTACTACTTCTCGGCCAAGGAACTCGCGCCAACGGAAGATGAAGGCGGGCTCTTCTTCGTCTTGTCGGCAGCACCAGACTCTTCACTCGCGTCAACGCGGGAAGCGGTCACGCAGATGGCGTCGGCGCTCAAGACGATTCCTGAGGCGAAGTTCGTGTGGCGCGTGCTCATGACACCAGCGACTGGCTTCGGCGGCATGCAGACCACCGAGTGGAGCACTCGACAGCGAACAACGAAAGAGATATTGCCCCAAGCGTTCGGGCTCATTTCGGGCATCGCGGGCATTCGCGCGTTCCCGATTTTGCCGCCGCCATTGCCAGGTGCGGGACAGTTCGACGTGGAACTCGTATTCACGAGCTCGGATCCGCCAGAAGAAATGGCGGCACTCACCGGGCAGCTCGTCGGCGCTGCGTTCGGGAGCGGTAAGTTCCTCTTCGCCGACGCCGATCTCAAGATTGATCTCCCGCAGGTGCGCATCGTCATCGACCGCGAGAGAGTTGCCGACATGGGGCTTGACCTCGCTGCGGTGGGCCGCGACCTCGCGGTCATGCTGTCGGGCGGTTACGTCAATCGATTCAATTTCGACGGGCGGAGCTACAAGGTGATCCCGCAAGTCGACGACGCGAGCCGCGCCACGGCGGACGACCTGCTGCAAATGAAGATTCGCACCAAAGGCGGCGGCCTCGTGAGCGTGTCGTCGATCGTGCGACTCGAGACAACCGCAGCGCCGCGCACGTTGAACCGATTCCAGCAGAAGAACAGCGTGAAGATCTTCGGCGGAGTCGCGCCGGGCGTGACGAAAGAAGAAGCGCTCAGCGCGCTTGAGGCTGCGGCGCGCACAATTCTGCCGCCGGGCTACACCATCGATTACGCCGGTGAATCGAGGCAATTGCGACAGGAAGGCGCGTCGCTTGCAACGACGCTGGGTTTCGCGCTTGGTCTCATCTACCTCGTACTCGCGGCCCAGTTCGGCAGCTTCCGTGATCCACTCATCGTCCTGCTTGGGTCGGTGCCGCTTGCGATCGCCGGCGCGCTCATCTTCACCTTTGTCGGCTGGACGACGGTGAACATCTACTCGCAGGTCGGACTCATCACGCTCGTCGGACTCGTCGCGAAGAACGGCATTCTCATTGTCGAGTTCGCGAATCACATGCAAAGCGAGGGACATTCGAAACTCGCCGCCATCCGCGAAGCGTCGCTCACTCGACTCCGGCCGATCTTGATGACGAGCGTCGCAACCGTTGCCGGTCACCTCCCACTCGTACTCGTGACGGGCGCCGGCGCGCTCGCGCGAAATTCGATCGGCATGGTGCTCGTTACCGGCATGATCATTTCGACGGTATTCACAATACTGATCATCCCGTCGATCTATATGTTGCTCGCGGTTCGGCGTTCGTCAAGCGAGACCGCTCCCGCGCCGCACGGAGTCGGTGAGGTGCCAAATTCGCCACCCGCACCCGGTGCCCTGACCGCGTAGCGTGTGCCCTGACCGCGTAGCGTGTTCACAGCTCACATGAAAACATCGCCCCGGCGTCCTGCCGAGGCGTTGTCGTGCCTCTTTCGAGGCAAGTACGGGTCGTTGCGTGGAGCGAAGACCCAGAGGATGGCGAGAGGGTTACGAGTCTTGCGAACGAGACGCCGGAGGCGGCACGGTCAGCACATCGACGCGAAGGCCAAGAGGGTGAGGATCAGCACTCTCCACTTGGTCTCGCTGAGTTTGAAGAGGTGGACGATCATGCTGTTCTTGGGGTCCTCTCCGGAAAACTCGTCGCGAGCTACTTTGCCCCTTGCAGCCCGCGGCTGCGATACTCGGCTTCGGGGTGGCGGCTCGGGCAGATAGGATCAAAGTCCGTGCCACCGGCAATCGCTGGCGTCCTGCAAGTACACCGTGAGACCTGATGCTTTCTCGCAACGCACAACGTCGAATTCGTGCATCACTCGCCCTGTTCTCGGTCGTCACGTGTTGCCAGGCGACGGCGCTCGCTCAGCACGACGTGACGCCGAGCTCAACGCGCGGCGTCGGACCCGGCATTGGTGTGCAGAGCGAACGAACCGAGCCCGAGCTTGAGTCGTGCATCGATGCCTACATCGCCGTTCGCCGCTGGCTCGACGCCGCGACACTGCCCGACCTAACGAAGCCCGAGTCGGCGGTGCCTGTCGCTGGCGCACGCGGTGTCGCGGTCATTCTGCGACATCAAGGTCGCGTGGTCGGCATCGGGACCGATTGGCCCGGAGGCGGTGCGGGCGACGACCGCATGGTTCGTCGCGCCGTCGGCCGCGCAGTCGCCCGTGCGTTCGGCGATCGTGTGATCAGCGCGTTGCCGAAGGAGATGCGCGATACGGCGACGCAGAGCTTGGCGCTGGAACTTGAGTTCGCGTCGCGCCCGGAACCGCTTCTCGGTCGCACGTTCGCCGAGTGCGCGACGCGCGTCGAGCCTGGACTCGACGGCATCGCGCTTCGGCGTGGCGGCGGTGGAAAGTCAACGTGGGCCGCGGTCTTTCCAGCACTTCAGCACGCCGCAAATACAGCGGCAGCATCCGACCTCGCATTCATTGCGTTGCTGCACGACCTCGAACTTCCCGCGAAGGATCTTCCCGACCTCGTTCGAATCGAGGCCGTCGGTGTGTTCAAGTTCGGATCACTCTGCCTCACGCAAAGCGATCCCGGAGATCCGCCGCTCATTCGCGGACGCGGCACGCCGCGCTTCGCCGACGCGAGCGTGACGGAAGCCAGCGTGCGCGAGTTTGCGCTCGCCACGCTTGGACGCCTGTATGCAACCCGCGCGGTCGACGACTCTGAAGCGGCGAAGACGCCAGGCTCGCAGTCGATGAGCGGACTCGGGTTGCTCGGCAACTACGCGCCGGTTCCCGACGAGTACAAACCACTGAGCGCGCCTCCACTCGATCAAGCGCTCACGGCATGGGCTGCCGCGAGCGTCGCGGCGAGCGAACGATTCGAGGTCGCAGATCGACTCCGCGCTCGTACATTCGCGATCGCTCTTCTCGACGACCTCGCAATCCGTCGCGTGGGAGAGGATTCACCGACAGCGACAAACCAGCCGATGGCGTTTCTCCTCTGCGCAGTCGCGCGCCTCGGCAGTGAGGACGGACTCTCAGAAGGCGCGAGAGAGATGGCTCGCGTCGCTCGCGAGAAACTCGCGGAGCCGCTGCGGAGCGGCACGAGCGGCGACCGCGCGCTGGCAGCGCTCGCCGCAGCGGTGTCCTTCTCAGGCGAGGGGCGCATTGTGGGTGCCGCAGAGACGCGGGCTGCGCTCGACGCAGCGTGGGCATCCGTTGCCCGTCCCGAACTCGTCGGTCAACTTCCGTGGCTCGTCATCGCCGAGGTCACGTTCGCGCATGCAACCGGACAGGCCGTCACTCACGCGGACGACGCTTGGGCGGTTGCGCAGTTGGTGCTGGCGGCTCAGGCTGGCTTTGGGGCGTTCGCCTCGGAACTCGACCTTCGCGGCGGCTTCAGACTCACGGGCACCGGACGAGGCGGCGTAACGAGCCAATCGCTCCGTCCGGGGCTCGCGATTGTCGCGCTCGCGGACGACTCCGGCCTCGTCCCCAACGGGCAGGAGCAACTCCTCCGTGACCGGGCTCGGGCGGTGCTCCGGTTCGCGTTCGAACTCACTCTCGACGAGCGCGAGAGTCGCCAGTTCCGCAACCCTGAGCGCTCCCGAGGGGGTATTCGAGCGTCACTGTGGGACTCGTCGCAACCGGTCGCGGCGAGTGCTCTCGCGATCTTGGTGGCAACGAGCGGGCTCGAGGCGCTTTTTCCCTCTGCGGGCTTGGACCCAGAAGCGCCCCGAACGGCAGCCTCAGTCGAAGTCCCCGAGTCGTCGCCCCGGGAGACGCCAGGCCTTACCAAGCCCGAGCCCAAGCCCGATCATTGACCCCGGAGCCAAGGGACGAAACCTCGCCCAGAATGTCTCGTCCGGCACCAGTTCCGAAAATCTTGGCAACCCAAGTAGCTCGATCACCGAAGAAAACGTGTGGTGCGGCCCACGAGGTCCGTATATTCCAGATCTGTGAAGCCAACTCGGGCTTCGGCTGCCCGGTGCGGCGGCCCATCGCGTGTCCCCCCTTTCGGGAGGTTTGAATGTCGCGGATTACGTCTGCCGCCTTGTGCTCGTCCTTGTCGAGCCGCTCTCCGATCAGCCGTCCGTTCCGCCTGACCCTCGCGATCGGCTTAGCGCTCGGTGCGACGACGCTCCTTGGCACATCGGCGGCATCGGGGCAGAACTTTGCCGATCGCCTCAATGAAGTGGCGAAGCAAAGGCAGTCCGACGCGGCACGCGACATCACGAAGTCGTCGCTGCTTGGCGCGCTCTTGTACACGGATCTGACATTCGACTTCAAGGCGACGAAAGCAAAAGACGCGTTCGAGTTCATCGCGAACGCACTCGGTGTTCCGTTAGTTGTGCGCTACAACACTGATCGGGCCGCGGCTGGCATCGATCCCGACGCAGAGGTCACGCTGAAGCTGGAAGGCAAGCCAGCGCTCACTGCCCTCGAAATGGTGCTTGAGCAAGTGGGCACCGACGAACCATGCACTTGGCAGATTCGCGAGAGCTTCATCGAGGTCGGCACCAAGGCACGCTTGAGCGTCCCCGCGGCCCGCGAACTCAAGATGTACCCGATTCGCGACCTCATCTTCGTCGCGCCGCACTTTAACAACGCACCAACCTTCAACCTGTCGGAGTCGATT
>JAWXCC010000045.1:0-16749 GCA_034440475.1 Phycisphaerae bacterium | reverse complement strand
TCGCAGAACTTGGAGACGACGAGGAAGAGGAGGTTCGCCTCGCGCATCCGCTCGATCTCGGCTTCGAATTCGAAGAAGTCGAAGATGCGGCGCACGTTGGCCGAGAAGCCCTTGATGTAGCTAACGAGGTGCTTCTCGATGTTGTCGGGGTCGCCCTTCAACTTCTCGAAGTCGAGCGGCGAGTGATTGTGGAAGCGTTGGCCGGCTGATTGATTGAGCGCCGAGTCGAGGGCGTCGCCTTCGAGCTTGCTTCCCTTACGGCGTTCGTGCGCAGCCAAGACCTTCGCCTTGGAGGGCGCGAGCACGCAGTCAAAGCGCCGGAGCACGGTCATCGGCAGCATGACGCGCTCGTACTGCGGTGGCCGGTACGGGCCTCGCAGCAGGTCGGCTATCTGCCAGATCAGAGTTGAGAAGTAGTTGTGGTCAGGCATCAAGGAACTCCGTTATGACCAGACCGTCGGAGTGATTCGGATCGAAGCGTGCCGTCGTGGTCAGGTGTTGGAGAGATTCGAGTTCCACTGGTTCGCGAACGCGAAGTTCCGCACTCTGCGCTGATTCCCATTCCCACGACGGAGCCACAGGCGTGCCTAACTGCCGCTCGATTCTAGTGGATGACAGCGCCAACGGTGCCGCCCGCCTCCTCGCTCTCGATTGAGGCGAAGGAGGTAGCCGTCGATTGTCGGATTCCCGCAGCGTGCAACGGTCGCGCCCGCGCGTCGCAATCACCGGTCCCAATCACTGGGACAATATGAGCTGCATCTGTACCGTGATCGTGTCCAACCTCTTCAGTTTCTCCAGCGGCGCACTGCAGGCCCGCCAACCGGCGAGCGCGTCGAGTATCGGTCCGTCGATGTCCGCGTAGCCCGTGGGGCAAACGCGATCTCGACGATCGCGTTGCGCGGGTTTGAGGTCACGAGCGTGAGGATCGTGAACTTCGGCTTGCCGGCATGATTTGAACGTGTGTGTCTAGATATGCAACCCTCAATTCCAGCACCTTGATGACGGTGTGCGCTGGAACGCTCAACAAATACAACGAGCGCGCCAGAGCCCGAGCTGAGCCGCCCGAAAACTAGTCTTCCTTGTGTTCGCACCGACACAAGAGCTTGAAGCGCCAAATTTCTCGGCCTCGGACAGAATCGCAACGCAGCAAGCCGGACCCTGACCGAGGTAGATCGGTTCCGCGGCGCTCCGACGCGCTTCGCTGAAACCCGCGCGTCACGGTTCTTCGCAGCCCGTGCTCATCGCGTCATGAGCCGAGCGGTTCTCCGATGCGGATCAGATTCCCGTCCGGGATCAACGATGGCAAAGTCCCTCATCCTCCACGGCTTGACTTCAAGGGCGTCTTGACGCGGGATACCGCTTCGGGGCAACTCTGCCGAAGCAAAAGACCGGCTCTTTCATACACGGATTCAAGAAACCCGGCTCCAAGCGCGTTGATCACTTCAACAGCGCACTGCCACATCATCCTGTCCATTCTGTGCACCCATGTTAATTCTCTTCATGCGGCAAACTGATTCAAGGAGACCTAGTCCGTGCAGCCTGTCGCGAAAGTGCTTTGGAAAGCGAGGATGGGCAGCCCAAATGACTTCTCCACCGGCTTGTTAGATCGCTCTCTGCACGGGCATGGATGCACCGCGAACTGGCGAGGTACGTAGCCCGGATCCCTCGCACCCCCAGCGCGTAGTTGCTGCCAACGACTCGGCGACCGCGAGTCCAGCCGCCGCCTTCGCGCCCGCCTTCGCTTGAACGGCCATGCGCGCGTGCTCGCTCGGTTGCTGCAACAGCCGATCGATCTTCCAAGCAGCGGAGGAAAGCGACGAGCAACGGATAGCGCATCCTGCCTCGAGCAATGCGGCCGCGTTGTGTTCTTCCTGTCCGGGCACGGCATGCACGATCGCCATCGGAAGTCCACTCGCTCGCGCCTCGGCCGAGGTCAGACCCCCGGGCTTTCCAACGAGCAGGTCGGCAGCCGCCATGAGTTCGTGCATCGATGTCGAGTGGCCGCGGACCCGCGTTCGCACGGGCGATGAACCTGGATGCCTCGCGGCGACGCGCTCAATCCCTTGCCGCGCCACCACCGATTTGCCGGTCACCGCGACGATCTCGCACGGCGTCGTGAGCGACAAGAGACTTGAGTACAGCGACACCACTGGGCCGACGCAGGCACCACCCGTCGTGAACAGCACAACCTGACGGTCGAGCGGCAACCCATGCTTCTGTCGCGCGAGCGACTGTTCCATCGGTGTTACAAACGCCGGATCTATCGGAATGCCGGTGACGGATATTCGATCTGCGCCGACATCGTGCGATTCAAGGGTTCGGCGTCCTTCGTCGCTCGCGACGAAGTAGCGTTCGCACGGATCCGCGAGCCACAAACCATGAACGTGAACGTCGGTCACGACGGTCATGAGTTTGGCGTCGAGTCGGCCTCTTCGACGAAGCCCCGCGACGTACTCACTTGGCAGGAAGTGCGTTGAGACAATCACATCAGGCGCAAATGCGCGGATGCGTTGGCGGAGCCCTGCCAGCCCCAAGTGCGCTGTCGCCCAGCGCAAGCGAACGCCGTGATAGGCGCGATCCGATCGCTCGTACATCCAACCAACGACCGCTGGCGCGCGCGCGAGCAATCCTAGGTACGTACCGCGATATGCCGCTCGAAACCACGGCGCCGCACACGCGAGCGTGTCGACAACGTCGAGTGCGTCGTAGCGCACCAGTCCGTCGAGCGCAAGCGACCGAATGGACGCTGCGATCGCTTCCGCCGCTCGGGTATGTCCGCCACCGACACTCGCGGTCAATAGCAGAACGCGACCGAGCGACGGCGGTTCAGGACGTCTCGACCCGTCGAAGAAGTGAATCGCACCGATGTCGTCGACGCTTCGCTTCATGGAAGGACGCCCGCATCGCCGGATTGGATCAGGCGAGCTCCAACCGAGGGCAAGGGAAATGGCATACGCACGTCCGGCCAGTCGTCTCGCGCATCAGCGGGGTCAGACAGCGCACCCGCCACGAGCCGAGTTGCGGCGTTCGCCGCCCGTCCGTCGATGATTTCCATCCGGCCGCAGTCGTGTTCAACGAGCGCGGTGCAACTCTCGACCCAGTCGCCGCAGTTGTAGTACGAAATTCCACTCCTGCGGACGTCGTGACGGATGTCCGGTTTATGGATATGGCCACAGATGACTCCGTGGAACTTGCCGCGGACCGCCTCCGCAACAATCTCCTGTTCGAAGTCACTCACGAAACTACACGCTCGCTTCACTCGTCGTTTGATCGCCTGACTTAACGAGTGATACGGAAGGCCAAACAGCCCGCGCATCGCGTTCCATCCGCGATTCACCCCAAGGAGCGCGTCGTACGCAGCCGCTCCAGCAATCGACAGGTATCGATGATGCCGCACAACCAAGTCGTACTGATCGCCATGCGAGACCAGCAAGTCGCGGCCGTCGGCTGTTCGGTGCGCCGCGTTGAGTGCGATCTCAATCCCGCCGAACTGAAGTCCAACGTACTGCCGCGCGCCATCATCGTGATTCCCGGGAACGTAGAGCACCCGAGTGCCGCGCGACGATAGTTTGAGAATCCTTCGAATGACCGCGTTGTGCGAGGCAGGCCATTTCCACCGCTGACGGAGTCGCCACATATCAATAATGTCGCCGACCAGGTAAAGGTGATCGCAGGAAATGTGCTTCAGGAAATAGGCCAACTCGTCTGCCTGCACGGTCGTTGAGCCCAGATGCGTGTCACTGATCCATACGGTTCGGTAGCGAGTTCGGACCATGCTTGTTCATCGCCACTTTCCGCGAAGCCGGCGTGAGTCGCTCGTCAACGCCTTGTCAATATGGAGTTCGGTTTCTACTGGCGAACGACCTACAACCGCTCCGGCCCGCCCAACTCGGAGATCACCCAACGATGCTCCTCAACCCCGTTTGGGCAATCTGCGGCACCTGCCTGCAGTCTTGGATGCATGGTTAGATCTCTCTCGTCAGCGATAGCAGCTCGCGTCGTGACCCGTGGCGATACTAGTGCCATGTCACTGCTCGCCCAAGTCATGGCAATGCTCGGCGGCCCCGGCTTGCCGGAGCGTTTACCGAGCGAACCATTTCAGTTGCTCTGCGAGTGGTTCGATCACGCCCAACGTTTAAAGACAGTACCCAATCCCAACGCAATGGTGTTAGCCACATCGACGCTCGATGGGCGCCCCTCGGCGCGCGTCGTACTGTGCAAGGAGCTTCGCGCCGACCTCGGCGCAGTCGTGTTCTATACGAACTTTGAGAGCCGGAAAGCGCACGAGCTCGAGAGCAATCCACACGCGGCAGTCGTGTTTCACTTCGACTCCAGTGGCCACCAAGCCCGCGTCGAGGGTGTTGTCGAACGGTTGAGCGACGAAGATGCCAATGCGTACTTCGCTTCACGCGCGATGCTCTCGAAGCTCGGGGCGTGGGCGAGTCGACAGAGCCAGCCGATTGGGTCGCGCGTTGAGCTCGCCCAGCGCGTCATTGACGCAATGCACGCTCTTCGCATCAGTCCGATGACGGTCTTGGCCGCAGCTGTCGGCGGTGAGCCGATCGCAATCCCTCGCCCGCCCCACTGGGGCGGCTATCGGCTCGTAGCGCGACGCGTGGAACTCTGGACAAGTGCGCACGGGCGACTCCATGATCGCGCGGAATGGACTCGACCTGCGAATGGAAACCTCTGGAGTGCGCAGCGATTGCAGCCATGAGGCAGTGAGCGGACCATCGGCGCGGTATCAAACGAGATATGGACACCGAGGAATCTGCTCCCCCCACTGTTCGACTCGTCGGCCTCATCGCTGGACCGCTCGGCGCTGTCCTAGCGACGACGATGGCGTATGGATCGTTGAGTCATGATGCCGCGCTCGTCGTCGGTCTCGTGACGTGGATGACCGTCTGGTGGCTCACCATCGCGGTGGATCTCGCCGTCACTGCGCTTCTGCCAGTGCTCCTGCTCCCCTTCCTGGGGATCAGCACATTTTCTCAAGCAGCCGCCCCGTACGCGAGCGACGTCATCTTCTTGTTCGGCTCGGGATTCGTGCTGGCAACGGCGCTCGAACGCTACGGCCTGAGCACGCGTTTTGCGGCCGTGATGCTCCGACTCGCTGGAACGCGCGCAAGCGCGGTTGTCGCAGCGCTCATGGTCACCACTGCCATCATCTCGGCATTCGTGTCGAACACTGCGACCGCCGCAGCGATGCTTCCCGTCGCATTAGCAATCGCCCGCGCCGCGAAGGACGTGAGTGACGAGGGAAGACAACGACTCGCGGCTGCCGCGACGCTCGGAGTCGCCTATGGCGCGAGTATTGGTGGCGCGTTCACGCTCATTGGATCGCCCCCTAACGCGATCGCGGCGCGCTACGTTGAAGGCGAGACACAGACCGCACTTTCGTTCGTTGGCTGGCTGGGTTACGGACTCCCGATCGGGCTCATACTGCTACCCATCGCGTGGTTCGTGCTTGTGCGGTTGGTGTTTCCCATTCGCGGCGTGCGGCTCATGCACGCGGTCGCGTCGGTGTCACGCGATCGAGACGCGATTTCCCAGCGCGGCCAATACCGCGTGCTTGCGATCTTCTCCGCCACGGTACTCGGCTGGCTCTCCCGGCCGATCTGGGGTGGCTACGTGCCAGCCGTCAGCGATGCAGGCATTGCTATCGCTGGCGCGGTTCTTTTGATGACGGTGCCTCGCTCGCTGAGTCCGTACCGCCCGCTGTTAGTCTGGCGCGAACTGGTGGGCATACCGTGGGGCGTACTCATTCTCTTCGGCGGCGGATTGAGTCTCGCGGCGGCGATCGATAGCACCGGTGTCGCCGCTGCGCTTGCCAACGCTCTTTCACCGATTGCCGGGTGGCCGATCATTGCGATCATTCTCGCGATCGTCGCGATTGCCTGTTTCGGTTCAGAGTTGGCGTCGAACACCGCGCTGGCGGCCACGGCAATGCCACTCATCGGCGCAATCGCAAAATCGACCGGCGCGCCTCTCGCGCCGCTTGCCGTCGCCGCTGCCCTCGGTGCAAGCCTCGCGTTCATGTTGCCGGTCGGAACCCCTCCGAATGCGATGGCGTTTGCGACCGGTCATGTGCGATCAGGCGACATGATGAAGGCTGGGCTCATATTGAACCTCGCTTCGATCGTGGTCATCACGCTGGTGGTCGTGATGCGAATCGCGATCGGTGCGCGCCTCGGAATCTGATCTGACCTTGGTGGTGTGGATCGACGAGTCTCGGACTGTTTGTCCTTATTGCAACTTCGCGACACTGTTGAATCTCAGTCCTCGCGCGCTGACTCCTATTGGTAGTCCAACAGCGGCGCCGTCGCGCCGCTGTTGGGCGCTTCCGGAGATTCGCCATGACCGCTTGTACTTTCCTTTAAGCGTGCGCGCTGTCCGTTACCGCCCTCGTCGTTTCGTCTGCGTCGGGTCAGTCGATCGCGTATGACGGTTTTGGCGGCCCGCCGCGAGTCGACCTCGCTGGCTCAAATGGTGGCACCGGCTGGGCCGGGCCCTGGCTCGATCAGGAGGTATGACGCGGTGACCGGTACGTATCCGTTTGCGATGTATGTTGGCTCACCGCCTGGTATGTACAGCTTCGGCCTGATGCTCAGCGAAGGCTTGGGCGACATTTCAAATACTCCCCTCGCCGAGGGAGAGACGCATCTGGTCGTTGTGCGGATCTCCAAGAACACGCCCGGATCGGGAATTACATACAGGCTCTACCTCGATCCCTCCATCGGCCAAGCGGAGCCTTCGTTCGCGCTCGCGCAGTTTGGAGTAGCTCCCGTGAGCGCACTTTCAACCGGACTCATGATCGACAATGGCGGTGGCTTTACGACTGATGAGATTCGCGTCGGCACGACGTGGGCGGCGGTGTTGCCGGTCGATCCGGGTTGCCTCGGTGACGTGAATCACGACTTGCTGGTCAACGGCGCCGATGTGGCGATCGTCCTCGGTGCGTGGGGCACGTGTCCCGAATTGGAGAGTGCGCTTCGCATCTAAGTATCTGACCAGTGCCGTAGCACACGCTCTTAAGACGAGCGGCTTGACGAGGGAACGCAATCAGCGCGGCGTGCTCTCGACGCTCGCCTCAGCAATCGGCGCGCGACGCAACGGATCCCGTCGAAAGACCTTCTCGTCGATCCATTGCAAGACACAGTACAGCGCCGGCGTGAAGAGAAGTCCTAACACCGTCGCGCCCACCATGCCGCCGAAGACAGCGGTGCCGAGCGCGCGACGGCTACCGGCACCGGCACCACTCGCGACGAGGAGCGGCGTCACACCGAGAATGAACGCCATCGATGTCATGATGATCGGACGAAATCGCGTGCGTGCAGCGGCAACTGCCGACGCGACGATGCCCTCGCCTCGGCCACGACGCTCACGGGCAAACTCGACAATCAGAATCGCATTCTTCGCACCGAGCCCAACGAGCAGCACCAAGCCGATCTGCGTAAACACGTTGTTGTCGAGCCGAGCGACCTGGAGCGCTACGACCGCACCGATCACGACGAGCGGGACCGACAGCACGACAGCGAGCGGAATCGCCCAGCTCTCATATTGCGCCGCCAAGATGAAGTACACGAGCAAAATGCCGAGAGCGAAGACGAGCAACCCTGACTTGCCGACGAGCCGCTCTTGGTACGACATGCCCGTCCATTCGTATCCCATGCCGATCGGCAACGTGTCCGCGGCAACTGTCTCCATCGTCCCCATCGCGGCACCCGAGCTCGTGCCCGGCTTGGCGATTGTGGTCATCGTCGCCGCTTGATAGAGGTTGTAACGATCGACCTTGTCGGGAGCGATTGTGTCGCGCACCGTGAGAAACGTCCCGAACGGCACCATGCGCCCTTCGGCCGTCCGTACCTCAAGCCTGCGAATGTCCGCAGGTGTTAGGCGAAACTTTGCGTCGGCTTGCATGTTGACTTGAAACGTGCGCCCGAACTCGTTGAAGTCATTCACATACGCCGAGCCGAGCGCCGCCTGAAGCGTCTCGAAGACCGAGTTCAGCGGAATCCCCAAGCGAATCGCCTTCTCTCGATCGATATCGAGATAGATCTGCGGCACGCCAGCACGATAGCTTGAGAAGGCCACGAGGATCGTCGGCTGTCCCATCGCGGTCGTTTGCATCCCCTCCACGGCCAGTGCAAGCGCATCGCGACCAGCAGCCACACGATCTTGAATTCGCATGTCGAGGCCACTCGTACTTCCAAGTCCACTGATTGGTGGAAGCCCGAACACGAGGAACTGACCTTCTTGAATCGGCGCGACGAGTTTGTTGAGGTCGGCGATGATCGCGTCGATAGAACGACCTTTCGCGTAACGCTCGTCCCAAGGGTCGAGCACCACCCACGCGTTTCCATAATTCGAACCGCCGCCGTCGAGAAGCGAGAAGCCCGTCAGCGATGTCACATCGGCAACGCCGTCGACAGTTCGGGCTTCAGTCGCAATGCGATCGATCACCGCCTTTGTACGCTCGAGGCTGGCACCGTCAGGCAACGTCGCAGCGATCGCGACGAAGCCAAGATCCTCCGCCGGAACGAAGCCGGTCGGCACGCGCACGTAGAGCCAGGACGTCAATACGAGGACGCCCGCAAAGGCTGCGAGTGTGAGTGGCCACGCGACGGAAAGCCCCTTCACAATCGCTGCGTACACCGTGGTCAACCGCCCGAAGAGTCGCTCAAAAACGTTTGATGCCCACACGAGCGGCCGGAAAAGAATGAACGGTTTTCGCTCGCCGCCGTGACGCAGGAGGAGCGCACAGAGCGCCGGACTGAGCGTCAGCGCGCAAATCGCTGAGATGCCAGTACTGGCGGCAATTGTGAGGGCAAACTGCCGGTACATCGTGCCGGTCAACCCGGGCTGTGCTGCCGCCGGAATGAACACCGACATGAGCACGAGCGTGATCGCAACGATCGGTCCAGTGATCTCGCGCATGGCGCGGATCGTCGCGTCCTTCGCCGAGAGATGGTGCTCCGACATGTTCCGCTCGACGTTCTCGACAACGACGATCGCATCGTCGACCACAATGCCGATCGCGAGCACAAGCCCGAACATCGTCAGCAGGTTGATCGAAAAGCCGAATGCCGCCATGAAGAGAAACGTTCCGATCAGCGACACGGGAATAGTGATGACGGGAATCAGCGTCGCGCGAAGACTACGTAGGAAGAGTAGTACGACTAAGAAGACCAGTACGAACGCCTCGATCAACGTGTGCTGCACTTCCGTGACCGACGATTTGATAAACATCGAAGAGTCGTAGAAGAGCTTCGCCTCGACACCCTCGGGCAGCGACGGGCGCAGCTCGTCTAGCTTGCGCTGCACCTGTTCCGCGACATCGACAAGATTGGCACCAGGAAGCTGGTACGCAACCATGATCGCGGCGGGCTTGCCGTTGAACGACGCCAGCGTCCCGTAGTCGCGGGCACCACGCTCGATCGTCGCGATGTCACGGAGGCGCACAACGCCCGTCGTCGCGCTCTTCACGATAATGTCGCCGAACTCCGCCGCGTCGGAGAGGCGCCCCTTCGTCGTGACGACGTATTCAAAGTCCGTCCCGCTTGGTGCGGGCTGGCGCCCAAGCGCACCGGCAGCAACTTGGACGTTCTGGGCTCGGACCGCCTGAATGACCTCACTCACCGAGAGATCGCGTGCTTTGAGCTGCGACGGATCGAACCAGATCCGCATGGAGTAATCCTTCGCCGGTAGGACGTTGAGTCCGCCGACGCCGTAGATACGCGCGAACTCGTCCTTCCAGCGAATCGTGAGAAAGTTCGAGAGATACAGATCGTCCAGCTTCGCATACTTCGCCGGGTCGGGCACCGAGATGGCGATCACGCCGACAAGCGCCGTCGACTGCTTCGTCACCGTGACACCCTGGCGGCGGACCTCCTCGGGCAGCTTCGGCGTCGCGATGCTCACGCGATTCTGGACCAAGACCGACGCCATATCAACGTCGGTGCCCGGTTGAAAGCTCACATCGAGTGAGTATGAACTATCACTCGACGAGCTCGACATATAGATCATGCGGTCGACGCCGTTGATCTCCTGCTCGAGCGGCGCAGCGACGGTGTCTGCGATAGTCTGCGCGTTCGCCCCCGGATAGATCGCCTCGATGCGAACGACGGGTGGCGCCAAACTCGGATACTGCTCGGTCGGAAGGACAAAGTAGGCGACCGCGCCAAGAAGCACGACCAAGATAGAGATGACCGATGCGAAGATAGGACGCTCGATGAAGAATCGGCTCAGCATGCGAAATCTCGTCGGGCAGGCGGAAAGGTTAGAACTGCAGCACGAAGGGATCGTCGCGCGTCACGGCGACGTTGCCGGCGCTGGATTTGACTCGGCTTCTTTCGCAATAACTTTGATCCCTGGCCGCGCCCGCTGAAGGCCGTTGACAATGACGAGATCATCGGCGCTGACGCCCTGGTTGACTCGCCTCGAACGATCGAAGACTTGGCCAACCTCGACATCACGCCGTTCAACCTTGCTGTCCGCTCCAACAATCAAAACGTAGCGCCCGATCTGATCGGACATGACGGCGACATCCGGGACGAGCATCGCGGGCTCGGTGCCGAAAACCGCTTGCAATCGCGTGAAAAGGCCAGGCACAATCGTGCCAGTTGGATTGTCAAAAATTGCGTCGGTCAAGAGCGTGCCGGTCGACGTGTCAACGGTGTTCGCGCCACGGTCGTACCGACCTTCGTGAGGAAAACCGATCTCGTTCGCAAGTTGCATGCGAACCGGTAGCTCCGGCCGGCCGTCCTCACCCGGACGCTTGTTCTTGAACACTCGGCGCAGATCAAGCAGCGTGCGTTCGTCGATTTCGAAGCGGGCATAGATCTTTGAGTCGTTGATGATGGTCGCAAGCAGCGTCGCGTCTGCGGCACCAACGAGTTCTCCGACATCGACGTCAACGAGTCCGATGCGTCCATCCATCGGTGCGCGGATCCGCGTGAATTCGACATCGAGTTCGGCCTTCTGGAGCAGCGCTTTCGCGAGATCGACGTCTGCCTTTGCGGAGTCGCGCAGCGCCTTCTTTTGATCGACCTCCTGCTGCGTGGCGGCTTGCTGCCGCATCGCGTCTTCGGCTCGCTGCAGCGTGAGATCGGCGATCGTGAGCTGCGAGTCCGCCGACGCCAGCTTCGCCTTCGCCTGCCCCACGGCAGCTTGGTACTCGCGCGGATCAATCTCGAACAGGAGGTCGCCAGCGCTCACACGACCGCCCCCATTCACCAGCCGCTTCGCGAGAAAGCCCTTCACCCGCGCGCGAATCTCAACCAACTCAAACCCGCGCGTCGTCGCCGTGAACTCAAGCGTGCGCTCGATCTCCTTCGCTACCGGCCGCGCCACAGTCACCTCCGGTAGAGGCGGCGGTGCGAACTGCGCTGGCGGCGGCTTGCACGCGCTCACGATGACTGGAAGAACGAAGGACAGCAAGACCAGTAGGCGGTGACGCAAACATCGCATGGCCTGATCTTCGCAGATTCACCATTCGCCGGGCTGGCGCTGAAGCCCACGCGATTCCGTCATCGACTCAACGGCAGCTCGAGCGCAAAACGAGCGCCGCCCTGTACGGTCGCGCCACAGTGCAGCCGACCACCGAGTCCGTGTGCGAGTTCGTTTGAGATCGCGAGGCCAAGGCCGAGGCCTCGCATTGAATCACCTGGTCCGCGTTCACCGCGATCGAATGCCCGGAAGATCTTCCGCCGCACGCGCTCGGGTACGCCGGGACCGTCGTCCTCGATCGCGAACACGATGCGCTCGCCTCCGTTGGCGGTCGCGAGCTTCACGTTCGCGCCGCGGCCGGCATACTTGCAGGCGTTGTCGACGAGGTTGAAAAGTATCTTCCGCACGCGGTCCGGATCAGTTGTCACGGATGCGTTCGGTGCACAGTCGGTCGAGCTGGTGAAGGTCGCGCCAGCCTCGACGCAGCGGCGCAGCAAGACGGATTCCACCTCTTCGACCAAAGCAGCTACACGCATTGGGCGCGGCTCGGACGGTGCGCGTCCTTCCTCGGCTCGCGACCACGCAAGGACGTTCTCAACGAGAAGCCCGAGCCGAGCGGACTCATCGCGTAACGTCGCGATGTACTCGCGCTGACGCTCAGGCTCGGGCACCATGCCGTCAGCTAACATCTCGGAGTACAGTCGAAAAGTTGTGAGCGGCGTGCGAAGCTCGTGCGTCACACTGGACGCAAATCGACTCGTGCGGATCGCGTTCCCGATACTTGAACGCAGCGCAAGACCAGTGACACCGATCGCCGACAGCGCTGCGAGCCAGACGAGAATCAGACCAGCAGCCGCCGGATGGGCCGGGGTATCGTCATCCACGATGATGGATTCAGTCGGCACGAACAGCGCTGCTGGAATGGTGACGAGGCGAGTTGGATCCGCCGAGTCTTCCGCGACCGGATCGAGCCTCGCGCCCGACACTTCGTCCGACACGAGATGAAGCAGGTCGCGCGACAACGTCGGCCAGTCGACCACGATGCCTTGGAGCATCGATTCTGGGCCGACTCGAACTCGACGCACCAAGATGAGTTCGGCCCGGGATGCGTCCAGCCAGATCAGGACCAGTGGACCAACCTCAACACTTGCCTGCGGACCGACATCAAGCTGCTGGGTGATTTGCGTCGCGTTCTCGTTCGAGTACGCCTGCTGTACCGCATTCAGGGTGTCAACACGCCCTTTGTAGTCCGACGGATCGTTGTCCTTCATCGCAGACTTCGTTCGGTTGCTCTTCTGCGACAGGCCCTGCTTCGGATCGACCTCCTCGATCGGTGCGGGCGGCGGCATCCACACCTGTACCGACTGCTGCGGAAGCGCTAACTTCTCGGGCGTCTTAGCGAGCATTTCGCGTTCAGTTGAATCAAGGCGCGCGAGGATCGCTGTGGCGTCGATGCGCTCTGTCCACTCGCGAAGCCGCTGGTTGTGTTGCGGATGGGGTGGAACTAGCGAGCAACCGATCGCACCCTGTGCCAACATCGCTTCGGTGGGCACCTGCGGCGATGTTAGGCCACTCAGCGCACGCCATTAAAAGTGCAGCGGGAAGGTGGGATCGCTGAACACGAGCAGCGAGCTCGGCACCAGAATCTCCCCGGAAGCGATTGGTTCAAGCAGTCGGTTGTACGCGATCGTTTGCGGGTGATACGGCTCATACTCGAACCACATTCGACCCGCTTCGCGCGCTAGTTGAGGTCAGAACCACGCGTCCATGCGCCGGAGCGCGAGCCGCAGGGTTTCCTGACGGCTGGTCTCCATGCGCGCAGCGCGCTCCTCGATTTCGAGACGAACGACTCGAACTGTCGTCCAACTAATGCCGCCGATCACCAGCGCAGCGCCGACGCCGTAGGCAGTCCACCAAGCTAGGCGTCGCGAACGTCGCATGAATCACTCCACCGTTAGCCCACCGTGACACAAGTGCCGAGTCGATATCCTTTGCCGCGCGCCGTCGCGATCCACTCGCCGCGCGCCCCCGCTGCCGCGATGCGCTCGCGCAGTCGAGCAACCTGCATATCGACGGTTCGGGTTTCGAGTCCACGCGGGTCGAGACCCCACACACATTGGAGCAGCTCGTCGCGATCGACCACGCGAGCGCGATGTGCGGCGAGGAACCGGAGAATGCTCGCATCGCGTTCCGAGATCGCCTGTTCGCCATCAGCACCGACGAGCACACGTCGAGCAATGTCGACTGATACTCCGCCATCTGCCAGAGTCGCGACATCGTTCGGGCGCGCTGGAGAACGACGCAACACCGCTTCGACGCGCGCGATGAGTTCGCGCAGGCTGAACGGCTTCACGATGTAGTCGTCGGCGCCGTGCGCGAGGCCCGCCACGCGGTCGTCCTCCGATCCGAGCGCTGTGACAAGAATGACCGGAAGCGTGGGACGACCCGCGCGGATCTTCCGAAGCGCTTCGATGCCCGGTCCCTTCGGCAGCATGCAGTCGAGCAACACGAGATCGGGCGCATCGGCCAGTGCGCGGCTCGCCGCGGCCTCGGCGTCGCCCGCTTCGAACGGCTCGAAGCCGTGAAAGCGGAGCGCGTCGACGAGGCCGCGGCGGATTGCTGCGTCGTCTTCGACGACGAGTATGCGCGTCGCGATCACGCGCTCAACATGATCCCGCATTCGCCGACTTCGTGCCAGACGTCTCGACTGCTGGTGCTGCAACTGGAGTCGCGGGGAACGCAAATCCGCGGGCTGTCGTTTGGGCACGAATCGCGTCGCGGATCGCGCGATCGAATGCCGACTTGTCAGAACCATTCGTCTTCGCGAGCTCAGCCGTGACGAAAGCTGTTCGCGCGACACCAAGCTCGGTGACACGCTTCTGGACATCGTCGCGTTCCTTCGCCTTCGCCGCGACAAACGCCTTCTTCTCATCGAGCGATTTGCCACGAATCGCCTCGGGAAGCTCGTCGTCTTTCACTCCATCCAACTTGAAACTGGAATCCTTGCACGCATCGACGAGATCCCAGCCTCGATTGTCGTAGATCGCGCCACCCTTCGTGACACATCGCTGCGCCGCGACCGAGCCTGAGACCATCATCGCGTTGAAATCCTGGAGCATCTGATTGCTGGAATTCCACTCGCCTCCGCTTCCGAACGGCACGTAGGTTGTGTTTAACTTCGCACTCAATGTGACGAGCTCATCGTCGAACGGAGTCGCGATCACGATGGTGCCATTATTCTGATCAATCGCAGCGAAATGACCGTCGGCCAGTCTGGCGACATCTTTCCAACCGGGCGCCACGTCATCCGTCGGCGCACCACAGTAGACGCTGTTCACGACGATACCCTTCTCGATCGCGCGCTTGCAAGCGTCGGGATACTTGACAGTCGGATCTTGATCGGCCGATTCGTTTCCGGCCACCACGAGGATCTTGAGTGACTCGTCTGCCTTGCCCCACGCGAGGGAAGACGTTGCCTTGTCGACGACGCGTCCGACGTATTCGGTTCCACCGTTTGTGCTTAGCGCGAACAGCTTCTGGCTAACAACGTCAAGGTTTTCGGTGAAGTCGGTCTCGATGTTCGTCCAGCCGTTCTCAGCGACGAGCCCATCGTTCCCGTACGTGAGCAGCGCAACCCGGAGCTTGGGAGTCGGAGTCGCGGTCGCGAGATCGCTCACGATGTCCCAGATCTTTGAGCGTGCAGCATCGATAAGTCCGTTCATGCTGCCTGAGGTATCAAGGCAGATGACGAGTTCGATCGTGCCGGGCTTGCTCGCGGCGATCGCTGCCTTGCGGGCGGCTTCGTCGGCTGCTTGGCACGATTCGCCACCGCCTGGAGCGGCGAGAGCGGTGAGATGGAACGCTGCAATGACGGTTGCTAAAGAGATGGTCTGAATGATTCGCATTGGTCGGGTCCTGAGAAGGAGTTCACAACAACGACGATAAAAGTTCAAGGCTGCGCAGCACCGGCTGCGACGTCTCGGACGAGGATGTTCTTGCCGCGATGACGCAGCAGCACTTCACCAGCAAGCGCCACCGCGGACTGACGCTGCTCTTCGACGAGTTCCCACACGAGCTGACGATGGCGCTCGCTGCCGAAGCACACTTCTTCGTCGATCTGCGGAGCGGTCTGACCAGCTAACTGCGCGTCGGTCCATCGATTGCCCGATCGCCAGAGATTCGCTGTGCCGCACTGCGCCAGGTTTTGTGTTTCAACCTGCGCAAGCGTCGAATCGACATAGCCTTTCGTGCCCGCGAGGTTCGATTCAATCTTCTGGCGATTCCAATTGATGCCTTGGCTCACAGCTTCGGCACCAGACCGCTGCGCGACAGCGCGGCCGTTGAGCGTGTCGGCGCACGCCGACTCAAGTGCATGCCAGTCGTTGAAGCGCGACCCTTCAAGGGCGAGCATCGAGGTGTACTCGGTGAGAATGCCCCAGGTGGTCGAAGGCCGCACGATCTCCGTGACGAGTTCCTTAAGACGCGGATCTCGGTCGATCGGAAGTGGCTGATCTGGCGCGTCCGCGCCAAGCTGTCGAACCGCGTCGACGAGCTGTGCGCTGCGCCGACTCGCCCAGAGCCGCGGCACGAAGGCGTTCGCTGCCGATGCGAGTTTGGGATCGACGTCGACTTGCAGTCGACGCTTGCCGTCGGCTGCGACGCCCGCGACCGCAAGTCGGAACGGCGCTTCACCGCGGTACTGTCCAAGTACGATAAGCGTCGAGCCACCGAACAGATCCGGCAGTGTGCCTGGCTGGAGGTCCGCGACGCGGCCCGGGGCACTCGATCCGTCGTTTGCTTCAACGAGAAGGGCCGGCTCAGCGATCACCGGCGGACCGAGTCGCTCGACCACTTCGGCGACGCGCTGCGTGAGGTCATCACCCGCAACGACGTACGTTGCTAACGCGTGGCTGCCGTCCGCGATGCGATCAAGTAGCGGCACGTTCACATCGGGGCCGAGGCCGATCGTGAAAATGCGGCGTTTCGTTGCGTTTCGCTTCTGAGCCAGCTCGCGAATGTCGCGTTCGAGCGTGCGCCCGATCGTCGGTAGCCCATCGGTCACGAAGAGACAGAGCGGAACGGTGCCCGCTGCGGACGGCTGACGCAGCGCTTCGAGAAGCGCGTCGTGAATGTTCGTTCCGCCAGCGGGGCGCAGCTGTGCGATGTAATCGTTGATCGCGCCACGCGACGAAGCGGCGAGCACGACCGGCGCGTTGGCGAATCGCGATATTCCGTTCGAGAAGTCGATCACGTTGACGCGCTCGCCGTCACGCATGCCCGCGACGATTCGCGCCGCTGCGG
>JAWXCC010000044.1:0-2849 GCA_034440475.1 Phycisphaerae bacterium | reverse complement strand
TACTACGGCGCGCAGAGCTACGACTTCCTCGTCGACAGCTCGTACCACATCGCGACCACCAACGGCATCCTCGGCCGTGACACGATTGGCGCGAAGTAAAGCCTCGGGCTTCGAAGTCAGGGGATTTCGAAGTCAGGTCAAAACCATTGAGACGCGCGCCCGCCCTCGGCGCGCGTCTCTCTCTTTTTGTTCGCGCGAAACACCGAATGGGCGCCCTGAACGTAACTCACTCTCCCGCTATTCTCGCAGGGATGATTCTCGGTCAGATGCCTAGTCAACCCGGCGGCATGGGAGGCGGCTTCGGCGCGCTCGGCGGACTCGTCATGGTGCTCTCGCTCATGCTCTCCATGCGCAAGATGCCCCCGGGCCCAGTCGGAAAGTTGATGCAAGCTGGTGCTATATCTCCAGACACCGCGATGAAGCCGACCACCGCGAAGATCATCCGGCCGCACGAGATTGCGCCCGGCGTCCGCAGCGGTTTGATCCGCCAACTTGAGGACGGACGATGTTGGGTCGACGTTCCGAGGGTCAAACGGCGCCGGCTGTGGACCTCGATTGCGATTGCTCTCACGCTTGCCGTCATCGCCGAATGCGCATGGCTTGGGTTGCGTTGGATGCGATTCCTGTAGCGGTCAACGGCGCTCAACGCAGCGTCGAGTTACGATCGACCGAGATGTCGTCCGCACCGCAAGACTGGCGCGCACCAACTCCATTCGAAGCCGAGCGAATCGGTGCAGTCGCGCTGTATTGCAGCGACGGTCGTTACGGCGATCAGTTCGACGAGTTCCTCCATGGCGCGCTCGGTTTGCCGCGCTACGACCGCCTGGCCATTCCCGGCGGCTCGGCACCACTTGCCGGACACATCGAAGCGATGCGCGAAGAAGATTCGCTGCGCGACCAGCTTCGCTTCTTGATCGACTCGCACGCGCTTGATCGGGTTGTGTTGATTGCGCATTCCAACTGCGGCTTCTACCTGCACCGCCTTCACGTGAGCCCTGCCAACATCCGAGCTCGGCAAGAGGCCGACCTCGCAACTGCGGCGGAAGCCGTGCGGGCGATGTCCTCGCGTGTCGAAGTTGAGGCGTACTTCGCCGACTTGGCCAACGGTGTTGTCACGATGCGCTCTGTCGCGACGTGAGCGAGTCTGAGGAATCGCTCTTCCGACGTGAGAGTTTCGTTGATGACGGATTCGATCTCGCGACACTATGCGTGGGGGCCGTGCTCCTAACGCCGCACGCTCGTACATCTGATTGCATCAAAAAAAAAAAGCCCCGCGTCCTGTGACGCGGGGCTTTCGCTTCTTTGATGAGTGCGCGACGAAATCAGTAATCCATGTCATCCATGCCAGCGCCTGCGCCAGCCGGAGTCTTGGACTTCTTCTCCTTGATCTCGGTGATCGCACAGTCGGTGGTGAGCAGGAGACCCGCGATGCTCGCGGCGTTCTGGAGCGCGACGCGCTCGACCTTCGTCGGAACGATCACGCCAGCCTTCACGAGATCCTCGTAGTTGCCCGTCATGGCGTTGAAGCCAAAGTTGACGTCGTCCGAGTCTTCGATTTTCTGCGCGACGATAGAGCCGTCGTGGCCGCCGTTCGCGGCGATCTGCTTCGCTGGCGCTGAGAGCGCCCGCCAGATGATGTCAGCGCCGACCTTCTCGTCGCCGACCAAGCTCTTGCGCACCTTCTCCAGCGCCTTGCGAGCGCGCAGCACGGCGACGCCGCCACCCGGAAGAATGCCCTCTTGGACCGCAGCGCGGCACGCGTGCAGCGCGTCCTCGACGCGAGCCTTCTTCTCCTTCATCTCAACTTCAGTCGCTGCGCCAACGTTGATCTGCGCGACGCCACCGGCGAGCTTCGCCAGACGCTCCTGGAGCTTCTCGCGGTCGTAATCACTTGATGTGTTCTCGATCTGTCCCTTGAGCTGCTCGATGCGGCCCTGAATGTCCTTCGTCTTACCAGCGCCTTCAACGATCGTGCAGTTGTCCTTGTCGATCGTGATCTTCTTCGCGCGACCGAGCTCGCCGATCGTGATGTTCTCGAGCTGAATGCCGAGTTCTTCCATGATCGCCGTGCCGCCGGTCAAGACCGCGATGTCTTCGAGCATCGCCTTGCGACGATCGCCGAATCCCGGGGCCTTCACGCCGCAGACTTTCAGCACACCGCGGAGCTTGTTGACGACGAGAGTCGCGAGTGCTTCGCCTTCGAGTTCTTCAGCAATGATGAGAATCGACTTTCCGCTCTCAGCGATCTTGCCGAGAATCGGGAGCATGTCCTTCGCGGAGCCGATCTTCTTCTCGTGAACGAGGACGTAGCAATCCTCAAGCACGCACTCCATCGTGGCCTGATTCGTCACGAAGTGCGGGCTGAGATAACCCTTGTCGAATTGCATGCCTTCCAGCAGCTCGACTTCGGTGTCAAGGCTCTTGCCTTCTTCGACGGTGATGACGCCGTCCTTGCCGACCTTGTCCATCGCCTCGGCAATAATCTTGCCGATCTGCATGTCTTGGTTCGCAGAGCACGAACCGACCTGCGCGATTTCGGTCGAGTTCTTCACCGGCTTCGACATGCGCTTCAGCTCTTCGACGATGCCGTCAACGGCCTTGTCGATGCCGCGCTTTACCGCATTCGCGTTCGCGCCAGCGGTAATGTTCTTTAGGCCTTCTTGATAGATCGCCTCGGCGTACACGGTCGCGGTGGTGGTGCCGTCGCCAGCGTCCTTCGACGCCTTGGTCGCGACTTCCTTCACCATCTGCGCGCCCATGTTCTCGTACGGGTCGTCGAGCTCGATTTCCTTCGCGACGGTCACGCCGTCCTTCGTGACGGTGGGCGAGCCAAAGCTCTTCTCAAGAAT
>JAWXCC010000043.1:0-5389 GCA_034440475.1 Phycisphaerae bacterium | reverse complement strand
TCGAAGTCCAACTTTCACCTCGGCCGTTTCCTGAGGAACGCGGCGATCATCGCCGCAGTCATCGGTTGCGCGACCTGGTTCTGGTTTGGATATCTCCGAGATCGAGTCGTCGCCAAGCGGTTCGGAGAAGTCACGCCATCGGTTTTCCGTAGCGGAATGATCTCTGAACACGTCATTCCGCGCGTGTTGGATGAGAACGGCATTCAGTGCATCATCGATCTGACAGAGCGGGAATGGCAACCCGAGCGAAAAATCGCCGAGCGAGCTGCGGCGAAAGAGCGCGGAGTCGAGATTCGCGAGTACCCGCTCGTGGGCGACGGAACCGGCTCTGTCGACGCCTACGTCGCGGCCGTGAAGGATCTCATCGCGGCGGATGTGACTGGCAGGAAGACGCTGGTCCATTGTGCTGGCGGCAGCTACCGCACCGGCGGCGTCATCGCGACGTTCCGCATGCTGCGACAGGGCTGGAGCCCTGAGGATGCCCTCGATGAAGCGCGGCGCTACAAGTGGAACCCTAGCGACGTGATCTTGCCGAATTACCTCTCCGACCACATCGACGAGATTCGAGCGCGACTGATCGCTGACGGCTCGCTGCCAGCAGACGCGCCGAGGCCGGTCGTGCCACGCCGAAACGGTCCCGCGGTCGAGATTGACCGCGAGACCGAACGCAATAGCAAATAGCTGTTCGTCGCTGCCTGACTCACCCTGCGGTGCGGCGCGGCACGCCCGTTGGCTTGCCCGGCTGCTTCGAGGTCGGCCTGCCTGATGCCTTCAGATTCGACTTCGCGTCGGCCTTTGAGCCGAGCTTCGAATTCATGCCGAAGCCCGTTCCCATCGACGAGCCCGACGTTGGCGCGCCGAGAGATGATCCGGACGACCCGGATGTAAAGTTGCCAGCGCCACGACCAATGCGCGAGGGGTGAGTCGCCTTGGAAGCGGCGTCACTGGTCTTCTCTTGATTGGTCTTCTCTTGATTGGGCTTCTCGCCCGACTTCGATCCAGACCCCGCTGAAGCAGCCTTCGATGCCGCAGTGGAGTCGTGCTTCGGCGTCGGGTCGTTCGTCCGCGCCTTCGGGTCCGTCCCGGTGTTTGCGCCCGAGTTTGGCTTCTCACCCGGATTGGTTTTGCTGCCAGTTTTGGATTTGTCGTCGGGCTTGTCTTGAGTCTTTGGTCGCGCGATGTTCATTTCGGTTTCCTCTGATTTCTTGTACGACTCGCTGCGGTAGTCGGTCTCGTAGAACCCGTCACCCTTGAAGAGGACGCCGGCACCGATACTGAGTTTGCGTTCGACTTTGAGCTTACCGCACGAGGGGCACTTCTTCACTGCAGGAGCGGTGATCGAATGGAACTGTTCGAACTCGTGGCCGCAGGCGCGGCAGGCGTATTCGTAGGTAGGCATTGAGTTCTCGTCTGATTCGTGGTGCCTACTCCGGCGTCACGCTGACTTTCGCGGGCCTGAGAGTCATTTCGCCAAGGCGGTACCCAACCTGGAAACACATCGCGACGTGATTGGGCGCGACGCCCGCGATGGGCTGGCGCATCACCGCCTCTTGAGAATGCGGATCAAACTCATCGCCCGACTTCGGCGCGACGCGTTCAATGCCGCTCTTCTCCAGCGCTTTGTTCATCTCACTGCGCACCATGGAAATCGCCTGCAGGAGTTGCTCGATCGTCATGGTCGCGGTGTTTTGCGCAAGCGAGAGATCCATCTGGTCGAGCACCGGCATGAGCAGTCGAGCGAGGTACATGATGCCGCCGTCGCGGGCGCGGAGTTCGCTCTCTGATGCGCGTCGCTGAAAGTTGACAAAGTCGGCAAGCGACCGCTTCCGCAATTCGATCGCGTCGTCGCGCTCCGCGCTCAGGCGCTCAATGAGGACAGCCAGCTCTTCACTACAACCTGAGAGGATGTCTCCGAACTCGGAATCGGGATTCGTCGCGCGGGACTCAGATTCAGGGATGGGATCGAATTCGGGCATCGTTGGGTCTCATCATCCGCCGAGCGAATCTTTGACTTTCTTCCAGAGGCTTGGTGACTGCTTGTTCACCTCGACCCGTTCGATGGTCGCGTACTCGCTCAGCAGTCGTCGTTGTGCGTCGTTCAGCTTCTTCGGCACCACGAGTTGCATAAGCACATTGAGGTCGCCCCGCTTGCGTGTCCGTAGATTGGGCAGCCCCTCACCGTCGACGGTGTAGACATCGCCGTGTTGGGTACCGGGTTCGACGACGAGATCATGGTCGCCGTCGAGCGTGTTGATTCGAATCGTCGCACCAAGAGCGGCCTGGGCAAACGCGATTTGCTGCACGGCCACGAGCGTGTCTCCGTCGCGTTCAAATCGCTCGTGGTCACGCACGCGGACCACAACGTGGAGATCGCCGCGCGGGCCCTCGCCTGTCGCGCTCATCTCCGGCGGCGGCGGCTCGCCCTCACCGGTGATTCGCACGATCTGTCCGTCCGAGATTCCCATCGGCAACTTGACCGAGAGTTTTCGTTGGAGCGGCACACGACCTTGACCTCGGCAATCGGCACACTTGTCGGTGATGACCGTGCGACGTCCGCGGCAGCCAGGACAGGTGGTGACCATGCGGAACATGCCGCCGAAACCAGCCTGCTGCACCTGTCCGTGTCCGGCGCACGTTGGGCACGACACCGGCTTCGATCCTGGTTTGGCCCCCGTACCAGTGCAGGTCTGGCACACGTCGAGACGCTTGAATTCAACTTCGCGCTCGGTGCCAGTCAGCACTTCCTCGAGTGTCATCTCGACTTCAGTCTCTAGGTCGTAGCCATGAGCAACTCCGCGGCGCGCCCCGCCAGAGAACCCGCCGGTGAAGCCTGTGCGGGCGCCGCCGCCGAAGATGTCAGAGAACATCGAGAAGATGTCCTCGACGTTCATCGAGCGGAAATCGTGACCCGGCGTCTGGCGCAAGCCAGCGTGTCCGTGCTTGTCGTAGCGCGATCTGCGCTCGCTGTCATTCAGAACTTCGTACGCCTCGGCACACGCCTTGAACTCGGTTTCGGCTTCCGCGTTGCCCGGATTGCGATCCGGGTGCCATTTCATCGCGAGTCGACGATATGCGCGCTTGATCTCATCGCCGGACGATGTCCGCTCGATGCTGAGCACTTCGTAGTAGTCGCGTTGGGTGGCCATCGGGTGCCAGTGGCGAGATCAACACGCTAGGAGAAAGAAGAGCTTCACCGCAAACGCGGCGAACCTCTTCTTTCTTCCATTGCTTCCTTCCATTGCGCGAAAGCCAAACGAAGCTATCAGTTCACGCTGCCTTCGACAGGGGCGGCGTCTTCCTTCAGTTCGGCGATGATCACGTCGGTCGTGAGCATCAGGCCCGCGACGCTCGCTGCGTTGGTGAGCGCTGTCTTGGCGACGAGCGCCGGGTCGATGATGCCAGCCTTGACGAGATCCTCGTACACACCGCTTGATGCGTTGAAGCCAAACCCGGCGGACTTACTACCTTCGCGCACCTTCTCGACGACGAGGTCGCCATCGAATCCGGCGTTCTGCGCGATCTGACGGCAGCACGACACCAGCGCTTCAATGACGATGTCGAAGCCGAACTTCTCGTCGCCCTTCGCCTTCTTCTGGGCGATTTCGACTGCGTCGATGGCGCGGATGAACGCGACGCCGCCGCCAGGAACGTAGCCTTCCTTCGCTGCTGCGCGCGTGGCGTGGAGCGCGTCGTCGACACGATCCTTGCGCTCCTTCATTTCGACTTCAGTCATACCGCCGACGTGCACGATGGCGACGCCGCCGGTGAGTTTCGCAAGTCGCTCTTGAAGCTTCTCGCGGTCGTAGTCGCTCGTGACCTTTTCGATCTGAGCTCGGATTTGATTCGCGCGAACGTCGATGTCCTTCTGCTTGCCACCGCCCTGAATGATCACAGTCTCATCTTTGGTGATGACGACCTTCTTCGCTGTGCCGAGTTCTTTGAGATCGATATCTTCAAGGTTGCGGCCGAGGTCTTCGGCGAAGAATACGCCAGCAGTGAGGGCAGCGAGATCGCCGAGCATCGCCTTGCGACGGTCGCCGAAGCCGGGTGCCTTCACGGCGCAGACGTGGAGAACTCCGCGGAGCCGATTGACGACCAGCGCCGCGAGCGGCTCGTTGTCGACTTCCTCTGCGATGACGAGGAGCGGCTTGCCACTCGCTGCGATCTTGTTGAGCAGCGGGAGAAGATCAGCGAGGTTCGAGATCTTCTTCTCGTACATGAGAACGAGCGGATTGTCGAGGATGCACTCCGCCTTCTTCGGATCGGTCATGAAGTAGGGGGAGAGGTAACCCTTGTCGAACGACATGCCCTCGACGTACTCAAGAGTCGTATCACTTGTCTTGCCCTCTTCGATCTCCACGACGCCGTCGTGGCCGACCTTATCAATCGCTTCCGCGATGAGCTTGCCGATCGCGGAGTCGTGATTCGCCGAAACGGTCGCGATCTTCTCGTAGTCGGCTTTGCCCTTGCACTTCACCGCCATCGCGGTGATCGCGTCGCATGCCGCGACCGCAGCCGCGTTGATGCCACGTTGCACCGCAACCGCGTTCGCGCCAGCGGCGACGGTCTTCAGCCCTCCGCTAAAGATGGCGCTCGCAAGGACGGTGGCGGCGGTGGTGCCGTCGCCAGCGATGTCAGCGGTCTTCTTCGCGACCTGCTGGACCATCTTCGCGCCCATGTTCTCGAACGGCTCGGGAAGGTCGATCTCTTTCGCGACCGAGACGCCGTCCTTTGTGACGGTCGGACTGCCCCAACTCTTCTGAACGAGCACGTTGTGACCGGTCGGCCCCATCGTGGCGGCAACAGCCCGCGTGAGCTTGTCAACGCCGCGCTTCAACTCGACGTGCGCGGCGACATCAAACTTCATTTGCTTCGTAGACATGGTGATCTCTTGATTGAGGCGTTCGTGCGATGTGAAAGGGCGAGGCGTTGCGATCGGCGATCAGGCATCAACTCTCTGGCATCAACTCTCTGGGATCAACTCTCTGGGATCAGCTCTCGAGGATGCCCAGAAGATCCGTCTCGCGCACGATGACGTGCTCGACGTTCTTGATCTCGACTTCGGTGCCGGCGTACTTGCCGTACACCACGGTGTCGCCCTTCTTCACGAGAGGCTTCTGGCGCGAGCCGTTGTCCAACAGCTTGCCCGGACCCGTGGCAACGACTTTGCCCTGCATTGGACGCTCTTTGGCGGTCTCGGGAAGGAACAGTCCCGAAGCGGTCTTGGTTTCGGGTTCGAGGGGCTTGATGAGAATGCGATCTTCGAGGGGGCGAACGTTCATCGGTAACTCCGGTGGTAAATCGTGTGAGTCGTAGTTTCTTGAATCGGTGAAGGATGGAGTGCGGAAGAAGCCTGCTGGGATCAGAACCCGCCCATGCCACCCATGCC
>JAWXCC010000042.1:0-5943 GCA_034440475.1 Phycisphaerae bacterium | reverse complement strand
TGTGCGCGATCGCGCACACGAAATCGATCCCGGATTGGGCCACGACCATGCTCACGCCGTTGCTCGCCGACGCATCGGCCGTGGGAACTAACTACGGAGGACCTGATGGCGAGATCATGCGCGTCAAGGATCTCGCAGCCATCATCATCTTGAAGGGCGTTCCGGAAACGACGTTCGATCCGGGCGCTGAGGCGTCGGACCGCGATGATCAGATCAAAGCCATGCGCGCGGCGCTCGAGCGCGTATCGCGCGGCGAAATCATCACGGCGACAAAGCCCGAGTCATTCGGACCGCTCACGCAAGTGACGTTCATGAAGCCGGGCGCATACGTCGGACTCGATCCTAAGTCGGACCGTGAACACGTCTATGGTGTTACGTCCAATGGGTGCGGGGATGAGGCCGCGCCGCGTTTGCTCGAGATGGACGTCGCAACCGGGACTTTGAGGGACAGACCGATCATCGTGCCCGAGCACGAACAGGTCGTGCTGATCCATAGCAGCGTCGGCGGCGTTGGCGCTGGCGTTGGTCCGGGAAACACGACGTTGCTCCGCTCCAAGACCCACATCTACACGCTTGACCATGCAACATGCACCGCGCGATCATTGGCCAAGTTGCCCGAGACCGATGAGAGCTCGGCGTAGGAGAACTTCGTGGTTGTAGGTGATTCGCTCTGTTTCGGCGCTCCGGGCGGCGCTGTTTACAAGGTGAATCTCGTCAACGGAACTTCGGATTTGGTGTGGAAGCGACCTCCGTCGACTGAGCCTAACCATCCGCACTTCCTCATCCCGAGCATTGCGCCACTTCGGCCGGGCCGCGTCCTCGTGACGTTCTTCTTTGAACGAAGTGATCCGGTCCGGCTGATCGACCTCGCCGCGCAGAGCGTCGTGCCGCTGCCTGGATTGCCGAAAGGTTCATGGCCTGGAGGCCAAGGCAACATCGCATCGTGCGGTGCCAACGGCGTGGCATCGCTTTGGAATATCGAGACCAAGAAGCGCATTCGATTGCCGATCTCCTCGCAGGTCATCGAGTATCCCTTGATCGCCGGCGACGAGCACATTTGGTTTGCCGCGCTCATTGACGGCGGGGGGATTGCGGTGCTGGATCTCAAATCAAATTCACACGTCGCGACGCTCGTGGGAGGAGCGTCCGCGCGCGGCACGATGCAGCTCTCGCCCGATCGCACAACGCTCCTCCGCATGACAAGCGACAGCACTGACGATCAAGGTCCGCCGCTTGCGGTGCATGTCATGATGTAGGACGTGTCGCGCTGGATGAAGCACTGAGGTACACGACGTGAATGCGAGTGCAATACGCGTTCAGTCCTCGCCAATGTCCTCCGACCAAAGCGCCGACTTCTCGCGTTTGAGGCGCTCCATCAGCGCGACGCAGCGCGGGTCGTCGACGACTGTTCGTTCGACGCCGTTCTGACGCATCCGCTCTTCTGCACCCATGCATGTGCGATGTTCGCCGATGACCGGAAGCCACAGTGGCCACGCGCATTCGAGTGCACACATTCAAGTGCAGCTCGGCGCTCGGCGTGTACGGCTGACCGCTCGTGCGTCACAAGATCGGCCCGAGCATCGCGAGTGTGTTATTCCAGAGACGACGCACCGCCGACCAAGCGTGTACTGACTCGCGCGTCACCAACTTCGAGTGAGCGACGTATTGCAATTGCCGCTCCTGCATGGCTGCTGTCATCGCCGCGTCGTGCATCAGTATGTTGTTCTCGTAGTTCAGCTCGAGGCTACGACGGTCCATGTTCGCCGAGCCGCTGAGCGTGATCTCACCGTCGAGCGTGAGCGACTTGGTGTGCAACAATCCGCCCACGTACTCGTAGATGATGACGCCCGCATCGAGTAATTCGGCGTAGTAACTTCGCATCGCAGCACCGACCATCCAAGAGTCGTTGCGTGCCGGAACGATCATCGTCGTTCTTACGCCGCGGTACGCCGATGAGCACAGCGCTCGTTGGAGCGACTCGTCAGGCACGTAGTACGGAGTGGTGACGATGAGTTCACGCCGCGCCGTGTAGATGACCGTTACAAACATCTCCGGCATTGCCGAGGAGCGAGCTGTCGGTCCCGTGCCGATGACTTGCGCGACGAAGCCCGGTGCCGGCGCACGCACGGGCAGGCACAAGAGCGCGTCGATGTCTTCACCTGTCGCACTCATCCAATCGATCGCGAACAGTCGTTGGTTTTGCCGCACGACCGGACCTTCGAAGCGCATGACGGCATCCACCCACGGCGCAAACTTCGGCTTCACACGAAACTCAGGGTCGGCGCAGTTCTGGCTACCGCAGTAGGTGATCGCGTTATCGATGACGACGATCTTGCGATGGTTGCGGAGATCCATACGCCGAAAGGGCGCACGCAGCACTGGATGATTGATGCCGAGGGCGACGCCAACTTTCACACCTGCGGCGCGCATCGACTCCCACTGCGCGGATTTGATCATCGATCGCGAACCAAGATTGTCGACCATTGCGCGGCAGGTCACACCGCGCGCTGCGGCGCGCACGAGCGCATCCACCACGCGGCAGCCGTCGGTATCCGTTAGCCAGATGTAGAACAGAACATGGACGTGCTCCTTCGCGGCATCGATGTCGGCGACGATCGACGTGATTGCTGCGTTCGAGTCAGACATCAAACGCCCGGAGTTTCCCGCGACGGGCTCGAAGTTGTTCAATGCTCGACCGAATTGAAACAAATGAGCGTAGCGGTCGGGAAGCTCGGCACGCATATTCGCCAGATCGGACGGCCCGCTCGGCTCCGACTCTGGCATGCGCCGTTCCACAGCGCGCACGCGTTCGACACGCGAGCGTCCGATGTTGACCTCACCGAAGAGGATGTACGCCAGCAGTCCGAACACCGGCAGCGCCAGCACCACCGCCACCCAGGCGATGCGCGACGCTGGCTCGCGGTGCGGCCGTAGCATCACGCGCACGAGCACGGCGACGTGCACGGCAGCAGCGCCGATGAAAGTGAGGGTCGTAACTGTCATATGGGAAGGCGCTCCGATTTCATGTGTACGTTGTTTGCCGGGGCTGATCCGCGAGGTAGACTCGGTCCAGCGGTCATGGTGCTACAGCGCGGCGAAGCGTCTTGAAGCAAGTCTAAGATGGAGCCGCCTCATGTCGACGGTGAAGAACCTCGCTCGACGTGTCGTCCGCCCCCAATGGCGATCGGCGCGGCGGCGCCGCGACGGTACCTCGAACAGCATCGGCCGGGGCATCTTGCTCGGCGCTTGGGTGCCGTGAAGCGGAACGTACCGGCTGAGCGAAGCGCAGCCGTGGTGGTGGGGGTGCGCCTGACATCTTCCCGCGCCAGAAATCCGCAGCCGAATTCATCCGCAGCTTGATTCAGCGCGCAGCTTCAAGCGCATGATCATTCCAGACCCGCGCGCCATTGCTCGAGCGCGCACACTTCGTCAGCGACTGACTCCAGCGGAAACGAAACTCTGGTCGCGGCTGCGCGATCGTCGAGCGCTCGGCGTCGCAATCCGTCGGCAGCATCCGATCGGTCCCTACGTGGTCGACTTCGCTTGTTGCCTCGTACTGCTCGCCATTGAGCTCGATGGTTCGTCACATTGGACGCGCGAGCGCGATGATCCGGCGCGTGAGGCGTTCTTGCGAGGTGAAGGATGGGAGGTCGTGCACATTGCGGAGGCTGAAGTCACTCGTGACGTGGACTGCGTCGCAGCGCGAATCTTGGAAGCGATTCGATTAAGGCGCGAGCACGTCTGACGTCCCCCCTCCACCATCGCGAAGCGCGATGGTCCCCCTCCCCCAATGCAGAGCATTGGGGGAGGATGCAGGCGGCCTAACACTCGTAGCGTACGACGCCGTCGTATCCTCCCCCAACGTTTCGTTGGGGGAGGGGGACCGCGGCGTAGCGAAGCGCAGCCGTGGTGGAGGGGGTGCGCTTGACATTGAGCTTGCCTCACATCCGTGGACACCCACCCTGGCGAGAACTCTCGCCCAACGGTTGTCCACGAAAGTAGGGCGGACTCAGGTGCGACCGCGCAATACACTCGCGCTCGAATGGTCGACGGTTTGCAGATGGTTGTGGTCGCGCTCCTTGTCGGTTGCGCTGTCGTGTTCGCGCTCTTGGCCATCGTGGGTCGAGCTGACCCGTCGCGACCGATGTGCCGAGCGTGCAGGCGTGACGTGCGGCCGTTTGGGTGGCGCGAGCCGTGCGTCTGCGACTGCGGCGCTCAGCTCGCGAGTTCGAACACGGTGCGCAGCGGGCGTCGGCGGCCAGTTTGAGCGGCTGTCGCAGCGCTCGTATTCATCGCGACCTGCGTTTGGTTCGTCATACATTCCGTCCAGCTGCGCGAGAGCGGTCGACAGTGGCGCGAGCTCTTGCCCGCACCGGTCTTCGGATGGTTGCTGCGCGAGGACATATCGAATGACAATATCGCCTCTCTGGAAACGCGACTAAGAGACGGCATGTCGCTCGGCGCGGCGGAAGCGTTTCTCGCAGCGATCGCCGCGCCAGCCTAGAACGCGACAGTGAACCCGATGAATCGCGGGGCGAATCGCGATCTGTTAGTCGACTTCACCGAGGCCGTCGTCGAGGTTGTCGGACCGCTGCAACTCGATAAGTCGGTGCTCGCGCTTTTTGGCGGTGACCTCAGGTTCGACGCGATTCCTTCGGTGGACGCGGATGAGATGATTCTTGTGCTTAGCTTCGCTCGCGGTGGCGCCACCACCACAGCGGCTGCTACGACCACCCTTGTACGTATTGACGCGATTGACGTTGGCGGCCGAGCCCGCGTCTGGCGCGCCGAAGATGGCAGCACGGGCCGTCGTTACGACGGTTGGTTTCCGCTCGACAGCGGAGTCAGAGTTCTCGTTGAACGTGGTGTGTCCGACAGCGCCGCGACCGCCGTTGTCCGCGGCGAGCTCCTTATTTTTTTGCGCACCGGGGCCTGCTTCCGCTTGCGAGTGAGGAGTAGCTACGCCCGACACCGCCCGAATCGTTTTGCAACCGAGCACGTGGCCGATGACGCCGACGAGCGGCGCTTTCTCGATGGGCACACCCATCTGGTGGTGCCAGCACCAGCAAACGGACGTCAGTGGTGGCCGGGCGGCGTTTCGTTGAACGTCGAGCTTGATCGCCGTGTCACGCTTGCGCCGATGCTGGAAGTTGTGATCGGATCGGCATGCGGCGTCACCATTGGTTTCGCATGCATGTGGTTCGGCCTCAGCGCCGGTCGCGGCTGGCACGGACTCGAACGACCGCGCTGCGCGGTGAAGGCGAACCGCTGCCCGCGCGCTGCCCTGAGTGCGGCGCTGATGTTCTGTCGCGCGGTGCGATTCTCTGGTTGCTGCGGCATCGATCGCGCGTGAGTCTTGCAATCACGCTCGTCTCGTTGACAATGACGTCATCGATCGAGCAACAGCCGTAGCGACCATTCGCCCCGCGATTCGTTCCGCATCGCACATTGCCCCACACCTCGTGTTCGCGTCCGATCAAATTCCGATCATCGTGCAGCAGGAGTGGCCCGACGTCGCCGCCGCGCGGGTGACGAGTGGTGGCTTGGCGGACCGCCATCATCGATGGAATCGACTGGGTCGGCCCTACCGCAGCGCCCGGGGACACGACTGCGTGGCTGTTGCCTGAAGGCGAACTGCCGAACTCGTTCGAACTTCGCTTCACGCAGCAAGCGCCGGAGCGGCCGCCGGTGCTGGCGCAGCGCACGTGCGGATGGGATGCGCTTCGAGCGACCACGCTGGCGGGTCGAGCGCGCAGCGCATTGCGAACGCGTGGAGTGCGACGACCCGCGGGGCGCTAGTCGCGTTCTATTCGGTGAGGTGAGACGGCGCGGCGACGCCGCGTTGTGGCGAAGTAACCAAATCCCGCAGCAGCAACGCAGCCGAGGCCGAGTATCCAGCGTGTCGGAACAGCGCCGCGCGCTTCGGCTGGTGTCCATCCAGTC
>JAWXCC010000041.1:0-2570 GCA_034440475.1 Phycisphaerae bacterium | reverse complement strand
CGTACGCCGCCGCCGCATCCTCCCCCAACGTTTCGTTGGGGGGCGGGGGACCGCGGCGTAGCGAAGCGCAGCCGTGGTGGAGGGGGTGCGCCTGACGTCTGGACTTGGCCCAAAACGGTGGACACGAAGACACAACGGCCACACCCACTCGAATGCAGCTCAGCGGTCAGCGTTTGCGGCTGAATGCTCGACCAAGACGTCAGTCCGAGGAGCGTCGTGCGCCTTGTGGCCGCATCTGGAGTTGGCGGGTCAGGCGCAAAGGTGTGCCCGAGATGCGTTCCCCCCGCAGCAGCGGCTTTGGCTGCCTAACTAGTAATTAACCCGCACCGAGCGGGTACGTGCGCGGATTTAGGCAGGTCAGCCTAACACCGCAGCCTATTTCCGTCGGAAACGACGAACCACAGTCAGAGTACCGAGATGTGAGACGCGACGACATTGCCGCGACCCGAAATAGGCTGCGAAACGAGCTGCATAACGTCGTTGAGAATTCGCTGACCTCAAGCCGCCGAAATCACGTTCGCGGGTCTCTTCGGAGGCGTCGGGTCCGGCGGTCGGGACCCTGGAAGTACCTGCGCCCGAGATGGCGACGGAGCCGACACGCCACGATCGAGCGGGTTGCGGGACAGTGGTCGCAGCCTGCGGGACCTCCGGGTCGAGTGGACGCGCTTGGCGGTGCCGCAACTGCGCTCGTCGACGCAGCTGTGTGGGCGATCGGAGCGTCCACCGTCGTCAAGGCGTCTCCACGACCGCATCGAGCCCGAAGAACGCCCGCGTTCCCTCGGCGTGCTCGTTGGCGCCGACGACCGTGGCGCGAAGCGTGATGACGCCGCCTTTCGCGGTCTGCATACCGAGATCGATCGGTTCTGACGGCAACACTTTTCCTCTTCCTCCGCTGTAGAGATCGATCGGCATTCCCACGTCCTTGCCGTTGACGGCGAACTGAACGATGCCGTAGTCCCACGCCGTCGTCCGTCGTGATCAGGCAACGCTTCGCAAACGGGATCGGAATGAAGAGATTCCACCCGCGACTGCGCGAACCTGCGAGAGGAAACCCATGTTTCTCGTCGCCAAAGAAGGCCGTCCCATCTAACACTGCTTCCATCGGCGCTTCGATGATGGGCTTCGCGTTCCCATCGATGTACACACGCATGACACCCTTCGGATTCGGTGACCACACCCGCACGACAGCGCCTGGTCCTTCGACATCGAGCATCACCGACTCTCTGCGACCGTCGCGATCGTCGACGCGGATGAACTTGCCAGAGTCGTCATTCGCGAACCACGTTTTCGCATCGTCCGGAGTCTTTGACGCGGGGTCGTAACTTGAACTCTGGATCAATCGAAACGGCGGATCGGGAAGCCGCGCGATCGCATAAGGATCGGCGAGTTCCTTTATGAGCTCTGCGAGAGTGACGGGATCGCTGGCTCGCGCGAACGATGTAGCGACGAGAATCACCAAGACCACGATGCGCATGGGATGCCTCCGATGCGGAAGGCTAGCAGCCCGTTCCAATCGCGCATCGCACACATCCGCATGCTCCGAAGCGTTCGTGTCGGGGCGTCGGTCTTGAGCGCGAGGACTCCCTGTTGGTGAAGCAGAGCGTTTTCACGGCACTTTGACGCGTCTTCCGGCTACGGTGTGCGTCCCCCAACCTCACCCCGAGGTGGTGGGGTCGCACGCCCGCTTGGAGCCTCCCGACGATGACGCTCTTTCGCTGTTTGAAAAAATGTTGCTCGCTTCGCTGGCGCCGCCTGGGCAGCGCAGTGATGCTCCTGCCCATGCTCACACTCATCGTTGCTTTCGCAGCGGCACCAGACGATGCGGCGAAAGTTGTGGAAGCGGAAAAAGTGGACGGTGAGAAGAAAGATGTCGAGGAGAAGCTCACCCTCGAACGACTCTTTCCCGAGAAGAGCTTCTTCGGTCCCAGCGCCCGCGGTATGGCGTTCAGTCGCGATGGTCGCTTCGCAGCGTTTCTGTATGCGCCGTATCTCGAACGGCGTCACGGTGAGGACCTTTACCTCTTCGATACGAGGAATGGCCAGATGCGCCGCATCACGAGTGTCGGGCGCCTCGCTGAGTTCGACGCCGAAGCGCGCAAGGTGAAGGAAGATCGTGAGGCGAAGGCGAAGAAGTCGGGTGTGACACTCGGCGCGCTCGCTGCGGAGCAGCACGACGAACTCGCCGAACGACTTGGATGGAAGGATGGCTGGGTGCTCGGCACGTGGGCCGGTGAGGCTCGCGTCGACGCCGCAGCGACCGGTCCGCTCGCTGCGGGCGAGTCGAGATTGACGCTCACTCAAGGGAAAGGAGGAGTGATCACGGGCGAGTTGCGCGTAGGACTGGTGCGATTACCGGTCAAGGACGGCACCTACGACGACGCGAAACGCGCACTGAAGGCAACGATCGCCGATGCGTCGCTCAAGGTCGACGGCGAACTGTTGCTCGCGTTTGCAGATGGCGTGCTCAAAGGCACAGTCTCGATCAAGGTGCCAGCTCAAAGGCTCAATCTCTCGTTCACCCAGGCGAAGGCCGAACCCGAGGACCCGAAGAAGAAAACGCCGCGCGGCGT
>JAWXCC010000040.1:0-32296 GCA_034440475.1 Phycisphaerae bacterium | reverse complement strand
CGTCGAGCCGCCCGCGCGTGAAGTCGAAGCCCATTCGCTCGGCGAGATGGCGTCCAAGGGCGGCCTGGCGATCGACCGGAAACGGCCCGACGAGATCGGGCGCTTGCGGCGCGCGGGAGGCCTCTCTCTCGCCACTCTTCGCGCGACTCGCACCGCAGTCGCGACCCGGCGGCATCGCGCTCGCCGCGACGATCGTTGCGGCTGCAATCGCCGTCATGGCCTTGGCGCTCGCCGACCCCCGCGCGGGTACGAGGACCGAAAATGTTAGGCGTAAAGGCATCGATGTCATCTTCGTCGTCGACGTTTCGCGATCAATGCTCGCCGAGGACGTCGCGCCCAATCGTCTGGGCAAGGCAAAGCAACTCACTTCTGACGCGCTCGATCGCATGGCGGGCGATCGCGCTGGGCTCGTCGCGTTTGCTGGCAGCGCCACGCTGAAGTCGCCGCTCACGCTGAACTATGGCGCGTTCCGTCTCGCGCTGAATGAGTTGGCGCCGCAAGACTCCGTGCGCGGTGGATCGCTGCTCGGTGACGCGATCCGCGTCGCAGCCGATTCGTTCACCGACGACGAAAAAGGTGGCAAAGCAATCGTCGTACTCTCCGACGGTGAAGACATGGAGTCGTTCCCCGTCGAAGCGGCCCAGAAGGCGTACGCCGATAAGGGCATTCGAACCTACACGATTGGACTCGGCGACGCCGCCGACGGCGCGCGAATTCCCGTCACGAGCGGGCGCGACAAAACGTACGTCACGTTCGACGGCCAAGAGGTTTGGTCGAAGATGAATCCGAAGCTACTCACCGAGGTCGCCCTCGTCGGTGGCGGTGCCTTTATCCCCGCGGGCACAAGCCAGGTGGACATGGCTGAGGTGTATGACGCAACGGTCGCATCCGTCGGCCGCCGCGAGTTCGACACGCAGTCGGCCACCCGCGCTGTCCCGCAATTCCAGTGGGTTGCGGGGTTCGCGCTCGCGCTGCTCACGCTGGCGTCGCTCGTTCGTCAGCGTCGTTCGCCAATATTGGCCGAAGCGAGGGACCCATGATTTCACTCCGGCGCCTCGCGACTCACCTCGTCGCGATTACTTCGACGTTCGCCTTGACGGCGTTCACTGCGCCTCCGGCCGAGACCGCGCGGGAAGCGCACGAGTTGCTTTCGAAAGGTGACGTCGAGAAAGCGATCGCTCGGTACGAAGACGCTCGCTCCGTCGACCCTGATTCGCCCGAGCTCGCGTACAACCTCGGTGTCGCAAACTACCGAAAAGGAAAGTTCACGGAAGCCGCTGCGCTCTTCAAAGAAGCGGCGGCAAAGGCAAAAGCTGGGCTTGCAGCGAAGGCGATGTTCAATCAGGGAACAAGCGTCTTTGCCGATGCGCTCGCGCGTATGGAGAAACAGCCCGAAGGTGGTGCGCCGCCCGCGCCCCCATCGCTCGCACCAGACGGTTCGGAACCCGCGGCGCCACCGAACCCGCTTGACGAGGCGATCGCAGCCGTCGAACAGTCGGTGACGCATTTTCGCGACTCCGCAGCTGCCGATCCGTCCGACACCGACAGCCGAGCGAACGCCGAGCGCGCGTGGCGCCTGTTGAAAAAGCTTCGCGAGGAGAAAGAGAAGCAGGAGAAGCAGAAGGAGAAGCAGCAGCAGGACAGCAAGGATCAGAAGCAGGACGACAAGCAAGACCAGAAGCAGCAACAGAACCAGAACGACGACAAGGATCAGAAGCCCAAAGACAGTCAAGGTGCCGAGGACCAGCGCAAGCCCGAAGACGAAGAACGCAATCAGTCTAAGAGCGATCAGCAGCAGAAGGATCAAGGTCAAGAACGCGAGCAGAAAGACGAGAACAAAGACAAGCAGAACGCGAAGCCCGACGAGAAAGCCGATCCGAAAAAGGATCAGAAGGGCAAACCGCAGGAGCGCAAGCAGGGTGACTCCAAGGCCGATCCGCAGACCGCCCCCGAAGACGCACAGCAGGCGAAGTCGGGCGACGAGAAAAAGCAGCCGATGTCCCGCGAGAACGCGGAGCGCCTGCTCCAAATCGTGCGCGACAAAGAGAAGGAACGCCGCGAGCAAAAGGCTCGGGCGGAACGCGCACGTCAGCAACCCGTGAGCAAGGACTGGTGACCCCGATGAGGCTCCGTCTGTGCACAGTGTGGTGGAAAGCGATTGTCGCGCTCCTCGCCCTGATCTTCCCGGCGAGCGTCGCGCGAGCGCAAGCGCCCGCCGTCAACTTCGCTTGGTCAGAGCGCGAAGTTGTCGCGGGCGAACGATTCACGCTCGATATCGAAGTCGTGAATGGCAAGGACATCGGTAACCCGGTGTTGCCTGTCGTTGATGGACTCGCGTTCACAGTCTTGCCGGGCCGGACATCGATGAGCGAAACCCGCATCACAAATGGTCGCTCCGAGCAGCGACTCACGACGACAGTCACAGTCCAAGCGATCGCAAAGATCCCAGGCAAACTCACTGTTCCCCCGGTCGCGATCACGGTCGACGGAAAGGAGTGGCGCAGTGAGGCTGCGGCCCTGATCGTGCGCGACGCACAGGTCGCCGATGATGTCGCGCCGCTCTTCGTCGACATCGTTGCCGATCCAACCACACCGTTCGTTGGTCAACCCACCACGTTGACGTTGCGCATTTGGGCGCGACCGTATCGCGATGTGCGACAGAACGTCAAGCTCGATGAAGGCTCGATGTGGCAATTCATCGACTTGGAGCACTCGAAGTTCGGTCTCTTCAAGAAGAGTCTTGAGGAGATGTCGCGTCGCAATCAGCGCCCCGCTGGCCGCACCCAGCTCAAGGGTGACTACGAATACTTCGTCTATCCGATTCCACTTGACTATCGCGCTTCGCGTCCCGGCCCGCCGCAGGTGGGTGAGATCGAGATCCAGTTCAATTACCCCACCGGCCTGCGCGTCACGCGCGATGTATTCGATCGGAAGCGCATGCAGGCGACTGGAGTTCGTCCGATCTCCGTCCAGCCATCACTCGTCGACGCCGCCGTCCGAGCGCTCCCAGCCGAGGGCCAGCCGCCATTTTTTAACGGTGCCGTTGGGCGTTTCGTCGTGAGCGCCAGCGCGAAGCCAACGCAGATCGCGGTCGGCGATCCCATCACAGTGACGTTCACGGTCTCAAGTCAGATCTCAGACGAAGGTGCATCGCTCGAAGAACTTCAAGCACCAGCGTTCGCGTCGATGCCGGAACTTAATAAGAACTTTCGCATTCCGAGCGATGCGATAGCGGGCAAGATCAGTGATCGCCGGAAGGTCTTCACGCAGACATTCAGACCCGTCACCGACGCCGTCACAGAGATTCCGGCGATCCCGTTCGCGTACTTTGATGCCGTGAGCGGTCGGTACGAAGTTGTCGAGACGAAGGCGATTCCGATCACGGTGAGCGCCGCGGAACAACTCAACCTTTCCCAGATCGTTGGCGGCACCGCGAACGCAGTCGAACGCCCGGAGCGCAATCTGACAGCTGTGGCAGGCGGGCTTCTCGCAAACGCGCCACCAAGCGCGGCGCTTCTCGCGAATGAGCGCGCGCCGATCGGCCTAACACTGGCGGTGATCGCTGGCGCGCCGCCCATTGCCTGCGCCGCGATCGCCGTTGCACTTGGTGCGAAACGACGACGCGATGCCGATCCCTTGCGCCGCCGCAGCGCGAAAGCTGGAAGGCTCGCGGCGAGCGCGCTCCCTGCGCACACATCACCGGAGCAGGTGCTCGCCGCGCTCACGGGCTACGTTGCCGATCGATGCGGACTTGCCGACGGCGAGCGGACACGTGCCGACGCCGTAGGCGCGCTCCGCGAACGCGGCGTCGATGACGAGCTCGTCACTCGATTCGATCGTTTGCTCGCTACCTGCGAGCGATCGCGCTTCGCACCGAAGGGCGACGATTCGGTCAGCGTCGACGAGGCACGAGAGCTGGTGCGGCAACTCGAACGCGAACAGTTGAGCTTGAAAGCAGGTGTTCGATGATTCGCGCTGTCGCTGCGGTGTTCGCAACGTTGGTGTTAGCGTCGGCCACCGCTGCGGCTGACCTGATGCCCGATCTCGTCCGCGGACAGGACGCGTATGACCGCGGTATCGCGCTCAAAGCCGATGGAAAACCCGAGGACGCTCGCGCGGCATTCGCTGAGTCAGCCGCGCTCTTTCGCCGCGTGACGCAAGAAGGCGCGGACAACGCTGACCTTCACTTCAACCTCGGGAACGCATCGGTCCAGTCAGGCGAGCTTGGACGCGGCATCGCGAGTTACCTTCGCGCGCAGCGGCTCGCGCCGCACGACAGCGCCCTCAATGCAAATCTCGCGACGGCGCGCAGCGATGTCCGCACGAAGTTGTCGGGCACGGTCGAAGGACCATTTGGATCGTCGATCGCGTGGTGGCGCATCGTGAGCGAGCGATCGCGTGCGATCGTTTCCATCGTCGCGTGGATTGGTTTCTGGTCACTGGTTGCACCCTCGGTGGCAGGACGCAAACTCCCTGCGTCGTTGCGCATGGTGCGTGGTGCCGCGCTCACGGTGGCGATCCTCGTCGGCGCGAGTGTTGCAGCCGATCGGTGGCTCGCCGTCGCCCGTCCGATCGGCGTGATCACCGTCGACGGTGTGGTCCTGCGCAAAGGGAACGGCGAAGGCTTCGGGCCTCAGGTCGAGGAAGCGCTGACTAACGGCGTCGAGTTCGGCGTGCTCGAGCGCCGTCCGCAGTGGCTGCGCGTGCGTCTGAGCGACGGCACGGAAGGCTGGATCCGCGAGGCGCAGGCCGAGGTTGTTTGAAGAGTTTCAGCGGCGACGCGGCGCACTCGTGCGGGATAGGAGAGTGGTTCGCGGTGTACGCTGGCGCGGCGTCAACCCGCTTCTCGTCCGTCTGCATCAGGAGGATCTGCCATGATCTCTGCAACCGTCGCTCTCGTTCTCGCGTCGGCGCTGATCGAAGACCCCTGCGATCCCGCGGGCCGCTCATGCCCTACACCGTTCGGCGCGGCGGGTACGCTCTTACTCACCGACGAATGCGCGCTCCTGGATACTGGAAACGGCCAGCAATTCTTGATTACTGAAATTGGTTCGTTCAACAACGGCGACGAAGTGTGGGTCTCGGGAACACTGCTGGCCTTCTGCCCCGCGGTGTGCGGGCCAATCAACGGGTGCATTCCCGGCAACTTCATCGGCAAGCCGTTTCGAGGGTGCGGCACGTTGCAGTTAGGCCCGCAGAGTTGCTCCGTCTTCGTCGCCGATTCCGGCGAGGGCTTCTTCCTCGCGAATGAGGAGAGCTTCACGCTGGGGGATCGCGTGTACGTCGAAGGTGGCATTGATCTCCAGTCGCCGTTCTGTCAACCATTCGCAGCTCCTGGCTTGCAAGGCAACACGATCGAGGCGTGTTTCGAGGTGTGCGGCACGCTCAGCATCGGGCCACAAAGTTGCGAAGTCGTTATCGCGGAAGGACAGAGCTATGCCGTCGCGAACTACGAGGGCTTCGAATTCGGCGACGAAGTGTTCGTGAGCGGCAAGCTCAATCGCGAGTCATTTGCCTGCTTCCCAATTCCGTATCCGGCGATCGAGAATAACTCGATCGGCACCTGCCCGGCGGTAGCCGCTGACCTCAACAACGATGGGATGGTCGATGGCGCAGACCTCGCACTGCTGTTAAGCAATTGGAACAACAGGGGGCCCGGTGACTTGAACGGCGACGGTTTCGTCAACGCAGCCGATCTCGCGATCCTGCTGGGTGCATGGACGATCTAGATCTGCCTCGACGCCGCTTCGCGAATCTCGATTGCTCGAAGTGCATCCGCACTGCACAATCACGCCATGCCTTGCCTACTTGGTTGCATCGCCCTCTCGTTCCCGCGCGTCGTCATTATTCTGATGGTGATCTTCAGTGATTACATCGGGCAAGCATGCCAGACGACGATCTGGCCACTACTGGGATTCTTCTTCCTGCCACTGACGACCCTCGCCTACGCGTGGGCGTGGCACTCGGGCGGCGGAACTATCCATGGCCTCGGATTGGCAGCGGTGATTGTCGCGGTGCTGATCGACGTCGGGTTGATCGGTGGTAGCGCTCGTTCGCAGCGCAGCAGGCGGAGAGCGTCAAGCGCGATCTAACACCACCGCGCACTCGGCGCGCACTGGGCATTCTCCGATGTGCACGTATACGAAACGCGAGTCTTTGCCGCAGTGCTCCGACTGAACGAACTGACTCTGCCGCTCGAACACGATGCAGACGCGCTGCGCCCAGCGATTCTCCGACGGCTCGGAATCCCGTCCGACGACCTCGTGCGCTTCGAGGTGTTCCGGCGCGGGATTGACGCCCGCAAACCAGACGCAATGCTGTTTGTCTACGCGATCGACGCCGAGGTGCGCGACGAAAGAGCAGTCCTCGCGCGGATGAAGAATCGCTCCCGTGTCGGACCGACGCCCGACACTGCCTATCGGTTCGTCGCGAAGGCTTCGGCCGCGAACGCTCACTACGCTCGACCGATCGTGATCGGCATGGGACCAGCGGGGCTCTTCGCAGGCTTGATTCTGGCGCAGTCGGGATTCCGACCCCTCATTCTCGAACGCGGCAAAGCTGTGCGCGAGCGCACCAAAGACACCTTCCGTATGTGGCGTGAAGGCGTTCTCGACACCGAGTCGAACACGCAGTTCGGCGAAGGCGGCGCGGGCACATTTTCTGACGGCAAGCTTTACAGCCAAGTGAAGGACCCCAAGCACTACGGACGCAAAGTGCTGCGGGAGTTTGTCGAAGCGGGAGCTCCGGCAGAGATTCTGTTCGTGAGTCGGCCGCACATCGGCACGTTCCGGCTCGTCAGCATGGTCGAGAAGATGCGAGCCACGATCATCGAGCTCGGCGGCGAAGTTCGTTTCGGCAGCCGCGTCGAAGACATCGAGATCGAGACGACCGACGCGACGGTTGGCGCGATTCGACAGCGCACCGGGCGCGTGCGCGGTGTTGTGCTGGCGAGCGGCGAGCGCATCGCGAGCGACCACATCGTGCTCGCGGTCGGTCACAGTGCGCGGGACACCTTCGCCATGCTGCACGGGCACGGCGTCTACATTGAAGCGAAGCCGTTCTCAATCGGGTTCCGGATCGAGCACCCGCAGTCGCTCATCAACCGCAGTCGCTACGGGAAGAACGCTAACAACCCCCTGCTCGGTGCTGCCGACTACAAGATGGTCCACCATGCGAAGAACGGTCGGACTGTCTACACGTTCTGCATGTGTCCCGGTGGCACCGTCGTAGCGGCGACATCGGAACTCGGTCGCGTTGTTACCAATGGCATGAGCCAATACTCGCGCAGTGAGCGCAATGCGAACGCGGGAATTGTGGTCGGGATCACTCCAGAGGCGGACTATCCCGGCGGTCCGCTTGCAGGCATCGAGTTCCAGCGCTTCTGGGAATCGCGCGCCTATGAACTGGGCGGTGGCACGTACCAAGCGCCGGGACAGTTAGTGGGCGACTTTCTGGCGCGTCGCCCTTCAACTGCTTGTGGCGCGGTGCATCCTTCGTACACGCCTGGTGTCCATCTGTGTGACCTCTCCACCGCGCTGCCTGACTACGCCATCGCTGCGATTCGCGAGGCGCTCCCCGCATTCGCGCACCAGATCAAAGGCTTCGATCTCGCCGATGCGGTGCTCACAGCCGTCGAGTCGCGCACGTCGTCGCCCATTCGCATCACGCGCGACGAAGATGACCTCCAGAGCTTGAATACCGTCGGCCTCTTTCCGGCTGGCGAAGGTGCTGGCTACGCGGGCGGAATCTTGTCGGCCGGGATCGACGGCATTCGCGTCGCAGAAGCGGTGGCGCTCAGCATGAGCGGCGCGGCAACGGCGCGAGCGACGCTACCGGCAGCCGCCCCAAGCGCCTAGGAGGATCGCTAGCGGCCTGCGCTGTCGCGACGAGCTATCTCTGCCTTGAAATCTGCGCGAATCTGCGCAATCTGCGGAGATGTCATCTGCTCCGCTTTGCCAGACTCCGCTGGCACCAAAGCGTCCTCAATCCGTCCCGTGGATCGTTCGGCCGGGTGGTTCGACCGCCATCCCGGAATTTCGGGACGCCGCACGCTGCGCAGCAGCGGGCGCCTTGCCGCTAGGAATCGACAAACGCCACCGGGCTTCCGGTGGCGTTTGTCGATTCGTAGCGGAGAGGGTGAGATTCGAACTCACGAGTAGGACGAGCCCACTACCGGTTTTCGAGACCGGCGCGTTCAACCGCTCTGCCACCTCTCCAATTCCCATTGGCGGGTCCCATTGGCGGGTCCCATTGGCGGGAAGGAGCATTCTCGCGATGCTCGCGGGCTGCGTCAACTCTTTGCCGTCAGCAAGATGACGCCAGCGAGAATCAAAACGATGGCAATTCCTTTTCTGATGTCCATCGACTCCCCCAACACGAGCCAGCCGAGTAGGACGGCGACTGCCGGAGCAACGCAGAACGCGATCGGCTTCACTTGGGAGACCGGGCCGAATTTGAGCGACAGATAGAAGCACACCATGGCGATCGCCCCTGCGAGCAGTCCCGAGCCCAGAACGAGCTTGACGAGAATCGAGGACTCCGCACGCATCCAGCCCTTCGGCTCGGCCGCAGCCCCAAAGACGCCGTCGCGAGCCAAGAACCAAACGAGCCAGATGATCGGCAGCGCGATCGCTGAACGGACCGCGATCGCGGTGAGTGGCCCGACCTTGCCGGAGTGCAGGACGCTTTTCGTGCAGACCTCACCAATACCCCAGCAGAGTCCAGCCATGAGCGCGAAGATCGTTGCCTTCATGCACTCTTCCATCGGTCATCGCCCGTTCAACGCAAAAAGACATCAAGGCCGCGGTAGCAGCCTTGATGTCGCATCACCTCTCCGGGTCCGTGAGCGCGGTGCTGTTAGCCCCAAGCACCGAGAAGAATCGAAATGTCCGCAGAGCCGACGACGCCGTCGCCGCTGAGGTCGGCGGGACCACCGGCCTGTCCCCAGCTGCCGAGCAAGATTCCGAGATCCGCCGAGTTGACGTTCCCATCGTGATTGAGATCAGCCGGATTCGACTCGCAGGCGTCCGGCGTTCCGTTGCCGTTGGTGTCGGCGCAGTTGGTACCCGGCCCACCCCACGTGGCGCCAGCCGCGGCGCAGTCGGCCTGATTCAGCACCAGGCAGAATCCCGTGGTGAAGCAACACGACCCCGTCGGTTGCGGGCAAACCGTTGCGGCGCACGTCGTGTTGTTTCCTTTGAACGTCCCGCCCTGCGCGGCGCAGGTCTCAGGACTGACCGGTCCGATGCAACTTCCGTTCGGCAGACAGCACGCGCCAGTCGGGAAGCAGATGAAGCCGGTGCAGTTCGTTCCTGCCGCGCCGGGCACTCCGCCTGCCGCCGAGCAGTTCGCGGCGGAGAGGTTGAGACATCCGCCAGTCGCGGCGAAGCAGCACGCGACGTTCTGCGGTTGGCAGGAACCGATGCCACAGAACACATCGTCGCCTTGGTATGTACCGCTCGCGGTCGCACACTCGGCTTGCGTCACGAAGATGCAAGTATTCCCGGGAACGCAGCAGGCACCCTTCGGCTCCGGCGGCACGCAGGTGTACGAGGTCCACTTCGCGCGGATGACCCAGTCGCCGGACGGCTTACAAAACACTGGCAACTGCGAGAAGCTCTTCCAGCCGGTGCCGCAACCGAACCGGCCGCAATTCAGCAAGAAGATCCAGTTCTGACTCGCCGCCTGCAAGCCGCCGAAGTCGACGCACGGAAATGCGTTGCAGCAGCTTGGCGGCGCGACGAAGCACGGATCCGCCGTTTGTTGGTTGTGCTTGTCGATCCGGTAACCGACGCTGAAGGTGTGGGAACCGTTGTCGTTGATCACCAGATCGTCGGCTGGATCTTCCGATTGCACTGCGAACTGGACGTTCACGCCGGTCGTGCCCGGAGGCAGGACGATGTGCGGAATGAGATCACCGTCTGACGAGAAGACGTACTTCGGCCCGCCTGAGGCTGGAGTGCCTTCCCAGATCAACACGGACCATTGCGTTGTCGTCGTGACACTCGCGTTCACTGTCGCGAAGATGATCTCGGTGAGGTCGATCTTCAGCGGGAACTTGTCCGCAGCCACCACATAGGACGCAGCTGCGATCTCTTGCTCTCCGATCCCCGCTTGTACGAAGTACGTTCCCGGGCCGAAGTTTGAACTCGTGTGTGTAGAGATCTCTTGCGGGCACGAACCGGCGACGCCGCCACCAGCGCCATCACCGCTGTCCGTCGGTGCAACCGCGAGCAGCAGCGGCGGCTGGGGAATCATGACGACGCTGGTTTCGAATCGGCAATCGCGTTCGGCGAGCGCCGTCATCGGATCGGGCGTGCGGACCGCTCGCTTCGTGACTCGCCCTTCGGTCGAAGCGAGTGCAAGCGTGCCGAGACCACCAACGCCAAAGAGTAGCGCGGAACCGAGCGTGAGCGCGACCGCGCGTTGAACCGTTGTCATGAGAGTGTGTCCAGTTGCCCGTGTGGGCGTTCAGGCCAGCGTGTCGTGGCGGCGTGCCACGTGCGGGAATCCGCCGCAAACCGCACGTTCATCTGCGCGCTGTCGGCGCCGATTGTGCGACTCGGGGCTTGAGAAATGATGCCCCGCTTCCCGCACGGGGCACTTGTCCATACGACACTCTGCCCGAAGCCGATGCTGCGAGCCAGTAATTTTTCTTGATCCTGTCATCGCTTCCGCTGACTAAGCCTCAACTGGCTCCGAGTCGCGCGGCGAACGCTGCCGCCAGCGCCTCGACGAGGTCGTCCGGCTCCGGTAACCGCCCCGCTCCCACCGTCCTACATGCTTGCCAGCCGCTGCCCGGAGCGAGGACGCGAAACCCGTCCCTCTCTGCCGCTTCGAGATTGCGCTGCGTCGCTGGCTGATTCCACATCGCGTCGTTCATGCTCGGAGCAAGAACCACCGGCTGCGCGGAACGATCGATGGCGGCAAGCAGCAAGCTCACCGGATCGTCCGTGAAGCCATGAACGACCTTGGCGAGGAGGTCCATCGAACACGGCGCGACGATCGCGACTTCGATCGACTTCGCCAGCTTGATGTGCTGCGGATCGCTCCGGTCGGCCCCGTCCCAGATGTCGGCGTACACCGGACGACCGCTCAACGCCTCGAGCGTCAGCGGTGTCACGAACTTCGTCGCGCCGAGCGTCATCGCGACGTGCACCTCGCAGCCGTGCTGCGCCAAGGTGCTCACGACCGAACAGGTCTTGTAGCACGCGATACCACCGCTCAACGCCACCAACACCCGACGTCCACGCAGCGACGCTAGGGCTTGTGTATTTCCACGGTACATTCGTTAGTTCACGCGTTCGTTCGCGCGTTCGTTCGTTCGCGTTAGTTCGAGTCTTCGTCGGGGAGCGGAATACCGCTGGCCTCGAAGTCGATCGTGATCTTCTCGTGCATGATCTCGTCGATCACGACTTCGAAGTCACTCCGCCCATTGCGCTCGACGAGCGGTCGAGCGCCGTCGATGAGTTCGCTCAGACGGCGCTGGATGAGCGCAGTGAGCTTGAAGCGGCCACCGAGCTTGTTAACGATCTCGTCGCTCTTGAGTGCGTCGATCATGAGCGTTCAGCAGGATCCGGATGCGATGCGATCGAAGGAGGAGTCCCTTCACCCAAAGGTTCACCCAGAGGCCGGATCGGGCCCGAGGCGAGATCGGCCCGCGCGAGCCGAACGAAGCACTATACCGAACCCCCAGCCGGGCCGCGAGCCCATCGGCGATCGCACCGGTGGCGTGGTACAACAAATTCATGTCCGATTCGCCCGGTCCACTGCTCCCCCCCGCCGCAGCTGAAGCGGGAATGACGCGGGTTCCGGGTGAATGGCGGCTGTTAATCTACGCGTCGGTGTTCGGCGTGGTGATGGGGATCGTGGCGCTCGCTTTTATCCGGCCGATCCAGTGGGCAGAGCACGCGGCGGAGGGCTGGCTCCAGCAGAACCCGCACAGCGTTTTCTGGGTGTTGCCGCTGGCCCCAGCGGTCGGCGGCCTGGTGTGTGCGGCAGTTCTGTGGCTCGTCCCGGTCGATCTGCGTGGCCACGGGGTGTCCGCCGTCCTCTACTCGGTTGCACGACTGCGATCGGCCCTCCCGTTTCGGCTCGCGGTCCGACAGTGGCTCGCGTCGACAGCGACAATCGTTTCCGGCGGCTCGGCCGGACCCGAGGGACCGATGGTGACCATCGGCGCCGCGATTGGTTCATCGATCGGCCGCTGGGCGAAGCTCGACCGCGACGGAGTGACGACGTTGCTCGGCGCTGGCGCCGCGGGCGGCATCGCGGCGGTCTTCAACGCTCCGATCGCAGGCGTCTTCTTCGCGCTCGAAGTGCTACTTCGCGACTTCTCCATCCGCACGTTCGCACCCATCGTCGTCGCGAGCGTCCTCTCAAGCGCCGCGACGCAAACAATCCTCGGCACTCCCCAGCCGCTGTTCGGCGCCGACCCCAGCGTCTTCGCCGCGATGCGCCACGTCCTGACCGTCGAGAGTGCCCCCGCGTTTGTCTTACTCGGCGTCGCGTGCGGGGCAGTCTCGGTCCTCTTCACACGCGGACTGCGCCTCTCAGAGCGGCTCTTCAGCGCTTCGCCTATCCCCCGGTTCCTTCGCCCCGCCGTCGGAGGATTACTTCTCGGCGCACTCGGGCTTGGCTACGTGGCGCTCGACCCCTCGGAAGGAGGATTCGAGGTTCCGCTCTTTATGGGAAACGGGTACTCGTCAGTCACGCAGCTTCTCGTTCCGTCGACCTATGAGCTCGCCCCTAGTCCCCTCATCTTCCTGCTCGTCGGGTGGCTCGTCTTCAAGATCGTCGGAACGTCGCTCACGCTCGGGTCAGGCGGATCGGGGGGTCTTTTCGCCCCGAGTCTTCTCCTCGGCGCGCTGACGGGCGGAGTCTTCGGAACCATCGTCAAAGCGACGGGCATCATGCCCACTGCGACACCGGCGCACTTCGCGCTCGTCGGAATGGCCGGCGCCGTCGCTGGCACGACCCACGCGCCGCTCAGCGGAATCCTCTTGGTCTATGAGCTCACAGGCGACTACAGCACGATTCTCCCACTCATGCTGACGGCGACAGTGGCGACGCTCGTGGCACGAGCGCTTGAACGCGAAAGCGCGTACACCGGCGTTCTCCGCGATCAAGGGGTGCGGCTCGGCACGCTCGGAGATCAGTCCCTCCTCCGCCGCCTCACTGTGCGCGATGTGACACTTTCGCCGCCGATTACGGTGCGCGCCGACGACACCGCCGACCGACTGCTTCAAGTCGCGGATCGTTGCGATGTCGGCGAGTTCATCGTGCTCTCGCCCGACGGACGCGTGCACGGCATCGTGGGCGGGCGTGAACTTCGCGCTGCGCTCGTCCATCGCGAAGCGCTGCAGCTCTTGCAAGTCAGCGAGATCATGCGCCTGAAAATGCCCTCGGTCGCGGCACACGAGACGCTCGATGTGGCGCTCGACCGATTCCGCGACAGTGATCTATCGTCGATTCCAGTCCTCGACGCGAACGGTCGATGCGAAGGACTGCTCACCCGTGAGCGTCTCATGCGGCGGTATCACGATGAGATGGAGCGCGACGCATGACACCCGCTGTGCCGCGCCCAAATCGCTTCACGCGCAGCTTCCGACTCACGCATCGACGCGAGTTTCAAGCGGTGTTCGCTGCCAAAACGCGAACCGAGCGCGGACCGTTAGTCGTGCACGCGGTTCCCAATGAACTCGGTGGTCTTCGCCTCGGGCTCTCGATCGGCCGGCGCGTCGGCAACGCCGTGCGGCGGAACCGACTCAAGCGCATGATTCGCGAAGCGTTCCGCACGTCGCGTGAGAGTATGCCAGGCCCGTACGATGTGGTGGTCTCCTCGCACGCACACCCGGATCTTCCGCTCAACGCGTATCAAGAGTTGCTCGTTGGAGCGATGGAACACCTGCACCGCACATGGGTGAAACGACACGACCGACGCAATCGCGATCCGGCGGCGAACGACGACCGTCGCTCGCCGCCCGAAGTCTCATCGTGATCGTGCTTGGGTACCAGCGCACGCTGGGTCCCCTGCTCGGCGGCCACTGCCGCTTCAATCCCAGCTGCTCGTTCTATGGTCTTGAAGCGCTGCGCCGGCACGGCGCACTTCGCGGCAGTTGGCTCACTGTCCGCCGGGTCGTTCGCTGCCATCCGTGGGGTGGCCACGGGCACGATCCCGTGCCGTAACGATCACTTTGGAACGCCGAAATCATCCGCGAGAAGTACGACGGGCGTGCCGCCAGGATGAATGCGCAGCGCGCCGTCGCCATTCTCGAAGCCCCACTTCCCGGTCTTCGTGTCCTTCGCAACGCGTACCACATCGAGCGGACGCTGATCGAATCCGAAGAGTAAGACCTGAGCTACTTCCATGGCCGCAGGAAACGTCCCAAGCGCGAGCTCCGGGGCGCGATCGACGCACAGTTGTTTGAGCAGTCGCTCCGGTCCCTCGGAAGGAATCGCGATCGCGGGCGATGTGACGCCTCCGACGATGCGCGAGGCCGTCCAACGATCGAGATCACGCACGAACTCAAAGGCGTCGGAGTTCTTCGGCCGCACTTCGATGCGTTTGACGTCCGCGGGTCGCGCTCCCGAGCCCGACGGATCAATCAGCGTTTCGATGCGAGGCAGAAGCACTGCCTGAGTCCCGGCGGAAATGCGCATGACCGATGCGACCCCGTCGATTGCTGCATACCGATCATTGGTCCCGACGCCTAACAATCCGCCGATCTTCAGCGTCCGCGTCGCGCTCCCTTCGTCGCCGTCAAACACGACGCTGATCGACGCCGCTGGGCTCGCAAGGCCAAACGTCGTCAAATCCTTGGGGGCATCTGCCAGAAACCCATCACTCCGTGTCCGAACGATGCCAGCGACGAGTTCCTCGACTCGTTCTTTGTCGGCGCGGGCCTTGATCGGCGACCGCAGCTGCCAGCGGTCGCCTTCGCGCCCCAGTTCGATTTTCGCGTCGCCGACGTTCCATGAGATCGTCTTCGCTCGACCGAGCGCGTCTGGGAAGAGCGACCGAGATCGCCACTCGCGCGGGTCGGCTTCCACAGTTCGCTCGTACAGCGGCCCTTCGATGACCATGATGGGTGACGCGGTTAGTGCAGAAGTAGCGCCGGGATGTGGCGCATCGACGCGTCGCGCGAACGCGCGCCCCGCGACACCGCGTTTTCCAAACTCAAGCGTCCACGACCTGCCAGCACCTTCGAGCACGAGCGTTGCCACCGGCGGAGCGAACCCGAGCGCCTTCGCATCACTCTCTGCTAGAGGCACCTCGTGCATCCGGACGAGCGACGCCGCGAGTTGCGCCAGCTGTCGAGCAGACCAATCGTCAAGGTCGATCGGAAACGGCGCCGTCTGCATCCATCGCCCGTTCGCGCGGCGGAACTCCATCACCTCAGCGCCGCGACGCGCGAGGCGGATGTGGTCGATCGACTCCACGGCGATCTCGTCCGAATCGGCAAAGACCGGAGCGCTCGCCGATCGGTCGGCGCCGCGCGACGCCACCGCGCCGCGCAACGACCACCACGCGCCGCCGAGCGCAGCAGCGATCGCCCATACGATTAGCGTTCGCGCTACTCGCATCAGACATCCCTCCGACGCCGCATCCACACGCCGACTCCAGCCGCAGTAATCGCGAGAGGCACTCCACCGACGAGTATCACGAACCACGTCGCTCGCGACGCGTCACTCACTTCGCCCACACGCGCGCTTTCACGATTCGCGCCGCCGTATCCCGTCGCGTCGAGGCCCGCAAGCCACGCGACAGACGCAAGCATGAGCCCACGATTTCCCGGGCTCGTCAGCGAGTAGCGATCGCCACCCAACGACTGAGCTGCGTCGGCGATCGCCGACAGCAACCAGCCACCGCTGCCAATGACGACTGCACGAGCGTGTCGTTTCGTCGCGGCATCGTCGCGCTCAATCGCGACCACAATCGGTATCGCGTCGCTCAATCGTTTCGTGGTCGGCACTGCCCGCGCTGCGAGTCCATCGCCGCGCCAGTCGTCTTCAAGCCAGCGATTCGCGCCGGGCTCGATGCTCGCGATGGTGACGGCGGACACGCTAGGCAGTGTTGAGATCGGATTCGGGTGGTTGAATATCGCCGGTTGACCCGAGACAGCGGCACCGATCGGATGCCCCACATTCATCCGCTCGACCTCTTGCCAAGGCCGGGTCTCGGTCTTGTCCGCTGAGGTCGGTACCAGTTCGAGGATGACCCGACCGGTGTCGACGGTGACGCCCAGCTCACGCGCCACGTTGTCCCACGGATCCTTCTGTCCAAAGATCGGCAGCAGGTTTCGCGCAAACGTCACGAGCAGCGGCTCGCGGCGGGCGATAAGACCGCGCGTGACCTCAAGCAGTCGCTTCTCCCGCTCTGATACTTGGAGTCCCTCTCGCTTGAGTGGCGGCACGATCACGAACACCGTCGTCTGTCCCTTCGCTGCCGCGGGTGGGGTGGCGGAGGTCGTCACGGGCCACTCACGCACCGCGAAACGCGCTGTTTTCAACGCGTCCGCGACCGCGACTAACTCGTTACGATCTTCGGCGCGAGCGAGAAGCGAGCGGTCTTCCGAATGCACGAAGCACACCATCGGCATGCGCTCGACCGAGAGCGATCGGATCGCGCCAGCGAGCGTTTGCTCCGCGCGGGCAGCGAAGTCGAAACCAAGACGAGATCGACCCTGCCCGCTACCCGCGGCGGGGACGAGCTGCCACGACGGAATCGCAATCGCGCCGCGCGGCGAGAGGATCACCGCGCACTCGCCTTCGCCGACGATGCGTCCGACATCACCTGAAGCGAGGTCTGGCAACTCCTCCAGTGCGTATTGCTCCGTTCGGCAGCGCGTCGCCTGTCGCTCGAACTGTTCGCCGCGCGACTTCGCCCACGCTCGTACGCCGTCGGGAAGTTGGGCACTCGCGCTCCAGCCGCGCGCCAGCGTTGCCACCGTTCCGAATTGGTCGGCCCAAAGTCGGTCATTGGCCACGAGCGCGCTGCGCGCGCCTTCGTAGTCTGGTAGCGGGCGCGTCGCGCTGGTGCGCAGCAACGTGCGGACAGATTCGATGAACGACTCGCCTGCATCGTTCGAGAGGTCGGTGAGCTGCGCCAGCCCACCAGCGAGTTGTTCAAGCTGAGGGCGAAGCGTCGCGTCCGCTGCCAAACCCGCGATCACCGGCAGCAGTGCTTGCAACTCCTCCCGTGCGAACGACCGCAGCTCGTCATAACCCGCAAAGGCGCTCTCGAGCGCGGGTGTCCATGCCGCGAGCGCTGGCGCGTCTGCACGCGCGAGGCGTTCAAGCAGCGCCTCGAACTGCGCGCCGCTGCGGGCATCATCTGGGTCGATGCGCTCGGTCCGTATCGTCGGGTTCGCCGCCGTCAGGTTCGCAAGCACTTCATCAACGCGCCTGAGCGAAGCGAGATCAGCTCGTTGATTGCCGACCAGCATCGCGATCGTCCAGTCGCCCGAGAGCGAACGAGCGAGTTCCTCAGACGATGGCGACAGCGAGTACGCACGAGTCTTGGTCCCATCAATCTCGGCACGCAAGATCGGAACACCAGCAAGCGCCGTCGCCGCGCCTGCGGCAGCGAGCGCACCGAGCGCAAAGACGAGCGCCTCGCCTCGCCACGCCAATCGACCAAGCGCTGTGCGGGCCCGACCGCCGAAACCGCCCTCTCGGACGCGCCCCAGACTGACCGACGCAATAGCTAGTGCGGCCGCGGTAACAGCGATGAAGTAGACGACGTTGGCTGTGTCGACGAGCCCAAGGACAAAGTCCTCAACCCGGCGCAACGGATCAGCTCCGAACGCGATGGACGCCCATTCCGCTGGCAGAATCGCACCCAGCGCGCGACTACCGAGCGAGAGCGCGAACATGACGAACACTGGGACGAGAAACGCGACGAGTTGATTCGACGTGAGCGTTGACGCCAAGATCCCGATCGCAAGGAACGCTGCACTCGCGAGCATGAGGCCACCGTAGCCCGAGGCCATTTCGCCCCAGTCCGGATCTCCATGCAGTTCGAGAACGATCGCGAGTACGAGCGACGGAACACCCACGAGCACCGCCAGAAAGACGCACCCTGCGAGAAACTTCGCGAGCACCGCGTGCCAGGGACGAATCGGTGCCGCCAGCAGCGTCTCCCACGTGCCTTGGCGGAATTCTTCACTAAACGACCGCATCGACATCGCTGGTGCTGCGGCTAGGAGCGCCCACGCTGCGGCAAGGAACGCAACCCGAAGCGTCGCGGGCTCTCCGGTGCGCAGCGTGACGACAACGAAGATGGCACCAAGCAGGCTCGCGAGTAGCGCCAGCGTGACGTACGCCACTGGCGTTGCGAACGTCGCTAACAACTCACGACGGAAGATTGCTCGGAGCGCAGTCATGCTGCGTCGGCCTCGCGCGCGCCGGTCGCTTTCACGAAGAGTGACTCCAGCGACGCGCGATCGCGACGCAACTCGCGCACCGGAACGCCTAAACGCTCGAGTGCGATCGCAATCGCTTCGCGGAGATCGGTCGCGTCGGCTGAGTCTGCCTCAACCCGGCGCCATTCACCGTCAAGTCGCTGTTCGCGCACCGAACCCAGACCCGGGATCGATGCGATCGCCGAGCGCACCGCGTCACCGCGCGCTTCGATGACGTAGCGAACACGGCCGCGCGAACGGAGTTCGTCCATCGACCCTTCCGCGACCAGCGAACCTTGGGACATCAGTACGGCGCGATCGCACGTCGCCTCAACCTCCGCCAAGATGTGGCTTGAGAGCAACACCGCCCGTTCGCGGCTGAGGTCGCGAATCAGCCGGCGGAACTCAAGGAGTTGGTGTGGATCGAGGCCGACTGAGGGTTCGTCGAGAATGACGAGCCGCGGATCGCCGAGAATTGCTGCCGCGAGGCCGACACGCTGGCGGTATCCCTTACTGAGCGCGCCAACCAAGCGACCCCACACCGGCTGAAGCGAACAGGCTTGGACAACCCGTTCGATCGACGAGGCCAAGGCGGCGCCGCTCAGACCGATGAGGCCGCCCCGATATGCGAGAAACTCGCGCGTCCGCAGTTCCGGGTGGATCGGTGCCGATTCGGGCAAGTAGCCGGTCACGCGACGTGCGGCGTTGGCGTCGCACCGAAGGTCAAATCCCGCTACGCGCAACTCGCCTTCGTCCGGGACGAGCAACCCCGCGAGCATGCGAATCGTTGTCGACTTGCCGGCACCGTTGGGCCCCAGGAGCCCGCAAACGCAGCGTTCAGGCACGACGAACGAGACGTCTCGGACAGCAAGTACCCGCCCAAAACGCTTGGCCAAGCGCTGCGCGTAGACGGCAGCGCCCGCAGGCGGAGAGGTCGTCGTCGGCGATGGCGAGAAAGCGCTCACTGAAGAGAAGGCGGCGTCCGTGCGTTCGCGGATGCATGGTACATGCGACAGGAGAAACTCGATTCTGGGAAGAACGGGGGTACACTCGGTCCGGCGCCTCCTTCAGCACCGTGCGTTATGTCAGCCGAACGACCTCGGATCATCCTCGCGCCCGGCACGGCGCTTGACCCAGCACTTCGCGAACGCCTCGCCGCCGAGTATGAACTCGTCGACGCGTCGACCGTGGCGGGCCGAAGTGCTGCGCTCAGGACCATCTCCCCACCCCTGCCCGACGCTACGGCTGCGGCGGTGCTCGACGCGCTCGGCGAGGGAGTCGGAATCGTCGAGGCCGGTGGCGAGATTGCGTGGATGAACCACGAACTGGCGGTCCAAAGCCCGGACGTACTCCGAAAGTTCGTCGATACCTGTACCGAGGTGTTGAACTCGGCGCGCTCGGGAGCGGTTTCCCTTGACGGCGGCACCAGTGAGCGCCGCACCTTTCGCGTTGGCAGTCGATCGTACGAAGTGGTGGCGAGCGGCCTCGCACCGAGCACGGAGCCCGCACCGGGCAACGGAGCGATCGATGGTGCACTCATCGCACCCGACCGGATCGCCGCGCTCCTCCTCGACGTCACCGAGGGTCGGCGAGTGCAAGAGCGCCTCGACGCGATCGATACGGCGGGGGCCGACCTGCTGCGGATGGACGCTGAGGCAATCGAGAGCATCAACCCCGCGGAGCGGCTCAAGATGCTCGACGGCCGAGTCGTCGCTGCCGTCCGCAACGTCTTCGGATGGGATCACTTTGAGTTCCGTCTGCTAAATCGCGAGACGCAACAGCTTGAGCTCGTCTTCTGCAACGGACTCGCACCGCTTGGCATTGGCGAAAAGATCTTTGCGAAGCCGGTCGACAACGGAATTTCGGGACTCGTCGCGACGAGCGGCGAAGGGTACGTCTGCCACGATGTCGAGCACGACCCGCGCTACCTGCGCGGATTGCCGGGCGCGCGGAGTGCGCTCACGATTCCGCTTCGGCTTCACGACCACGTCGTCGGGATCTTCAACGCCGAGAGCGACAAACTCGACGCCTTCGGCGACGAGGATCGCTACTGCGCCGAAGTGTTTGGTCGATATGTCGCGCTCGCACTCAACATTCTCGACATGCTCGTTGTCGAACGCCGCACCACGAATCGCCGTGTCGCGACGAACGTGATGGGAGAGATCAGCGGACCGCTTGACTCGATCGCGCGCGCGGCTGAGTCCATCGAAGAAGGTGCCGAGCAAAGCACGATCGAGCTGGCGGAAAAGATTCTCGACGCTGTTTCCAGCGTGAAACACAGAATTGAAGCGGCGACGAGCGGCCCGCAAACGATTTTGGGTGTGGAAGAAATACTCCGCGAGGGAGAACGCGAGCCCAGTTTCGAAGGGAAACGCGTGCTCGTCGCCGACGACGAGGCATCAATCCGCGACACCATCGTCGCGGTGCTCGTTCAAAAGGGCTGCGATGTCACGAGTTTCTCAAGTGGCGGTCCAGCGATCGAGGCGATTCGCTCCGATTCCTCGGCTGGGATGGCGTTTGATCTCGTCATCAGCGACGTGCGCATGCCCGATCGCAACGGCTATGAGGTCTTCAAAGCCGTGAAGGATCTCAAAGATCCGACGCCCGTGATCTTAATGACAGGCTTCGGCTACGACCCGCACCATTCGATCGTGCGCTGTAGTCAAGAAGGACTGCACTGCTTCCTCTTCAAACCATTTCAGGTCACGCAGCTCATCGAGGAAGTGCGAAAAGCGTTCGATATCAAGGCCCCCACATGAGGCCAAACCTGACGCCGGAAGTGTTAGACCTCGACGACTGGATTTCGTAGCCGCCCGACACGCGTGATCTCGACTTCGACGACATCGCCGTGCTTGAGGAACCGCGGCGGCTTGCGTGCGAAGCCAACGCCCGCTGGTGTGCCTGTGAGCATTACGGTGCCCTTGACGAGCGTCGTGCCGCGCGAGAGCTGGTGCACCAACGTCGCCACCGGAAACAGCATCAGGCCTGTTGACGACTCCTGCACCACTTCGCCATTCAACGACGTCTTGAGCGTGAGCGTTTGCGGATCGCCCACCGTCGAAGCAGGCGTCATCGCCGACATCGGACAGAAGGTATCGAAACTCTTGCCGCGACAGAACTGTCCGCCTGATCCTTCCTTCTGCCACCAGCGCGCGCTCACATCGTTCGCCACCGCGTAACCCGCGATGCAGTTCATCGCTTCGTCGAGCGCGACATCACGACAATCACGCCCGAGGACGACTGCGAGCTCTCCCTCCCAATCGACTTGCGGCCCGTGCTCTTGGCAAATTGGCGGAATCACGATGGAATCGCCGTCGCCGATGACCGACGCCGGGTTCTTCATAAAGACGATTGGGTTACCGAGCGCCGTCCCGCCCATTTCAGCAGCGTGGTCCGCGTAGTTTCTTCCGATCGCCAAAATGCACGGTGGTCGCATGGGCTTCCCTCTGCTCACTTCCGCTCGACTTCAGACTTCGCGCCGCTTGCCTTGGCCTTCGCGGCGCGATCCGCCTCCGCCGCTTGCTGCCCGCGAAACTCCGCAAGCCCCGGCGGCTCGGGGAGAACATCGGCAACGGTCAGCGAGCGACTCAGCGGACTGAGCTTGAACTCTGCTTCGAGCGACGGTTTCACAAGATCGAACACCTCACGACGCTCTTTCTCCGGTGCATTACGGAAGATCAGCAAGCGATCGATGAGCGGTTGCGATGAGTCGAGCAGCACGAATCGCAACACGTCACGCACGCTCGACTCAAGCTCGCCGATGAGATCCTTCATGCGACCTTCGCCAAACTTATTGACGAAGTCGTTGTACTTGTTCTCTTTGAAGAACATGGTGACGTCGCGAGCAAACTTCAGTGCATCGTCGAGCGTCTGCTTCCGGCCCAACAGGATTCCTTCGCGGAATCCGCGGCGCAATGCCTCGAAAACATCCGACCGCGCGACGTCGGGCTGCATCTCGTATTCGCCCTCAGTCCACTTCTGCACCAGCACGTCGAGTGGCGCTTGGTACCCCGCGTTCGGCACAATGCCACCCGAGCCGAACTTCGCATCGAGATCATTGAGGATGGCTTGAGCGCCCTCGAGATCGCCAGCGCGGAAGAGTTCGCGCACAGCATTCTTTGAGAAGTTCTCGTAGAAGTTCGCGAACGTATCCGCAGCAGCCGCAGTGCGATCCACGTATTTCGTGTACAGCCGCGCAAAGTACTGCTGGATGATCTTGGTCCAGCGTGGATCGTTCAGGCGGGCTGGATTGTCTTCCGACAGCGGATCGACCGACATGAGTCCTGAGCGCGCCATCGCCTGCATCGCTTGAATCTCGACGCGGTTGTTGTTGATGATCTTCGAAAGATTGTCCGACAGCGCATAGCGCAACGACGCTGAATCGTTGCCCTTTCGCGACCAGTACAGCGCGTGCGCCTGCGGATGTCGCCAATCGAGCGGCCCGGTATCGCGCGTGAACTGATACATGAGCCGCGTGTCCATGTTGTACGACTCGGACAAGACCTTGCGACGGAGGAATGCGATGAACTGCCCGCCCGCCTGCTTGAGCTTTGGATCGCCAAACGTTTTCTCGAACGCCTGATAGAGACGGTTGCGCGCACTCGCCGCTTCCTCTCCCTCAGTCTTCAAGAGACGCTGCTCAAGGCCCATAAGGCGGGCGTACGCCGACGTCTTGACCGTCGCCCATTGCCCGTAGCTCAGGAGCAAGTCACGGTCGAACTTCAACTCGGCGCGGTCATCGACGGCTGCGAGCTCGCTCCTAAGGCGTGCGACGAGCTCCGTCACTTCGGGGTTGGCGTGCTCAAGTTCTTCAAGCGTTTCCGGTGCGTCGGCGATCATCTTGATCCACCGAACTCGTTCGGGATATCCGTACGGTGGCTCGCCTAACAAGTAATGCCACTCGCGTGCCAGCGCTCGTTTGTAGTAGAGGTGCGCGTCGTCGGCCACGCCGTCGATCTTGTGCGCGAAGAAGAACGCGAGTTCCTTGTGCAGGACGACGTCGTTGGGGTTGTAGCGCAGTCCGCGATCGCGCACGAGGTCGATACCAGCTTTGACCCATTCCCAGCGTTCTTCCGGCGTATTCGTCAGAACGCTGATGTTGTAGGCCATGTTGTGGCCATGGAATGCCCACACCTCACCGAAGCGCGGCTGTAGTTTCGTGATGAGATCGGCGTCGCCCATGACCTCGTAGAAGAGGCCCTTCTCTTTCATCATGTTTACCTTGATCCATAGGTAATCCACGATGAGTCCACGAAACGCACCGAGCGCAGTACCGAGCGCGACGATTGGGGGCGCGCCTTCAACGGCAACGTCGGTATAGCGCAGCCCATACCCATCGGTGCTTTCAAGGACGCCCTCGAATCGCTGCATGTCGCCGTTGATGAGCGCTCCGACGTTCACGGTCGATCCGAACGGACCCTCCCACTTCTGGCTGCCACCGTCGAAGGCGATCTCGAATGGACTGCCGCCTCCGGGCGCGATCGTGGTCAGCGTGCGGAGTTCGCCGAAGCGGACACGTTCGGTCGTCGCTGCGGCACCTTCTCCCACGCGAAAAAGTAGGTAGGGCTCACCGGCACTGTCAACGACTCTTGGCAAGAGTGCGCCGCCAACGCCAAGGAGCGCTACAGCGGCACCAACTGACACGAACTGTATGACGCGATCGTTCATCATTCGCGCGCCCTCGGAAGGTGGAGTGTTGGTGCGCTCATGTATTACCGCTATAGGTCGCGAGTTCTTTTCGCCTGAACACTACATATCCAAGCACAAAAGCTCCGCCGGTCCATACGGCGCCAATGATGACAAAGGTTCGGAGTAGATCCGGCCATCCGATGACACGACCCTCTACGAGAAGCGCGGTCGGCCGGACTTCGCCGAAGGCGCGCAGCATCCACTCCGCCCCGGTCGCCACAGTTTTGATGACGAACTGGAACGCCTGCCAGAGGGCGGGCGCGTCGCTCTTGATGCGGTACTCGTCGAGCGACATGCCGAGGAACGGCGCGAGGCTGCCGATCGACAGCACCGTAAAACTCAGAACGCATGCGACCGGAAACGACAGAACCGTCGCCGCGCACACGCCGAACATACTGAGAAACGCGAGCTTCATGAACTGAACGGCGAGCGCGCGGATGAAGTTCCATTCGAAGGTGTCAACGCGATACAGCACTTCGAACGCGTCGGGCTTGAAGAGCATCACACCGATGCCTGGAATCACCGTTGGGTTGCCGTTTGCGTCGTTCCCTGGTGTTCCATTGATGATGCTGACTTCAAGACGTCCGTTCTCATCAATCAGCTGAGCAGGCAGCGTCAAAACGTGGGCCTGCGCTGGGACGAAGTCGCGCTGAATATACGAGCCGTCGGCGAACCGGAAAATCGCGGAGTGCACCTCATGCGGATCGATGCGCCCGATGTCGAATGCGTACCGCAAGGTCAACGCCGCGTTCATCCGCTTCGCAGGCAAGAGGTCTTCGAACACGTAGTCGCGAAACTCGCCAGCTCCGATGCTGCGCTGCGCCGCGAGGAACTCTTGGTGAACCTGCCGCGCCAAATCGCGAATGACGTCGAGTTCACCGCGCTCTCCATTTTCGATGTCGGCTTTCAGGAGTGGATCTGAGTCGATCCGCTTCTGCACGATCTCGCGAGCTTCGTCGCCGGAGAGTTTGCGATAGGTCGGAAAGCGCCCAGCCCTCGCTACGAGGATCTCCTCGTGCACCGCCATCTGATCGTATTGGTCCTTCGCGGGCCGAGTCTGCATGTACTGCACGTACGTGAAGATCGCGACGCCGCCGAGGAGAACAAGAATCAGGTTCAACGCGACCACGCCGAGCCACTTACCAAGGAGATATTGCACCCGGGCAACCGGCTTCGTCATGAGCTGCCAGATCTGTTTGTCGCGAATCTCAAAGGCGACGGTCGCGCACGCGAGAAACACCGTCATGCACGCTGCGAGCAGAAACAGCAGCCCCATCGACCGCGCGATGAACGCTTGAATTTGATAACGCAGCGGCTCGCTTCGACTGATCCAGAGCGGTAGCACGGGAATCGCGATGAGCAAGACTCCGACGAAGAACGTGGCAATCTTGAGGCGCATCGCCTCGCGCAACACTGTTGAGGCAATCGCGAAGATCGGCGTCGCGCGGCCGAGCGCAAGCGATGTCCCTCGCACGAGGAGGACGAACGAGAAGAGGAGCGTGGCGATCGACGCGACGGCTACCAGCCACGACGTGCTGCCGATCCACCAGAGGAACGCACACAGAACGCCCGTGCCGATCGTGACGAAGACCATCGGCACCACGAGCCCGACCCAGATCGCGAGGAGTAGAAGCCCGAGAATGACTGTTCCCAAAAGCGCCAGCGTGAGGTCGTCCGCAAGCACGAATGTCGGCACCCACCGCGGGATGCGATCTTCGAGTACCAGCCGTGCTGCGGCACCTGGATTGGCGAGACGACCGTCAGCTTCGTAGAGCGCCCTGGCAAAGCCCGCAAGCTTGTCGTTGCCGAACGTCCGGGCGCCGACGGTGACAGTTCCCTTCTCCGCGAACTGCACCGCGACCTCGTCGCGCTTCGTGAGGTTCGCCTCTTTGAGGAGCGTCGCGATCGCCATTCCGTCACGACGGATCTCTGAGGACTTTAGCCAGGCAGCGCCGAAGTACGCGATTACAGCGACCGTGACCAGCGCCGAGAGTGTTAGTCGAACCGACACCCGGCGCTGAAGATCATCGAGACGGACAAGTAGAAGCTTGAGAAGACTCACGAGCGACGTCCCCCGTCGCCCTTGTGTTTCGGATCGGTAGCGCTGCCACCGTCGCCGGGACCGCTCGTACCGGTCGAGCCCGTACCAGTGGGGCCGAGTAGACCTTCGATCACGCTTGCGTCGACATCGCGTGGCTTCGCAACCTCGGGCTTCGCGGTCGTCGCCTTCGCTTCGGGGCGAGGCTTGTCCTGCAAGAGGTCTTGGAGGACGTCATCGCGCCGCGCGGCATCTTGAACTTTCTTTGCGTTCGCGCTGATCTCAACCGCGCGGGCCGCTGGCTCCATTCGCTCGCGAACGAGGTCGTCGACGAGTCCCTCGCCGTCGCGCGGCGTCTCCGGATCGACGAGGAAGGCCGCCGTTCGGCCGCCGTGCAGCGCACCACTGGTTGCTATCTGCTCCTGACGCGCCTTCTCTACCAAGTCCATGAAGAAGTCTTCGAGTCGTTCGCGCGGTGCCTCGACCGAATCGATGCCGACGCCTTCGGTGTCGTGCAGCATTTGATCGATTCGAGCGACCGTCGCCGCACCGATGCGCGGCATCGTGATCACCGTTCGCGACGCATCCGTCAGAAGCGCCTCGGCCGTGCCTTCCGCGCGGATTTTGCCGCCGTACAGCACAACCATTCGGTCGCACACATCCTCTACCTCGTCGAGCATGTGCGACGAAAGCAGAATCGTCTTTCCGCGTCGGCCAAGCTCAAGCAAGAGGTCCTTCACTTGACGAGCACCAACCGGATCGAGTCCGCTGGTTGGCTCGTCGAGAATCAAGAACTCGGGATCGTTGATGAGCGCTTGCGCGAGCCCAAGTCGTCGTGTCATGCCCTTAGAAAATTCACCAACGGCACGATTTCGCACTTGGTGCAGCCCGACCATCTCCAGCAGTTCGCCAATGCGGCGCTGTCGCTCAGCGCGCCCTAGACCGAACAACTTCGCGTAGTAATCAAGCGTTTCCTGCGGATTGAGGAAACGGTACATGTACGACTCTTCGGGCAGGTACCCGATGCGCTTCTTGACGGCGACGTCGGATGGATCGCGTCCGAAGACGAGCAGTGTGCCCTTCGTCTTGTGCAGCAGGCCGAGCAGCATTTTGATAGTCGTGCTCTTGCCACTTCCGTTGGGTCCGAGCAGGCCGAACACCTCGCCGCGGTTGATTTCGAAGTCGATGCCATCGACAGCTCGCGCCTTCGCACGCAGCCAAAAGTCGCTAAACACTTTGGTGAGGCCCACCGCCTGCACCACTTTGTCCGCATCGAAAGCCAACGATTGTCGCGCCGTCGCCATTCCCGTCGCCATGTCTCTTTCCTCGTCTCGGGATCGTCAACGCTACGGCTGCCTCGCTGGCTGCGCGCTGTTGGTGTTGCTCGGAATGTCGTCTCTTCCCTTGCCCTTCGTCGCCGTGTTGTCCAATCGACCTGCGTTGCCACCGATGAAGATCTGTGAGCCGCCGAACTGCCAGTCCGCGTACTTCAACTCGTTCTCGTCGGCCGCGCGCTTGCGTCGATCGAGGTCCGCTTGTCGCCGCGACTGCATGACCTGCTGCGACGAAAGAATCCTCAGATCAAACGCGCCGATCCCTCTTGGCGCGGAGACGATTTCGACCTCGGGACCGGTCATCACCGTCCGCAGCGCTTCGAGCCACAGCTGTCGGGTGAGTTGCCGCGGATTCTGCTCGAACGCGGGCGCGAGGCCGCGGAGACGGCTGATCTCGCGGATGAGCGACGCCTCCACGGTGGCTTCCCCGGCTTTCGCCCGCTGCACGACCCGAGCAACAGTTCCCCCGACGTCGTCGTCTTCGAAACGCTTGCCAATGGCGTCAGCAACTGAATCTGCGCTCGCCTGATCGCCGCGCACGAGTGCCGCGTCGTACTGACGAATGAGTTCGGTCAAGTCCCTCTGCGCCTGCTCGCCAGCGATACCGGTGAGGATTGCCGCGACCTCTTGTTTCGCGTGCTCGACAACGGCCGCAGCTTCCGCACGCTTGGCCTGCACTTCGCGGAACTTGCCCTCGACGAAACGCGGTGGCGAACGATCGATGAATGTGATGTCCGCGACAACGATGCCGGTGTGCAGTTCGTCCAAGATCTCTTGGGCCCGCTCGCGAACCGCAGCGGTCACAGGATCGGTCTTGTCGATGAAATCGCGGAGCGTGAACTGCCCCGCCGCGAGGACCATCGCCCGCATGAGCGCGGCTCGGACTATCTTCTGAGCTGTGCCGCTCTTCTGTGCAGTGTCGGGACTTACCCGTTCAAGGAACTCCACTGCGTCTTGCACCGTGTAGGTGGCGTTGAGCGCGACGTGCGCGATGTCGCCGTCAGCGGTGAGCACGAATCCATCTTTGCCCGCAACCATGTCGCGGAGGGAGTCCTCGGCGTTGATCTGTGCTTCCTTGGTCGCGAGGTTTTCACGTCGGCGCGGCTCAAATTGCTCCTCCAACCGCACGCCAGACTTCTGATCGAAGACTATCAACTCGCCGATCGGGTAGGGCCAGAATGGCTGAAGTCCTGGGGCGAGTTGTTCGCCGCCCGCGTCACCGACGATTCGACCGAAAATCGTCTTGACTCCGGTCGCTCCCTCTCGAACCGACTGGAAGCCTGAGAACAGGAAGGTGACGACCAGCGCGAGGATTCCGACTTGGAGGACGCGATACGAGAGCCGCAGCGCCTCGGCGAGGCTCTGGTTTGCCGGGTCCATCGCGTCGCGCATCTCAGCAGATGCGCTCTGCTCGCCCTTGACGTCGAAACGGGCGCTCGCCTCGCGGCGCGGCTCCTCGGCAAACGCGGCGCTGGTATCTGAGGCATCGGTGGGCACGCCGCTGGAATTGTCGACATCGTCGCTGGAATCACCGCGCGGCGCGTCGGTCGGTCGCTCGGCCATGGTCAGCTTCCTCCGGGGATGCGAGCCGGTGCTGCACCACTTCCGGTTCCCGCCTTCGGTTCCGATTGAATGGTCGGCGCTGTCGGTGTCGGAATGCCGTTCGCATCGACGTTGGCGCCGGTGTCAAGAATATGGAAGGGCTCGTGGCTGACATCGGTGACGAACGTCGTCGCGCCACCGAGACCCGCCTTCAGCGTGTCGAGCCACGCTAGGAAGATCGCGAGATCGCGGTGCTTCGTCATCTCTTGGTAGTACCGCGCCGCTTCTTGGTCTCCTCGAGCTGCAATCTGTTGCGCCCAAGTGTCGGCGAAGTTCTTGATGGTGTCGGCCTGCGTCCGCGCCGCACTCTTGATCGCTTCGGCTTCAGCGGCCCCGCGCTGCTGCTCAGTGCTCGCAAGCGTCTTCTGCACTTCGGCCATGCGGTTGAGGACAGCCGTCGTCGTCTTCGGCGGAAGGAGCACTTGGCTAATCCCGACCGTCACCGGAACGATGCCCGTGAGACTTCCTTTAGACAGGTCGGCAAGGATCGCCTTCTCCGCATCGGGCAGTCGGCTCTTCGCACCGACGAGGTCGCTGAACGAGAGGCCACCGATCGCGCGAAGGGAGCCCTGCAACTGTTGCTCGAGCGCCTTGTTCGCCTCGTCGATCGAGCCGTAGGACGAATAGAACTTCAGCGCATCTTCGCCCGCGTCGATCTTCCACAAGAGGAACGCCTGCACGACGACCTGCTGCTGATCGCTCGTCATCACCGTTTCAAGCGGACTGTCGACAAGCTGCAGGCGCGTGTCGAGCTTCGTCACCTGATCGATGAAGAACGGCATCTTGAAGTGGAGGCCGGCATCACGCTCGACGCCTTCGGGCTTGCCGAATCGCGTCCGCACGGCGAGTTCGTGGAAACTCACCGTGTAGGTCGTGTTGAATAAGACGAGAATCAGGAGCAGGACTGCTCCGATCGCAAGTGGCAGCGTTCGGCTCATGAGCGGCACGGTCAGTTCTCTTCCTTCTTGAGGTTGTCGTAGATATTGAGGCCAGCGTCGGGCTCGCGCATTTCCATGTTCACGCGGATGCGCTCCGGCGGAAGCCCAAGGATGTACTTCACGCGAACAGTCGGAAGCGAGTTCGCGAGCGTTTGCATCAGCTTTCGCTGCCGGTACAGCTCAGGATCGACCGCGTACGACGCGGCCTGTCCTAACACCTCGGCGGACTTACTCCGCGCGTTGCTGAGTTTCTGCCATCGCTCCGCCCGCGCAGAATCAATGCGTGCTGCGGCCGCCGACGGTGCCGACGTGATGATGTCTTGGATCGAGAGGCGAAGTTCGGTTGCCTCCGGGGTGTCGCCGCGCCCACCCGTCTCGATATCGCGCAAGCGACGCACTGCTTCCACCGTCTGACGCGCCCGGGCGGGTGAGCCGATGATCTCGGCCATCGCGAGATCGGCCTGGGCACGAGCAGATTCGACGAGCTTCCTCGCGTTCTGAGCGGCGATTGACGGCTCGATGAACGTCTGCGCCTCTATCCCGCCTGGTGGTCGAAGCCGCGGGATCGTCACGCTGACGACGTCCACGCCGGTCTGCATCGCGTCGAACGCGACTTGGATACGGTCGTGCAGTGTTGAAAGGAGCGACTTCCCGCGCGGCGATAGCAGATCGTCAATCGGCTGCAGCGCGAACTCCTGTGTGACCTCGCGCAGCGCGAGGTTCCGGAGCGCCTTCTCCCGCATGTCGAGCGTGCCGCGACGAAGGCGAGCGTCGTTGCAGAAACCGAGCCACTTCGGAAGCTCCCCGTCTCGGACGCGATATTGGAGAATCACATCAGCGTCAATGAGCGCGAAGTCGTTCGTTCCACCTTCGGATGCCTCGACCACTGGTGCCGTCGTTTTCGGATCGGAGCTGCGCGCCCCGGTCGACACCACGTAGAGCGTGCGATTCGGATCAAGCTGACCTTCGGCACCCCACGGCGCAAACTCCTTGGCCTTCGCCGGGATGCTGCCGAGAACGAGCGCACGCACCCGCCCAACGTCATAGATCCGAGCGGTCTCGATCGGCCACGGCAGCTTGAACATTGGCTCGGCTTGGTAGACCTCTCCAACCGGCTTACCGAAGCGCAGTTTGATCGCTTGCTGTCCAGGCTGGACCACGATGATCATCGACAGTGTGACGAGCACAGCGAGTCCGAACAGCGCGAGCTTTCCCACGCTTCGCAGCAGAAGTTGGTAACCCCACGAGCTCGTGATGTCGAAGCCAAATTGATAGTTGACTGCCTCATTGATGCTTCGGACGATCGAATCGGGCGCCGCGAACAGGCTGAGCACACGGCTGTCGAACGCTGGCCGCGGTGTCTCGCTGGCGCGGCGCGGTCGGTACAGGTTGAGAACGAAGGTGAGGAGAATCTCCGCCGCCACCGCGAACATGAAGATCGCGATGCCATAAGCGACCGCCTCCAGCACGTTTGGCTTCTGGAAGAAGTCGAAGACCAGTCCGATGCCGATCGCCAAGAGAACGAGCGCGTTGCCCACCATCGCGCCAGCACCACCGCGCAAGTTGGCCCAGGCCTCAAGCTTCGACATGCCCGCGACGAACCGCGAGATGATGAACGCCGCGAGTGCGAGCGCGATGGAGAGCGCGAGTTGCCAGCCCGGCCAAGCTCCGACCCGGAACTCGCCCACGTCCTTCGTGGGGTCGCCCATATCGCGAAACCAGGTCACAACCCACCAACCGAGACTCACGAGCAGCGTCGCTACCAGCAGGCTGAGCGCGGGCATCAGCCAGGTGTGCATGAACTTCAGTCGACGCGCAGCGACCCGAGCGCCGTCGGCTTCAAAGATTGAGCTCGAAACATCGCCACGGCTCGCTGCAAGTTCGTCGCGTTCGAGCGCCTCGAGGCGTTCCAAGCGATGCTGGTGGAAGACGATGACGAGTCCGAGCCAGATAGGCAGGCACGCCAGAACGTACAGCGACGCGATCGTCGCGGCCGTACTCTGTGAGAACGTGCCGCCGATCAGAAGCGCGATGCCTAGCGCGAGTTGCGCAAGCAACCCGCCGCCCGCGACTCGCACGGCCCGCTGATACGCGAAATGGTCAATACGCATGCTGGGATCGGATGGGTTTGGACTGGAGGATTTCGCAGGCCAGCCGGCAGAGACATGATCGCAGAGGCTGCGACAGCCGAACGAGTGAAGCGAACATCCATCCCTCCTGCAGGAACCGAACGAACCTGAGAGGCACCGACACGCTACGACGCGCTGCCGAGCGAGTTCGAGCGTAGAGGGT
>JAWXCC010000039.1:0-22262 GCA_034440475.1 Phycisphaerae bacterium | reverse complement strand
GAGATCACGCAGTGAGTGTGATCACTATCGCCGCACGGGCCAGCACACGCGTCGACGAATCTGGTCGAGCGCTTACTTTCCAGCCGTGACCACGACACCGCTGAGGACAGCATTCGCGCCCACCGAGTTCGACGAATGTAACACGTGAAAGCTGTTGTCCGAGGGGTTGTTCAGCGCGCCGATGTCGCCACTCAAGATAGTCACATTGTTGAGCGGATCGCGTTGCTCAAGAATGACGTCGCCGACCGCAAATCCGCCAAGGATTCGCACGCCAGCCTTCAGTTCAAAGGACAGGTTGCGATCGGTAAACGTCGTCGGCTTGTAGGTGCCCGCCGCGAGCCAGATGTCGTCGCCAGCGACCGCGACGGCAAGCGCGCTCTGGAGCGACTTGAAGGACTTGTCCCACGTCGTGCCGTCTTGGAACGGCAGCCCCGACGCCTGTGCAGCATCGACGAGAATTGTGTCCGCTTGAGCAGCCGGCACCGCCAACCCAGTGGCACACAGTGAAACGAGAGCCGCGAAGGGCCGAAATTGACGACACCGATGAGTGTTCACGGGAAAATCCTCCGCGAACTACACGACTTCTAGACCCGCCCGGGATCACCGAACCATGTGACTTTTCGCCGTTTCTGGCCGACACTACCGGGCGGGTTCCGTCGCCGCTTTCGCCTGCGCACTCATCTCCCGGTGCACTCGGTCGAGCATCCCTTTCGGCCATAACTCATCGTGCGGCGCAAAGATAGAGCCGTGATTGCGTCCGGGCACAAGGAGGACGTCGGCGTCGCTCCCGAGCGCCGTGAGGTCTGCCTTCAAGAGTTGTACCGCCCCCTGCAATCGATAGGTGTCTTCGTCGCCGCACCAGACATGCAGCTTCCCTTTCAGCTTCGGGCCCAGCTCATTCCATCGCTTGCGCAGGATCAGTCCAATGTCATAGCGCTTCCAAGCGGCGACTACATCTGGATTGATAGCTCCCGTCTCGCGGTCGAACATCACCATCGGACGTCCATCAGTGCCGCGCGGTGAGAATACGGCGTCAAAGCTTGCCATCTGACCGTCGAGCTTGCCCCTCTTGTGCTCTTGCTGCGCGTACTCCTCAAGCGTCATTGCGACACTCTTGCCGCGCATCACGAGCGGGCGCGGTTGACCCAGCTCGTCCCGAAAGACGTTGGTGGCGCTGTAGAGATCCACACCGCTCCAGTCACGAAAGTCAACCGGATCAGGCGAGGTGGACCAGCATCCGCCGAAAAATTCGGGATATGTCACCTGCAACCAGAGCACGCTCCATCCGCCACTGGAGTGACCAGTGAGGAAGCGCTGCGAAGGCTGACGCACGCCGCCAAATTGGCGCTCGATCGCTGGAATGAACTCCTCGATCAGCGCGCGTCCACGAGGACCGTTATTCACCGAGTCGGCAAACTCGTGATGTCCCATCGAGCACGATGCGTCGAGGAAGACATACACCATCGCGGGATAGCCGCCTTTGATCTCACTTCGCAGCTTCGGCCCGATCCTAAATCCACGCTTGTGATTGCCGCCAAAACCATGAATGTCGTAGCACACCGGCAGCGCGGCGATCGTCCCATCATCGGCACCCTGTGGGACGACGACCGTCGCATGCATCGCGACGTCACGGCCCCAGAATGCGCTGAGGAGATCGGACCGAAGCGTGGTCTCCGCGACGTCATCGCGCCCGCTGACGGTTGCCGTGGCCAGCAAACTCTCGCGCGGAGGAGCGACGGTCACTCCAGGTGCCGCGTCATCAGTCGCGACGATGTCTGCATGCGCGAAGAGCGCTGCGATGAGTAGCACGGGTGCAAGAACGACCGCTGCGACGCGACGCTTCGACGTGCGATCGGACGAAGCGCGCATTGATTGTTCTGCGGAGCAAATATTCAGCATTCAAGCAGCGTAACGTTTCGACGCGCGCGATCACGATCGCCTACAAGTACTTCCCATCATCGAACCACTGCTTCAGCTTCGACGAGTACTTGCCAAAGAACTTCGGGTCGTTCTTCCAAAGTGAGAATGCCTCGTTATAGAACTCGGCGGGCTCGGCGGGCCAGTGCTGCCTCGCATATGCGGTCGGCGGCGCGATCTTTTCCTTCGTGACGAAGTCCAGGAACGCTTGAAGTCGCTTGGTGTTGGAGCCCGACAGCAATGCGTCTGCGGACGTTCGCGACGCCGCAGCGGTATCCCTCGCTGTCAGGAACGCCTTCAACGTAGTGAAGTAACTGTCTTGTTTCGCCATCGACGCCGACAGAGCTGCGACGATTCTGTTGCCGGTAGGAATGCTCGCTTTCACCGTGTTACGGTCGGCGATCGCGCTTGCTGCGGCTGCCTCGCGTGTCGTATCAGGTGTTTGCTCAAACGCTTGAAGGATCTGCTGCGCAGCAAGCACCGCAGTGAACAACGGCTGTGCCGCAGTCAGATCCTTCTGCTGGTACCTCCCAGCACTCGCCGCTTTTATCGCTTTGTTCATCGCAAGCTGCGCGGCGTGCGCGACGGCCCCCGCTGCGTTTGCCTTGTCCGAGTCCATCGCTGCCACTGCGTTCAGGTCGTCATACGGCTTCGCTTCGAGCGCGTGTCCGACCTCGTGAATGAGTACCTCGAAGCTCGCCGGTCCCGCGTTCGTGCCATCTCCAATGAAACTCCTGGAGTCGTCGACGAAAGCACTATCAGCGAAGCGCATTTCGCGCAGGTGCTTGACGGTTGACTCTCCCGTCACGAGCTCGTCACTATGAGTCGTTTGTCCTTGGAGCGCCTCGCCATTGAGCTCGACTTTGTCCGTGCGAACCAGCGTGTAGCCCTCGAGGGCTGCCGCTTCGGTGGTTGATAGGCGTCCCCATGCGGCGAGCACTTTATTGAGATCGTCAACACTCCACGTCTTACCGTGCTCACCCTTGACGTTCGCAAGTTTGTACTGCGTCTTCACCGCGGCGCTCGCGTCGCCTGCCTTCCGAAACGCCATAGGCACGATGGGCGCGGACTTGCCGACAAGTTCGGCCTCCGCTTTTCCAGCCGCGTCAAAGCGAATTGTGACCGCACCCTTCCCGGCACCGATGGATGTGACGACGTCAAGTTCCGAGCCCCATCGCGCTTTGCTCGCGAGAAGGACTAGCGCGTTGTAGAGAAACGGCTCTTCTGGGTCGCCTAACTTTACCCCTGCGATCGCGTATCCCGTGATATCCCCCGACGCAATCTTGGCATCGAGCTGGCCGGCCCAGTCCTTCGTCGTGAAACCTGCGGGCGGCGGCGGCAACGTGATTGCCTCGCGACTGTAGGGGTCGCCCGCGCCGAGCACCGCGGCCATGGGAACGCGACCGGAGGCGATTGATCCTAGCCTTCCTTCAAGTGACGCCGACGCGATGTCGTCGGCGCGCCGCTCGGCGTCGCCGCCGCCGATCCACGCACCTCCACTCGCTCGCTGTTGCGCCGCGTGCGCGAGCTCGTGTGCCAAGTCGTGCTCCGTCGCCTGCGAAGAAAGCGTTACGCGACCTTGATGAGTGATCGCGCGCTTTCCCTCTGGATTGCCCATCGCGATCGGCATACCGCGCACGTTCGTGCCGGTGAGGTGCGAGACGCTCGCACGCAAATCGTCCAACATAGTGGGCGACGATAATCGCCTTTTCAAGGAGTTGTTAGCCGCTTGATGCTGCAACGGAATCGAGCGAAATTCACGCGCTAGGCGAGATGCAGCCGCGCTCGGTGCCGCGTCGTCTCGACGCAGGGCTTCCGCGCGAGAGCGAGCACTGAGCGGAGCGCCAGCACCTCCGCGGTCACGCTCAGACGATGGCTTCTCTGCAGACGTGTGCATGTTGCCTCACTGCCGATCTCGCGCGAACGACGCGCCGAGGGTACGACGCTACTCCTTCGACGTCCATACCGCTTCACTATCGGGCTTTCCCCACTTCGCGTACATCTCGGCTATCAAGGTCGCCGCGCTCTTGCGCCGATCACTTCTAGGGAGCAGAGCCTTCGCGAGCTGCTCGTAGCCGAAAATCGCGAGCGGGTTCGGCCTCGGTGTCCTTCGCTTGGCCGATCAGACTCCGCGCAAGCTTGACGCTAGCTTGCCCGCGCATCCAGTGGCCCCCGGGCATCATGCTCTCGACACCAGCGGCCATCTTTCGAAGAGTCACTTCCGCATCGGCCGGTTTCTGACGGGCGAGCAGCAGCAAGCCGAGATTGTTGAGGAACGCCAGCATCGTCACGTGCACCGAGCCCAAGCTCCGCGCGGCCGACGCGGAGGCAGCCCGCAGCAACGCGACTGCTTCGTCGAACTGATCTGGCGCTTCAGGCTTTCGTGTGGGTACCGACGCAGGGATCTGTGCTCGCGCGCCGAGTACTAGGGACCGGCCTGCTCCGCTCGGGGCGTGAAATCGTAGATTTCGCGTACGGTCAAAACCGTGCCAGAGAATCCGGTCGCGACGCGCGCTCGACGAGCAGGGCGCGTCCCGACGAAGCGAAGCAATCCTCGGCGTGATCGGGGCGCCTTAACGATGGTGTCCGGTGCGATCGCGCACACAGCCGCGTCCCCGAGCGAAGTCGAGATGAACCCCACGCCGCGGGAATGATCGCGCTCGGTAGTGAAACCAGGCCCGAGCTGAGCCGCCCGAGAACAAGTCTTACTTATCTTCGTACCCACACGAAAGCCTGAACACTCTCAAAGTAGCCACCGGCCCCCAGTAGTGTCGCGCCGGGGCGCCGGTGGCGGTGACGACCGTATCGCGTGGATCGCAGCGATCAGGGTCGGTTCGTTGCGATCGACGGATGCGGTCACCCGGCTGTTGCTTGGGCTCAGCCCGGTGTGACACTCGCCGTCACTCGCCGACGACTGGGATCCGTTGAACCAAACCGTCGAGCGTCGTGCCTTCGATGGCGAGATAGAGGTGCCGCTCGTTCACCGACAGTCCAAAGGTCATTCGTCGCTCGATGCGCGCCGCCAGACCGGCGAGCAGCTCGCGGTCGATCGCGTAGATCTCGAGCTCTTCGACCCGGTGAATGCGCTCGCTCGCGAGTTGGCGCACGTACGGCCCCGGCACCTTGTGCATGTACACAGCCACCCGCGGTGCAGCCTTGCTCGCCTTGTGAAGCCGATCGGCAGTCGGTGTCCCAATTTCGATCCACGCTTGGAGCGCACCGGTGAGGTCCTTCGTCGTGAGCGCTGGATCGTCAGGGTTCGAGAGCCCGCGCGAAAACGTTAGTCCCTCGGTGTACTCGAGGCAGTACGCAAGGACGCGCGTCACAAAATACTCTTCGCTCTCCGACGGATGCCGCGCCACCTTCAGCACGAGATTCTCGTAGACACCGCGGTCGATGTCAGCGAGTTCAATCGCAAGATTGTGGATCGTTGAGGTGAGCGCCATGAACTGCTGAACAACTTTCTGACGCTTGCGATGGTCGGCGTCGCTGGACGGGAGGTCCATTGAACCGTGTGCAACCAAAAAAGCCAACGCCCCGGAGGAGATAGCCGGGGCGTCAGCGACTTAGGTGACCGCATTGCGCGGGTGGCATCGAGGGAGGAGGGGCTCGACGCGACCATCGGATGCGGTCTACGGTTAGTTGATGTCTCGATCCCGATGTGTGACCGAAACGGGTGCCCGTCCGCAAAGACCCCATGCCAGGTCGTCCCCGCGCACTTGGGAGCGTGAGTGACACGCCATGGGTGTCGCCCGACCGTGCGAAATCGCCTCCTACCGGCCTGTGACGAAGGTCACTTGGGCTGCGGAAAGTGATCCTGAAGCGGTTTGACACCCCACGAGTCCGTCCGCAGGGCACGCAGTGCAGCGACCGCGGCACGCGCGCCAGTAATCGTTGTGATCAAGGGGACTCGATAGTTGATCGCCGCCGCGCGCCAGGTTCCCTCGTCGTATCTGCTGCCGATATAGAGCGGCGTGTTGATCATGAGGGAGAGCTTTCCCTCGCGAATCAGATCAAAAAGATACGGTGCCTCGGCGCCGGGTGACTTCGATACGAGCACCGAATCGACACCGTGCTCGGCGAGCGCCTTACGCGTTCCGACGGTCGCACATATGCGAAACGCCATCTCTTGAAACGCGCGACCGATCGCGCCGACGAACGGCTTGTCGGCGTCGTTCAGGCTGATGAGCACGGTGCCGCTCGTCGGTAGCGGACTTCCGGCTGCCATTTGACTCTTCGCGAACGCAAGACCAAACGAGCTATCAATTCCCATCACTTCGCCAGTCGAGCGCATCTCCGGACCAAGGATGACGTCGACGCCAGGGAACTTACTGAATGGGAAGACCGAAGCCTTCACTGAAACGTGCGCTGGCCACGGCGCGTCCGCGCCGCGCAGAGAGCGCGTCAAACTTTCGAGCGGTTGACCGAGCAGCACGCGCGTTGCGATGTGCGCCCACGACACCCCTGTCGCCTTGGAGACGAATGGCACTGTCCGACTCGCCCGCGGGTTGACTTCGAGCACGTAGATCAAGTTGTCCTTGATCGCGTACTGGACATTCATAAGTCCGCAGAGATTCACGCGCCGCGCAAGACGGGTTGTCCAATCCTTGAGTTCATCAATGATGGCTGGGGAGAGCGAGTACGGCGGAATCGCGCAGGAACTGTCGCCCGAGTGAATGCCAGCCTCTTCGATGTGTTCCATCACGCCGCAGATGGCGCACGAGCCGCGGCCCTCGCCAGCGCTGCCGAAGTCGGCGACGCAGTCAACATCGACCTCGGTGGCGTTCTTGAGAAACTTATCGATGAGAATGGGGTTGGCTCGCCCGTCAATGCCAAGTCGGTCCGATGCAGACAGCGCATGGCGCATGAAGCGCTCGACGTCGGCTTCGACCGCACAGATCTCCATCCCGCGACCACCCAGTACATAGCTCGGTCGAAGCAAAACCGGATAGCCCAACTCGCGCGCAATGGACTTCGCGCTCTCGAGGTCGTATGCGATCCCGTTCGCGGGCTGGCGTAGTCCCAACTCACGAATGATGCCACCGAACGCCTCGCGATCAGCCGCGAGGTGGATGCTCTCGGGCGTCGTGCCAATGATCGGCACTCCAGCGTCCTTGAGACCCTGCGCGAGATTGAGCGGCGTCTGTCCGCCGAGTTGCACGATGACCCCGGCAACGTTGCCGGGGCGATCGAGCGCGTCTGCGCCCGGTCCGTTCAGGCGCTCGACAACGTTGAGAACGTCCTCGAGCGTGAGCGGTTCAAAGAAGAGCAAGTCGGATGTGTCGTAGTCAGTCGAAACCGTTTCCGGATTCGAGTTGATCATGACGCTCTCAAAACCTAATTCACGGCACGCGAAGCTGGCCTGGCAGCAGCAGTAGTCGAACTCGATACCTTGACCAATCCGGTTCGGTCCGCCTCCGAGTACGACGATCTTGGGCTTCGCGGTGACACGGATCTCGTCATCGCACAGCCGACCAGCGGACGGCGTTCCCGCCGCAGCAACGAACGAGTTCTCGTAAGTCGAATAGTAGTACGGGGTCTGCGCCTCGAACTCAGCAGCGCAAGTGTCGACGAGCTTATACACCGGCTCGATTCCGAGCTTCTTCCTGCGCCCGCGAACGGCGAGGATGGACTTCGTCGAGATGTCGCCGAGATAGAGATTAGCGAGTTGCGGATCTGAGTAGCCGAACTGCTTCGCCTGTCGCAAGACGTCCGCTGGCACCTGCTCAAGCGCCGCATAGGAACAGAGCACATCTTCGAATTCGCAGAGCTGACTGATCTGATCAAGAAACCACGGATCGACGTTCGTCAGCTGATTGACCCGCGCAACGCTCCAGCCCATCTTGAGGGCGTAGCGGATGTAATAAAGACGTCCTTGGCTCGGAACGGTCAGTTTCCGAACTAACAATTCGTCTGGGATTGGCCACTCGATCACTGAACCGTCAGCCGCCAGCGCGGGCGACGCTTTGGTCGCTCGGCGCGCAGCGAGCCACTTGTCGTTCTTGTCGAGTCCGAGGCCAAATCGCTTTACTTCCATCGAGCGAATCGACTTCTGGAAGCTCTCCTTGAAGGTGCGCCCAATGCTCATCGCTTCGCCAACGCTCTTCATCTGCGTCGTCAGCGTCTCATCGGCCTCTGGGAACTTCTCGAAGGTCCAGCGCGGCATCTTCACGACGACGTAGTCAATCGACGGTTCGAAGCACGCGCTCGTCGTACCCGTGATGTCGTTGCGCAATTCGTCGAGCGTGTAACCAACAGCGAGCTTCGCTGCGATCTTCGCGATCGGATAACCCGTCGCCTTCGACGCCAGCGCCGACGAACGCGAGACTCGCGGGTTCATCTCCACGACAAGCATCGTCCCATCTCGCGGGTTGACGGCGAACTGGACATTCGAGCCGCCCGTCTCCACGCCCACGGCGCGCAGGATCGCGATCGCCGCATCGCGCATCCGCTGATATTCCTTATCCGTCAGCGTCATGATCGGCGCGACGGTGATGGAATCACCGGTGTGAACTCCCATCGGGTCGATGTTCTCAATGCCGCAGACGATGATGCAGTTGTCGTTGCGGTCGCGGATGACTTCGAGTTCGTATTCCTTCCAACCGAGGAGTGACTCGTCGATGAGAACTTGCCGGTTCATCGACGCATCGAGTCCGCGCCGCACGATCAGCTCGAATTCCTCTCGCGTGTACGCCACGCCACCACCGGTTCCGCCCAGCGTAAACGCCGGCCGAATGATCGCCGGCAGGCCGGTAGTTTCGAGCACGCGCCAAGCCTCTTCAAGCGAGTGCGCCGTCGCGCACCGCGCCGACTTCAGGCCGATCGCTTCGATCGTGCGTTTGAAGAGCTCGCGATCCTCGGCGCGATAGATCGCATCGCGCGTCGCGCCAATCATCTCGACGCCGTGTTTGCGAAGGACGCCAGAGTCATGCAACTGGCAGGCGACGTTCAGCGCGGTCTGCCCACCCATCGTCGGCAGAATCGCCTGAATTGGATGTGGTCCCGCTGCTTCCGCCTCAATGATCTTCGTGACCGCTTCAGCGGTGATGGGCTCGATGTACGTCCGATCGGCGTACTGCGGATCGGTCATGATCGTCGCTGGATTCGAGTTCACGAGCGCGACGCGATAGCCCTCGCTCCGCAGCGCCTTGCACGCCTGCGTGCCGGAATAATCGAATTCGCACCCTTGGCCGATGACGATCGGACCAGATCCAAGAATCAGGATCGTATGGATGTCATCGCGCCGAGGCATGATCTAGAACAAAGTGTAGATGAATGGCGCAGACACCTGCGCCGCGGCGATGACGAGTCCGACGGCGAGAAAGAACAGTATGCACACGCTCAACGCGAGGGAGCGGTTGACAAAACCGAACATCACTACGTCGCGAAGGAGCCGCAGAACCCATTGAATCAAGTGCATCGTGAAGTTCCTGCTGACATCATCTAAAGCCGCGTCACTCGAAAACGAGCGAAGTAACTTGGACGGTCGCGTCTAGTCGAGTCCAAACTCCTTCTGCCAGTCGGATTTCTCTTCCCACGCGGGCTGCGCGGACTTGTCGAGAACGAAATCATCGAGCACAAGCACATCGATACCAGTGCGCATGAAGCAACGGTACGCGTCCTCGGGCGTGCACACGATCGGTTCGGAGCGCACGTTGAAACTCGTGTTCACCATGATGCCGTAGCCGGTCATGCGCTTGAAGCGAGTGAGAATGTCATGCGTGCGCGGATTGCGCTCGCGGTCGATCGTCTGAATTCGAGCGGAGTTGTCGACATGCGTGATCGCGGGCACATCGGATCGCGGCTGGTTCACCCATTCCTTCAGTGTGAGCCCGCGTGTCTGTTTAGTTTGTGGAACGCATCGCTTGGGCAAGACCTGATCACAGAGGAGCATGTAGGGCGAGATGCAGCCCATCTCGAAGAATGACGCAGCGTCCTCTTCGAGCACGATCGGCGCGAACGGGCGGAAGCTCTCGCGGAATTTTGTCGCGATGTTCAGGTACGACTGCATCTTCGTGCTGCGGGCGTCGGCGATGATCGACCTCGCGCACAACGATCGCGGCCCGAATTCCATCCGGCCTTGGAACAGGCCGACGACCTTCTCCTCCGCGACGGCTTTCGCGATGTACTCGTTGCGCTCACCGTCCGGAAGATCGTGATACGGAAGCTTGTTGTCGTCGAGGAATCGCTTGATCTGCTCGCGCGGAAACGACGGACCCAGCATCGCGCCGCGCATCGAGTCGTGGACGCCATCAACAGTGCGAGGATTTCCGAGTATGTGGTGCCACGCATAGAGCGCCGCGCCGAGCGCGCCGCCTGCATCGCCCGCAGCGGGTTGGATGAAAACGTCGTCGAAGATCTTCTCGTGCAGGATCTTTCCGTTCGCGACGCAGTTCAACGCCACTCCGCCAGCCATGCACAGGTGACGCTTCCCCGTGACAACTCGCGTGTAGCGCGCCATCTTCAACATGATCTCTTCGGTCACGGCCTGAATCGATCGTGCGAGATCCATCTCGCGCACCGTGATGTCGGTCTCGGGCTTGCGCGGCGGACCACCGAACAGTTCCGTAAACCGGTGGTTCGTCATCTTCAAATCGTCGAGGTAGCCGAAGTATTCAAGGTTAAGGTGAAACGACCCGTCCTCGCGAATCGTGAGTAACTTGTCCTTGATCAAGTCGACGTACTTCGGTTCGCCATAAGGCGCGAGACCCATCAGCTTGTATTCACCCGAGTTCACGCGGAAGCCGGTGAAATAGGTGAACGCGCTATACAGCATGCCGAGTGAGTGCGGGAATCGCTGCTCGAACAGCAGGCGCATCGAGTGACCTTCACCCACGCCGATCGCGGTCGATGTCCACTCGCCTACTCCGTCGACAGTAATAATCGCCGCTTCTTGAAACTGCGACGGGTAGAACGCGCTGGCCGCGTGCGAGTGATGGTGTTCGGTGAGCAGAAAGTCCCGCGGTCGCCCGTAGCCGCTCTTCTTCAAGAACCGCTCGATGTGATACGGAATGAGCGACTTCTCTTTGAGCCACACGGGAATCGCCATCAACAGCGACTTCATTCCAGCGGGCGCGACTTCGCTGTAGGTCGACAGGAGTCGAGTGAATTTGGTCAGCGGCTTGTCATAGAAGACAACCATGTCTATCCCGCCACTGGGGACCTGACCTTCGCGAAGACAATATAAGATTGCGTTGTTCGGCAAAGCCGGGTCGTGTTTCTTGCGGGTGAAGCGTTCTTCCTGAGCAGCCGCGACGATTCGCCCGTCCTGCACCAGACACGCGGCGCTGTCGTGATAGAGCGCGCTAATGCCGAGGATATTCATAAGCCGCCTCCGCGCCGCAATGACCCAGGTAGTGACCCACTTGATGGCGTGTCACCCTTTGATGCTCGATTGTTCTTGTTGAAGCGCTGGCTCGACGTCGTAATGCGCTCACTCAGCCATTCGGCGTAGAGTCGGTGTCCTTCGCGATCGAGGTGAACCTCGTCGTGGTAAATCTCGGCCGCTTTTCGACCTCCCGCGCGCGACGATCGGAACAATTCGGTCGGATAGTCGACGGTGAAGCCTTCGACGCGGAACGCCTCGGTCAGCTCGGCGACGCGACGCCTCTCATCCGCAGGCTGCTCGCCCGTGAGGCCCGCGGCCCGCGAAGGCAATACCGCGAAGAACACTTCGCTCCCGGCGTCCCGAAGCGTCTGACCTAATTCAAGGTATGCCTTGATGCCGCGGCGAGCGTGGTAGTCCTTGTCCGCTTCGCTCAACGGCCCGATGGTCGACGTCTGAGCTCGCCACAAAAGGTGATGGACCACCTCTTGCAGCGCGAACGTCGGCCGCGCATTCTCAGGGAGATACGGCTTGCCCTCGAGCCCGCTGAGAGGGCGGTAGATGTCGCCGTAAGGCAAACAGACGATCGCGATGTCGGCGTTGAACGTGCCGTACTTCTCAAGGTAGCCGAGCTTGTGGAACGGTCCCCAACCGTTGACGCCGATGCTGATGACTTCGATCGGTCTTCCGTTCGCTTTCCCCTGTAACAACGACTCGAGTCGACGGGAGTAGAGATCGTCCTGATCGATGTAGGAGCCACCGAACAGCGTGGAGTCGCCAATCATGAGGACGCGAAGCTCGCCCTCGGGCTTCGGGTCCTTGACCGGTGGCGACCGCATGCCAAATTCGTTGATCACCGTTCTTCCGCCAGAGCGCGAGACATCTTGGTTCGGCGCCGGGTAGTACCCCGAGGCGGCGTCAACGCGGTATATGACCGGGTCGCCGAACCCCATGAGCCGGAGGACGATCTCAGCGCTGAGCAGTAGGCCCAGTGCGCCCGCGACGAACGGCAGCAGCCGTCGGCCAGCCGGCGTTGCCGCTTCCGTCGTGTACATGGCGCGGATGTGACGCACCTTCCGCGCGTCGCTATCGCAGGAGAGCCAGTACGTCGGCCGATCGACATCGCGCAGATGGAGAGGATCGCCCCCCGACAAGCGGGTCAGCAGCCGCGCTGCGGTGAAGCCGATCAGGTGGACGGGAACGAGAAGGATGACGGTAAGCCATCGTCCAATAAAAAAGCCTGCATTGGCGAAAAATTTAACTATTCCAGTCCGGGCGCGCTTGGACGCGATCGAGACCAGCCCGATGAGCGCAGCCAACACCCAGACGACGATGGCGAGCTTCCTCGCGCCGAACGCGAAAAAGACTCCACCGACCGCAAGACCGATCGCAAGTTTGACGAGCGCGCCAACCACGCCCTCCTCGGCTCGCACGGTGGACCGAGGGAACCAATCCACGCTCTTCAGCGTTGTGTTTTTGGAGTCGCTCATCCGCTGGTCTGCATTCCGGTTCCGCCTCGTTCCGCCTGCGAACGAGGTCGCCGCGCGGCGAGTTCACTCTACGAGGTCCCGCAGCGCGGCGAGGGTCGACGATTGTCCTGCATTCCGTGCGCGCGTCAAGCCTCAGCGCTGGATCGGTCAGCCGATCCGGCCCTAGCAGCCCGTGGCGAAACCCATCCTGGCTGCGAACGAGCCTGAGCGGGCATCTGCGGCGTCGCCGCGACTTGCCGTATCTCGCGGATAAAGCTGCGTCGCGGCTCCTTGCGTCTGCCCACTCCTGCTCGCTCTCGCCGACGGAGCGGTTTCGCCACGAACTGCTACGGGAAGACCGGCCACGAGACCGGCCTCATCGGCTGAGGTCGAGGGGCCTCTCAAGTACGAGGCGCTACGTTTCCGTTTATCACCCACCGCGCACCGCTGGATTTGACTTCTGCCGTTGCTCCCGCACGATTCAGCGGCTATCTTCGTCTGCGGCTACTCGACCGCGTTTGCCCGTTTGTGGTGGGACGAGCGCTGGCGAAGCTGGCCTCGACACCAGTCGATGTCTGCCTCACCGCTCCCGCCGCTCTTGCCCGCGTTCGCATCTCCCCCATGCAGTTGACCTCACCCCCTTCGTCATGATCGCAATCGCGCTCATGACATTGCGCTCGCTTGGGCCGTTGGACTCACTCGGGTTTCTCCCGAACCTCGTAACTCGTACACCGTGGCACGAAACCGCCGGCGACGCGGTTTCAATGTGTCTTCATTCCATCGGACTGTCGCCATCGAGCTCCACCAAGCGCACGTGCACGACGCACCTGCGCTAAGGCTTGGAGTCAAGGACTTCTCCCATCGCATACCCGCCCCGTCGACCGCCCTTCCGCGACGCCCCCATTGGACCGCGCGTCAACGATCGCATCCGTATCACTCCTGTTCGCTTGATTGATGAAGCCGGCGAGATGGTCGGCATCGTCGAAACCGACGACGCCCGTCGTCGCGCGCTCGAGCTCGGTCTCGACCTCGTCGAGATCGCTGCCGATGTGCGGCCTCCCGTTTGTCGCATCATGGACTTCGGTAAGTTCAAGTACGAGGAGTCGAAGAAGGACAAGGCGAACAAGGCCAAGAGCAAGACCTGTGAAATGAAGGAAGTGCGACTCGGCCGCTCGATGAAGATCGGCGTGCACGACATCGCCATTCGCGTGGCGCAGGCGCGGCGTTTCTTGATCGAAGGGCACAAGGTTCAGATCGTGCAGAACTTCAAGGGCCGCGAAGTGACGCACAGGAGCCGCGGCGATCAGCGCATGGCGGCGATCGTCAAAGAGCTCTCCGATCTCTCGAAGCTCGAGCTCTCGCCGCGCATGAATGGTCGGCGACTCACGATGATCTTGGGTCCCGACAAGCAGAAGATCGAGACGTGGAAGAAAGCCCAGCGCGCCGCTGGTAAGCCTGAGTTGCCGACCGTGCCTGACATCGTCGACGAACCTGATGATGACGATGACGACGACGACGGCCACGACGATGGTGCTGACGAGAGTCCGACTGTCGATAGCCACACGAGCGACGATACCGCCGCCCAATAAACACACACACGTTGATGAACCCTTGACGCGACGTCGCAAGACGTCGCGTTTTCCTTTTCTGAGCAGCCTGTCGCCAACGAAAGAAGCGAAATCTTGCGATGCCGCGCACTGAAAACTTGATGAGCCGGTAGGTTGCTCGCGATGACACCCGCACCGACCTTCCGCCTCAGACCTTTCGATGCAGGGCGCGATGAGGCCGCCGTTCGCCGCATTCTCGCGCTGTCGTTCGCAGGCACCACTGAGGGCGTGGGTGCTTACCTCGATCTCGTCGGGCGCAGCGAAATGCGCGTTCTCGACGAAGGGACAGCCAGCGCTGCCGCGTGTCTGGCTCGCATTCCGATGGGTCAATTTTTCGGTGGCTCCAGCGTGCCGATGGTCGGTATCGCTGGGGTTGGCGTCGCGCCGGAAGCGCGCGGTGGCGGCCGCGCGATCGCGCTCATGCAGACGTGCCTGCGCGAACTCGCCGAGGAACGCGTGCCGCTCTCGTGCCTCTATGCGTCGACGCAAGCGCTCTACCGACAAGTCGGGTTCGAGCAAGCTGGCTCGAAGTTCGAGTACCGCATTCCGCTTCGGCAACTCACAGAAGGAACGCGCGACCTGCCGATCGAATCGCTTGACGCGCCCGACGACCGAGTGCGCGCCTGCTATGACAGTTTCGCGCGGCGGTACGACGGAATGCTTGATCGCGGCCCATTCATCTGGTCGCGCGTGAAGCAGTTCCGCGAGACAACGAATACCGGCTTCGGCGTCGCGCCCGCTGGCGTCGGTACGGCGCTCGAAGGCCATGTCTACTTCCATCAATCGCGACGCGACGACGGACGGCACGACGTCGTCATCTCAGACATTGCGCACTCAACGCCGCGCGCCGCGATGCGACTGCTCGGACTCCTCCGTGACTTCGCATCCATGGGGCTAACACTCACCCTCACTGGCGGACCGTGCCATCCGCTCATGTCGCTCCTGAATCAGCAGTGGGTCGAGATGCGCCTGCGCGATTGGTGGATGTTGCGCATCGTCGATCTTGAGCAAGCGATCGCACGTCGCGGTTACTCGCGTTCCGTGAGCGTCGCCGTTCCACTCGAACTTGAGGACGAACTCCTTCCCGCGAACGCAGGTCGATGGATGCTTCGAGTACAGAATGGTCGCGGCGACGTGACGCGCGACGCGTTGTCCACCCCCTGCGTGCGCGCAAGCGCGCGGGGAATTGCCGCGATGTACTCTGGCTTCATGAGTCCGGGACAATGCGAATTGCTTGGCCTCTGCGACGGCCCGGACGCGCTCCTCGCTGCACTCGGAGCCGCGTTCGCGGGAACGGCACCGTGGATGTCGGACCATTTCTGATGGGTTCTCGGTTTGGTCTTCTGTTTGGTTTTCTGTTGGGCTTTGCCGTGCAGCCGAGTGCGGTTTCCCGCTACCTTGGGATGAATGAAAGGTGCCGCCGCGCTTCTCTCGTTCGCTGCTGGTTCCTGCGTCGCTCTCGCTGCGGCGTGGCCAGCTGACCACGCCGAGCCGCGGCCGCCGATCCGCGTCGCGGACGCCGCGGCTCAAACCGTCAGCTACGACCGCGACGTTCGCCCGCTGCTCTCCGACCGCTGCTTTGTCTGCCACGGCAGCGACGGTGGAAAGCGAGAGGCTGACCTGCGCCTCGACCTCGCGTCGAACGCCACCGCTGAGCGCATCGACAAGACCACTGGCGCTGTGCGGCACCCGATCGTGCCCGGGAATCTGGAAGCGAGCGAACTCTGGCGCCGACTAACAACCGACGACCCGGACGACGCGATGCCGCCGCGTAAGAGCACGAAGCGACCGCTGTCGGACGACGAGAAAGCGCTGATTCGCCGGTGGATCGAAGAAGGCGCGCACTACGAATCGCATTGGTCGTTCGCGCCACCGTCGCGGCCAGCGGTGCCACAGGTGCGCGACACGTCATGGCCGAGAGGCACGATCGACGCCTTCATCCTCGCGAAACTTGAGCGCACCAACGTCACGCCGAATCCCGAGACCGACCGCGCGACCCTTCTTCGCCGCGTGTTTCTCGATCTCACCGGCCTGCCACCAACGCCCGAGGAGCTCGACGCATTTCTCGCCGACGTACGGCCCGACGCGTACGAACGCTGGGTCGATCGGCTGCTCGGCGACGAGCCGTATCGCACGCGCTACGCCGAGCGCATGGCTTCCCCATGGCTCGATCAAGCTCGCTATGGCGACACCTGCGGCATCCACCACGACGAAAGCCGTTCGATCTGGCCCTGGCGCGACTGGGTACTCAAGGCCTACCGCGAGAACATGCGGTTCGATCAATTCGTCACTGAGCAGTTAGCAGGCGATCTCTTGCCTAACGCCACGATCGATCAGCGCGTCGCGACTGGATTTCTCCGCAACAACGTGACATCGGACGAAGGCGGCGCGATCGACGAGGAGTACCGATTCGAGTACGAAGTTGATCGCGTGGCGACTGCGGGTGCGGTGTTCATGGGCCTCACCATGCAGTGCGCCCGGTGTCACGACCACAAGTTCGATCCAGTCACGATGGAGGATTTCTACGGGCTTGTCGCATTCTTTAATTCGAACGATGAGCCCGGTCTCTATCCGTTCACGAAAGAGCCCGACGTTGCGTTCCCGCCCGCGCTGATTATTCCCACGCCGGATAAGGAAGCAGAAATCCAGCGGCTCGATGCCGACTTGGCGCGCGCGAAAACTGAGCGCGATGGCTTGAAGGACAGTCCGGAACAACGCGCCGCGTTCGAGACCTTCGTCCGGTCGCTCGGCTCGGACGGCGGTGTGCGTTGGGTCGATGCGATGATCGCGTCAGCCACCTCGGCAGGTGGCGCGACGATGACGCCTCAATCCGATGGTTCCGTGCTCGCGAGCGGCGCGAACCCGGGAACCGATGATCATGTTTTCACGCTGCGAACCGATGCGAAGGACCTCCGCGCGATCTTCCTCGATGCGCTCGTCGATCCTTCGATGCCCGGTCGCGAAGGTGTGTTAGGCAACGCCCCGCGCGTTGGGCGCTCCGACAACGGCAACGTAGTGCTCACTGGCATCGAAGCCGAAGCGGTGTCGATCAAAGATCCCGCGCAGCGCCAGCCGATTCACCTCACGTGGGCCTGGGCAGACGTGGAGCAGTTCGACGGCGACTACCGCGTGGTCAATGCGATCGACAGGAACCAACCTCCGTCGTCGGTGGGGTGGGCGGTCAATGGGCAGTTCGTCGGCGGCCCGCGCATGGCGATGTTCTTAGCGAACGAGCCCTTCGGATTTGACGGCGGGACTGAAGTCAAGATCACGCTGCAATACCGCTCGCAATACGCAGCGCATGCATTCGGGCGCGTTCGCCTGAGCCTCGCCCAGGTCGGTGATGCTGGGCTCACACGATTGCCCGCGATGACGGGCAGTTGGTATCGCTGTGGTCCCTTCCCCGCGAAGGAGGGCGTCACTGCATTTGACGTGGTGAACGACCCTGAAGCGGCGACATCGATCGACCTCACCAAAGAGTTCGCCCTCGCGAACCGCTGGCGGCTTGATGTCAACCTCAAGGAAGCGACCGCGTTCGCACTGGCGCCGACGGTTGGTGCTGAGTACGTGGCGCGAACGGTCTACGCGCCGTCGCCTCGACGGATTGAATTGTCACTCGGCTCTGACGACGGACTGCGCGTGTTTGCAAACGGCAAGGAAGTGCACACTCATCGCGTCGAGCGCAGTCTCAGCGCCGACACAGACCAAGTTGCCTTCGATGTTCCCGCGGGCCGAACCACGCTTGTTTTCAAGATCGTGAACACGGGTGGACCTGCGGCGTTTTTCCACCGGGCAAAACCGAGTGCTGGCGCGCTTGATACGGGACTGATCGTCGCACTGCTTCCTGCGTCGGCCCGCACCCCGGAGCGCGAAGCACGTGCCCGCGATCGCTGGCTGCTCACCACGTCACCTGCGTATCTCGCGTTAGGGGAGCGCATTGGCAAGAACGAAGCCGACCTCGCGCTTGTCAAGGCATCGCTCCCACGCACGATGATCTGGAAGGAAATCGAAGTCCCGCGCGACACGTTCGTGCGTACGCGCGGCCAGTACGATCTAACCGACAAGAATCGCCGCGTCGATCGTGCGGTGCCCGCATTCCTCGGGGCGCTCCCAGACGGCGCGCCGCGCAATCGACTCGGGCTCGCCCAGTGGCTGACAAGTCCAACGAACCCGCTCCTTGCTCGCGTCACGGCCAACCGCATTTGGGAGCTCTTCTTTGGTCGAGGCCTTGTTCGTACGACCGAAGACTTCGGCATGCAAGGCGAGTGGCCGACGCATCCAGAGTTACTCGATTGGCTCGCAGTTGATTTCCGCGAGAACCGTTGGGACGTGCAGCGATTGATCAAGACAATCGTGACCAGCGCGACCTATCGGCAATCGGCGCGGCTGCGACCCGATGTCGTGGCCCACGATCCCGACGGTCGCCTGATTGCATCGTTTCCGCGGCAACGGCTTCCGGCTGAAGCCTTGCGCGATCAGGCGTTGTATGTCGGAGGCCTGCTCACCGAGCGATTGGGCGGGCCGAGCGTGAAGCCGTATCAACCGCCGGGCTTGTGGGAAGAGATTGCCATGCCCGATTCGAACACACGCGTGTACGAGCGCAGCATGGGTGACAACCTATGGCGACGCAGCGTTTATACGTATTGGAAACGCGCCGCGCCACCGCCCTCGATGCTCACGTTTGACGCGCCGACCCGCGAGTTCTGCACGGTGCGCCGCATCGCGACGAACACACCGCTGCAAGCACTGGTGCTGTGGAACGACGAACAGTTCGTCGAAGCGGCGCGAGCACTCGCATCGCGCACGCTGCATGTCCCTGGTGACGACCGCGCCCGCGTAGCGTTCTTGATGCGCAGCGCGAGCGCTCACGAACCGACCGCTGAGCAAGCCGATGTGCTACTCGACGCGCTCCGAGCATACAGGTCACGATTCGCCGCTGCGCCCGAGGACGCCGTGAAGTTGCTCGCCATCGGCGCGTCGAAACCTCCCGATGGCATGGAGCCATCCGAGCTCGCGGCGTGGACGATGATCGCCAACGCCGTCCTCAGCGCCGACGCGACGCTCATCAAGGACTAGTACGATCAAGGATGACTCGCATGGATCCGCTTGAAGAACATCTTTTGAACATCACGCGGCGCCGCTTCTTTGGCGTGACGGGACGCACACTCGCCGCAGGGTTGGGTACGACGGCGTTAGCGTCAATCCTTGGCAGCGCGGCGAGTGCAGAGACGCAAGACGCCGCGGCGCAAAAGCTCATGCTTCCGGTACAGCATCTGGCACCGAAAGCCAAACGCGTCATCTACATGCATATGGAAGGCGCCCCGAGCCAGCTCGACCTCTACGACTACAAGCCTGAGCTCCGTGCTCGCTTCAACGAAGACCTTCCCGATTCGATCCGACAAGGCCAGCGCCTCACGGGCATGACGAGCGGACAGGCGCGATTTCCCGTTGCGCCCTCGATGTTCCGCTTCTCGCGCTACGCGAACAACGAGGATGGCGTGTGGCTGAGTGAACTCCTGCCGCACACCGCATCGGTCGCGAAGGACTTGTGCTTCATTCGATCGATGCGGACCGAAGCGATCAACCACGAGCCCGGCATCACATTCTTCCAAACCGGTCAACAGCAGCCCGGTCGCCCGAGCTTTGGATCGTGGGTGAGCTACGGGCTTGGCTCGTCGAACGCGAACTTGCCGTCGTTCGTCGTGATGATCTCGCAAGGCTTCGGCAACATGCAGGCGCTCTCCGCGCGATTCTGGGGCAGCGGATTCCTGCCCAGCGAACACCAAGGCTGCAAGCTGCGGGCCGGGTCCGACGCGGTGCTCTTTCTCCGCGATCCCGAAGGCGTGTCGCGCGACGACCGACGACGCATGCTTGATGTCGTCTCCAAGCTGAACGAAGACGAATTCGATGCGAGCCTCGACCCCGAAGTGCGGGCCCGCATCGCACAGGCGGAGATGGCGTATCGAATGCAGATGTCGGTTCCCGACCTCACCGACTTTTCCGACGAAGACGAGGCAACGCTCGCGATGTACGGACCGGAGGTGAAGAAACCCGGCACCTTCGCCGCGAATTGCTTGCTCGCGCGCCGACTCGCAGAGCGTGGTGTTCGGTTCATCCAGCTCTACATGCGCGGTTGGGACGCACATAACAATCTCCCGAAAGAGATCCGCGATCAGTGTCGCGCAGTCGACCAACCGCAAGCGGCGCTCATCAAGGATCTGAAACGCCGCGGACTACTCGACGAGACGTTAGTCCTCTGGGCCGGTGAGTTCGGCCGCACCGTGTACAGCCAAGGCACACTGACTAAAGACAACTACGGCCGCGATCACCACCCGCGTTGTTTTAGTCTCTGGGTAGCAGGCGGCGGCATCAAGCCCGGCATCAGTTACGGAAAGACCGATGACTTCAGCTACAACGTTGTCGAGAACCCCGTCGAAGTGCATGACCTCCACGCGACGCTGATGCATCTCCTCGGCATCGACCACGAGCGACTCACGTTCCGACACCAAGGCCGCGACTTCCGACTGACGGACGTGAGCGGAAAACTGGTTACTCCCATTCTCGCGTGAGGATCTTCGCACGATGACGATCCTCGACGCGCTCGCAGTCTTCGGACGCCTCCATCCGTTGCTGCTGCATCTGCCCATCGGACTGGTTGCAGGAGTTGCGCTGCTCGAAGCCGTTGCGCTCGTGCGCCCGCGACTCGCGCTGCGCCCGGCAGTCAGCATTCTGCTCTGGTGCGCAGCGCTCGTCGCAGCGATCTCGGCCGGAACCGGCTGGATTCTTGCAGGTGAAGCGAGCTACGGCGGCGACACGCTTGAATTGCATCGCTGGCTCGGCCTCTCGCTCGCGGGCGTTGTGTTCGTCACCGCGATCGTGCAGAGTCGCGCCAAGCCCCCGGCCTTCTATCGTGTCGGACTCGTTCTCGCGCTCGCACTCTTGATTCCCGCCGGGCACTTTGGCGGCGAGCTCACGCGCGGACCAGGATTCGTCTTGGAACCGCTTGCCTCGAAGCGCCCGCGCACGCCCACGGCGATGGTGGCGATGGATATTCAACGCACCGTTTTCGAGGCGACGATACGACCGACGCTCGACGCGACCTGCGTCGCATGCCACAACGAACAGAAGCGGAAAGCTGGCCTCTCGCTCGTTGACGGCGAGTCGATCATGGCGGGTAGCGAGAACGGCGAGGTGGTAGTTGCGGGCGATGTCGCGAACAGCGAGCTGGTTCGGCGGCTGCGGTTACCACTCGACGACGACGACCACATGCCTCCGGAGGGTAAGCGACAACCCAGCGAAGCAGAGATTGCGGCGATCGAGACGTGGATCATGGACGGCGCGTCGTTCAGTGCGACGACGAGTACGAGTACGGTGGATGTCGCGGCGCTCGTGCCCCAACTTAGAAAAGCGACGACGCGCACACCCGCGCAGCCTTCCTCGGAACCTGCCGCTCGCCCCGACGATCTTCTCGCGCTGCAAGCTGCATTTGTGCATGTCGAACTCGTGGCACCGGGATCGAGCTATCTTCTCGTCGACTTTGCCGGACCCGCGAATTCGCAGCTCGCCGACGACGCCTTCGTTGCCCGCCTCTTGCAGCCCTTGGTTCTCGTAGTCCAAGACCTCTCGCTCGCTGGCAGCGGCGTGACTGACGCGACACTCGAAGTGGTCGCGACGATGACCAACTTGCGACGCCTCGACCTGCGGGCGACCGCGGTGACCGATGCGGGCCTAGGCAAACTCGGTGGTCTCGCGAAGCTTGAAGAGCTCAACCTCGTCCGCACTGCGACGAGCGATGCGTCGGTTGACACTTTGCTGGCGTTTCCAGCGCTCTGTCGGGCGTTCTTGTGGTCGACAGCCGTGACAACACAGGGTCTTGAGCGCCTGCGCACAGCTCGACCTGCTCTCCTTGTCGACGCTGGCGACACTGCGGACAGCGCGGCGCTG
>JAWXCC010000038.1:0-11106 GCA_034440475.1 Phycisphaerae bacterium | reverse complement strand
CTTCTGGCCTTCTTCTGGCCTTCTTCTGGGCTCCTGCTGGAACGAGGACCGCGCCGTCAGTGCGGGATCTCGGTTGGCTTTTCGTCGGCGATCGGGACGTGGTTGTTTGGGGTACTTGTCGGCGCGGCTTCACGTGCCGCTGCCGCGCGCTCACGAACGGTGTGGATGATGAAGCCGATCGCAGCCAAGCAGAACACGCCGACGATGATTGGCACCTCGTAGTGGCGGACTTGCGCGAACATCAGTTCGATCGCGTGCCCGAAGAAATAGCCCGCGAGGCCGCAAACGATCGCCCAAACCGCGGCACCAACGGCGTTCCACAGCAAAAACGTTCGCGGTGGAACGCCGAGCGCCCCGATCACCACAGGCGTCACGGTGCGAAGACCGTACGCGAAGCGCGACCCGACGATGACGAGCGCGCGGCGACGCTCGAGCCAAGGGCGAATGCGATTGGCCTTCCGTTGCCACGACGGACGTCGCTCGATCATGGCTATCCCACGACGGCGCCCGAGGTAGTACCAGAATTGATCGCCAATGAATGAACCGGCGGTGCCGACAAGGAGCACGATCGGAAGTGAGAGATACCCGCGGTGCGCAGCGAATCCCGCAGCGATCATGAATGACTCGCCCTCTAGGCACGTGCCGACGAACAGTGCGAAGTAACCGTACTGCTCGATGATCGCTTCAAGCGTCATCGTCCTAGTCTGCTCGCTTCTTGGCACTGCGGTGTGCCGTCGTTCCGGTCAACGACCATCGCTCCGCGCCGATGTTTCGTGCCAAGCGATCGAGTGCTCGTTCCAGGCGGCGTTTTCGCGGCGTGTCCGCCTTGATGCCGCGTTCCCACCACGGCCCACGCACGAGGAGCGTCCCAGCCGCGCGATCGAACTTCGGGTCAACACGCCCGACCAATCGGTCGCCCTCAAGGAGCGGAAGCACGTAGTAGCCGTAGTTGCGTTTGGCCGCGGGAACGAAGGCCTCAAAGCGATATTCGAATCCGAAGAGTCGTTCTGCACGAGCTCGATCACGGATGACGGGATCGAATGGGCAGAGAACCATCATCCGCTCGGGATCAACCGTTCGGACATGCTTGCGCCACTCAGGAAGCGCGACGCAACTCACGGGTGAACCAGCGCGCTCCGATTCCACAGCCACGCGCACAAGTTCACCGCGTTCGACCGCCTTCGCGCACCAACGCTTTGTTCGTTGGAGGTCGACGGCGTTCAAGAACGCGCTGAGTTCGCGTTCGGTGGCGATGCCGATGCGTTCAATCGCTGTGCGACACGCCCAGTCGTCGTGGCTTTCAGCGTCGGGCGCGTCGGCCGTGTGGTGTTCCGGATGCACGCGCTCCGCAAGGTCATAGACTTTTTCGAATCGCTCGCGCCGCGCGATCGCAAGCACGCCGACGCGCCACAAGTGTTCTAGCGCTGCCTTCTCGGGGTGCCATTCCCACCAGCCTTGACCGCGGTCGTGATCGGCGGCGTCGAAGTCGCGGGCCTTGAGCGGCCCTTCGCGCTTGACACGCGCGAGCGTTCGAGCGAGCACCTGCTCGGCAGCGCCGTTGAAGCGATCCTGCCACCACTGCTTGCGTGCGTCGTTCATCGCGTAGCGACCGAATCGATGCTTCCAGTGGGGATACCACCGTGACGGAATGACGCAGGCATCGTGCGTCCAATGCTCAAAGAGTGACCGCGACCGCTCCAAGTTGTGGGTGAGATGAGACGCACGATAGCCCTCGAGTCGCGTCGCCAATATCAAGTGATGTGCTCGCTCGACAACATTGATCGAATCGATCTGGACGTAGCCGAGTCGCTCGACGACGCGAGCCACCGCCGCCGCACTCGACGCACGAGGTGGATCGCTCAAACCTTGGAGTGCGAGCAGTACGTGGCGCGCCTCTCTGGCGGAGATTACTGCGGCGGAAACCACTAGCGGTGTCGGTACGCGGGCCATCGGACTACATCATCGTTCAGTTCCCGGTCGTCCGTGCGCGCGGCTTCAGCTCTTCGCCCCCTTCGTCCGCCGTGTACAGTGCGAAACGCGGATCACGAGCCGCACATTTATGGCTGACACCCACCAAGACATTCTCCAAAGTGCTGCCGCAGCGTTCAACGCCGGCGACGTCGCCAGTGCTGAAACCCTTTGCCGCCGCGCGTTAGCGATGCAGCCTCGATCACCCCAAGCGTGGGGTCTACTCGGGCGCGTTCGCACCCGACTGTCTCGATGGGCAGAGGCGGAAGACGCGTTGAATCAGGCGCTGCGCTTGGCGCCGTCCGATGCAGAAACGACGTTCTCTCTTGGCGTCCTGCGGATGCGCGTCGGTCGCTACTCCGACGCCGTCGGGCACTTTGAACGCGCGGAAGAGCTGAATCCCCGGCATCCCGGCGCGAAGCCAGCGCGAGCGAGTTGTCTCCTCTACCTTGGCGAGGCGAGGAAGGCGCTCGACCTGATCGGCGAGCCAAATTCGATGGAGCTGTTCCTCGTCGCCGGAGAGGCGGCGATCGCGCTGAATGAACCTGACGTCGCCGAGCGATATCTTCGGACCGCGATTGAGCGGGGAGGACACGCGGCTGCGATGTATCGCGCACATCAGCTTCTCGCACGCATCCTCGACTCCCGCGGCGATTTCACTGGGGCATTTGCCGAAATCACTGCGTCGCGAGCGCACATTCCAGTCCGGTTCGATAGCGAGAGTGCGCGTGCCGATGTCGCGCGACTGGAGCAAGCGTTCTCGGCCGAGGCTGTCGCACGACTGGCGCGATCGACGGTCATGACACGTCGACCCGTCTTCATTGCGGGCATGCCGCGCTCGGGCACGACGCTCCTTGAGAAAATGATCGCCGCGCATCCTGAAGGCGCTGGCGCCGGCGAGACCGACGCGCTGCGACGCCAGCTTGAACCGCTGCGTCGCAGCGGAGATCCGAGCGCGTCGTGGCCAGCGGTCGTTACCACATTCGATGCTGCTCGGCTCGACGAATTCGCAAACGGATATCTCGCCGCGACGGATCTCTACGCTGGCGCGGGAGTCGAGCGGGTTGCCGACAAGCACCTGCTGAACTGGATTAACCTCGGCATGATCGCGATCACCTTCCCGCACGCCGCGATCGTTCACATTCGAAGAGATCCCATTGATACCGGCCTGAGCTGCTTCGAACGATTGAATCCCACTGCGACCCCGTGGTCGTCGACGCTGCAAGACATCGGACTGATGCTGGCGCTGAACGAACGGCTCTTAGCGCACTGGCACACGGTCTTCCCCGGACGAATCATCGACGTTCAATACGAAGATCTTGTGCGCGACCCAGGCGGGGTGTTCCCGGCGATTCTCGCGGCGATTGGTTTGCCGTGGAACGACGCCTGTCTTCGCCACCATGAGCGCCCTCGGCGCGAAGATGCACAGGAACCGCCACCGACGTTGTCGTTCGACCAAGTGCGGCGTGCGGTGTACGACACATCGATCGGGCGTGCGACCAAGTTTGGTTCGCTCCTCGATCCACTCCGTGAGGCGTACGCAGCAGCACGAGCTGCGTCGTAAGGCTGCTACGGCAGGGACTCCAGTTCGTTACCATCTCAAGCCTTTCACCTCACACCGTTCACACAGGTGCCCGCGTCGATGGCGTCCGCGTGACGGGCTTCGTTCCCCTTTCGACTGAATACCAGCCATGCGTCGTGCAAAGATTTCTGTCATCGGAGCCGGCAACGTCGGCGCTACTTGTGCTCACTGGGCCGCTGCCAAAGAACTCGGAGACATTGTTCTCCTCGACATCCCGGAGAAGGAAGGCGTCGCCAAGGGCAAGGCACTTGACCTCCTCTGCTGTGGGCCGATGGAGCGCTTCGATAGCCGCATCACCGGAACGAGCAACTACGCCGACACGAAGGACTCGGACGTCGTCATCATCACCGCTGGCATCCCGCGAAAGCCGGGCATGTCGCGCGACGATCTGATTCAAACCAACGTTCAGATAGTGCGTTCGGTTTCGCAGGAGATAGCCAAGCACGCGCCGAACTCCGTGCTGATCGTGGTCAGCAATCCGCTCGACGCGATGGTGTACACGGCTTGGAAGGCCTCGGGTTTCCCGACGAACCGAATCCTCGGGCAGGCCGGCGCGCTCGACGTCGCTCGCTTCCGTGCTTTTCTCGCGCTCGAACTCGGCTGCTCAATCGAGGACATCTCTGCGCTGTTGTTAGGCGGCCACGGCGACGACATGGTGCCGCTACCTCGGTTCACGAGTGTGCACGGCATTCCGATTACTCAGCTCCTGTCGAAGGAGAAGATCGACGCGTGCGTTCAGCGCGCGAAGGTCGGCGGCGGTGAGATCGTCCAACTCATGGGGACCTCGGCCTATTACGCCCCGGCGTCGGGTTCGGTCCAGATGGCAGAAGCGATCATCAAGGACAAGAAGCGCATCCTCCCATGCGCCGCGTATTGCGAGAAGGAATACGGCGTCGCGACTGAGAAGGGCAAGGGCTACTTCGTCGGTGTGCCGGTCGTCCTCGGCTCGGGCGGCATGGAGAAGGTGATTGAGATTCAGATGGACGCGGACGAGAAGAAACTGATGGACGAATCTATCAGCCACGTGAAGGATCTCGTCGGCGCCGTGCGGAAGATCTTCCCCGATTTGGGATGACGTCTCAGGCCGCGAGCGATTCTCGCGCGCGGACCCAGTGGACTTCGAGGCGCTCGCTCTCGGCGTCGACCACCGAGACGATCGCGCTCGCGCGCGGTACGGAAGAGGAATCGCACTCGCTCGGAAGTCCGATGAGGAAGGGGGCATTTGCGCCTCCCAATTCGCGGACGACGGAGCCGACCAAGATGTTGGCGAGTTCGCGGAGCGCGTCGTCGCCAGCATCCCGCGCTGCGGTCGACGTCGGAGCGCAACCGAGAAGCCCAGCAGCGAGGTTGTTGACGAACCCTTCGCTGGCGGCGAGCACGATCGATCCATGCTCCGGACCGCGATACGTAATCGTGGCGAATCGCGTCGCTTCGGGAAGGGTCGATGTGGCCGTCGTGCCGCCCGGTTCGGACATGACGAAGCACGTCCTCTCAAGCGCGACGCAGGTAAGACGAAAGATCGCATCGCTGGTTATCTCGCGCATGCGTTCGCTCCGAGCAGTCTGCAGATGAGAGAGAAGAGTTCCTCGGGCTCGAATGGCTTCGTCAGCGTCTCGGTCACGCCGAGCTCGCGCATCCGCGCGAGACGTGCCTCGTTCATCTCCGTACTCACAACGACGATGCGTGATTGAGCGAGCTGTGGCCGTCGCCGCACTTCGCGAGCAAATTCTTCGCCATTCATCACGGGCATGTTGAGGTCGAGGAGGACGAGATCGATCGGTTGTGATTCGAGTGCGTCGAGCGCTTCTTGGCCGTTCGTCGCTTGGAAGACGCAGTGGCGGGCGACGCCAGCCAGCTCGGCGACCTTCGCGATCGCGCAGCGCAGAGTCGGCGAGTCGTCGACGATGAGCACGTTGCAATTCATGCGGACATCCTCTGCGGTGTGTCTGAGAGTTCGGTCGCGCACGAGGCCACTAGCTCGTGGGCGAGCGACGCGAGCATTTCGACGCGAGGTCGGTCGAGTCCGATGCTCGCACGGGCTCGGGGTGATAGCGGGTGGAAGAGACCGTCGTCGCCGATGCCGAGTCCGGCCCAGCGAGCGACGCAGTCAGCGCAGTGCACAATGTCAATCAGCGGATCGTTGACGGCGTCTGGACGATGGTGATGACGGATGGCGGCGACGATCGGTGTCGGCAACGACCAGCGCTCGGCGAGCGCGGCACCGAAGACGGCGTGGTCGGCGCCGAAACGATCGCGCTCGACATCGCTAAACGGTCGGTCGGGTGCGGCGCCCGCCCAACTTGCGGCACGCTCGTCGCCAGCGAGCGCGTCGATCGCGAGCTTCCCGATGTCACGAACGAGCGCAGCGGCAAACGCAATGTCGGCGTCGACATATCCATGCTCGCGCGCGAGGCATTCGGCAATGCCAGCGCCGCCGACGGCACCGCGCCAGAGTGAGCCGCGCTCCAGACCGAACGATCGACCAGCGTCGCGCAGCGGGGCGGCAGCAGAATGCTCAAGGGCAATGCGAAGGAGTGCTCGATTCCCAAGTCGCGCGATCGCGTCGCGCAAGCCGAATGCGCGACGTGCACCGGGTGCGAATGCAGCGGAATTCGCACGGCGAAGAACGGCCGTCGCGAGTCCCTCGTCGGTGCGAAAGAGGCGCTCGACCTCCTTTGCGTTGGCGCCACCGTCACCGAGCAGCGCGACCGCCTTCGCGGCCGTGGCTGGCAGCGCGGGCAGTCGATCGAGACCTGCTAGTGCCTCATTCAAGCGGGGGCCTTCCAAAGGACTGTCTCCCTTCCTTGCGATCGAACAGTCACCGCGCCATCGACAAGCGAAAGCGCGAGTGTTCGGCTGTGTGATCCACCAATGTCTTGCGCTCGAAGCAGGAGATTGCGCTGCCAGAGGACGCGGCGCAACATCGTGCGGTTCCGCGCACCGATTCGGAAGTGCGAGTCACCCGCGAGGATCTCAGCGCCGCCAGCCGCGCACACAATGATCCGTTGCGCATTACATCCGAGTCGCTCCGCCCGTTGAAATAACAACTCGATACCACTGTCGGCGAACATCGCCGGGCACGTTGCAGCGCGAGTTGGATTGGCAGCCGACTCCGGCAGCATGAAGTGCAGCAATCCACCGACGCGCGACATGGGGTCGTACAGCGTCACTCCGATGCACGATCCGAGCGCATAGGTGATGAGCGTCTGTGTGGATCCAGGCGCACCGGCCTGCGCGACGGCGAGCGCGCCGACTCCAACGTGGAGAGCACTCCCCGCGGCGCTGGTCGGTGCGATGACTGGAGCTTGGAACGGCGGCGTGCGCATTACCCGTGTTGCTGTCCAGGGCGTCGAGGCGAATGCATCTGAGATGAAGAAAAACTGCGAGTGGCGACGCGCGGTGGTGCGGAGTCGACACGGAAGTGTTCAACGATGTGACTCAGCGAAGCGACCTGCGCCGCGGTCTCCTGCGCCGTCGCCGAGAGCTCTTCGGAGTTGGCCGCGCTTGACTGAGTCACCGCGTTAAGTTCTTCGACACCGAAGCTGATCTGCTCGATGCCACGCGCCTGCTCATCGGCGGAATGCGCGATCTCGGCGAGCAGCCCGTTGACTTGTCCCGCGCTCGCAGTGATCTGGTCGAGCGACGCCGCCACGCGGTCTGCGAGTGAGGAGCCTCGGCCAGCGCGAGCAGAACTTTGTTCGATGATGGTCGCGGTCCCCCGCGCGGCCTCTGCGGAGCGTTGCGCGAGATGCCGCACTTCTTCTGCGACGACCGCGAAGCCCTTGCCCGCCTCGCCAGCGCGGGCGGCCTCTACTGCGGCGTTGAGCGCGAGGAGATTTGTTTGGAACGCGATTTCGTCGATCAGCTTGATGACTTTTCCAATCTCATCGCTCGACTGCCGGATCTGACTCATCGCGTCTAACATTTCGCGTACTTGATCTTGCCCAGCGACAGCGCTGCGCCGACTCGTGTCCGCGAGATCGTTCGCCTGCTTCGCGTGTTCCGCCGATCGCTTGGTCGCGTTCGACATCTCCTGAAGACTTGCGGAGATCTGCTGGATGCTGGCAGCTTGCCGTCCCGCGCCTTCCGCGAGTGACTGGCTGGCGCTCGAGATGTGTCCCGCACCAAGATCGATCTGGCGTGCTCCGCTCGTGACCTCGGCAACGACAACGCGGAGGCGCTCAGTCATGGCATTCGTTGCGTGAACGAGCTCAACGAGTTCGTCGTCGTTTCGCACGTCGAATCCGTCACCGGTCAGGTCGCCATCGGCGATCGCGTGCGTGCGGGCTGCGAGCGCCGCAACCGCCTCCTTGAGTCGGCGACCCAGGCGCTCGCCGAGCAGCACCGAAACCGCTCCAGTGGCGAGCATCCCGCCAGCGATGAGCCAGAGTCCAGCGGTCATACCGCCGTCGATGCGAGCGCGGGCTTCGGGGGCAGCCGCCGAGAGCTCGCGCGCTGCGGACCACGCGTGGCAGATGTTCCAACTCGCGGTGATTCCGCATGCGAGCGTGATCGCCGTGACCGCACCAAAGCCGAGTGCGATGCGGGTTTGCAGGTTGAGCTTCATCGAAGTAGTCCTCGTCATTGCAAATGTTCAGGGTTCGCAGTCTCACGCCGCTTGACGCGCTGGTTCGCTACCAAAGTCCAGTAAGCCATCCGGATCGAGTAGCAGAACGACTTCGTTCTTCACTCGTCCGACTCCTTCGATCATGCGTTCGCGTGCGCCTCCGAGATCCGGGGGCGGTGTAATGGCGCTCGGCAAGATGTTCTGCACTTCGCGCACGGCGTCGACGACGATGCCGGTCAACGAGCGGTCGCCATCGATGCCGTCGACAATCACGATGCACGATTCGTGGGTCGCTGCAATCTCGGGCAACGCGAACCGCGCCCGTAGGTCAACAACCGGAATGATCCGTCCGCGCAGGTTCATGACGCCCTTCACGAATGCAGGAGTCTGTGGAAGCGGAGTAATCGGGACGAGCCCAATGATCTCGCGGACGCGCATGATGGGCAGGCCGTAGATCTCATCGCCGAGACGAAGCGTCAGGAACTTCCGGACTTCTGCGTCGCGGTTCGCCGAGGTTGGGTGCGGTGTGTGAGAGATCGACACAGCTTGTTCTCCGGCCTACGTGGCCAAGGTCGCTTCCTGAACGAGTCCGTTCACGTCAAGAACGAGCGCGACGCGCCCGTCACCGAGAATGGCACCGCCGGCTACTCCGCGCGAACGCCAGCGCTCGTCACCGAGCGACTTGAGAACGATCTGCTGCTGGCCGATGATCTCGTCGATCGCGAGACACGATCTCGCTGTGCCCGACTGAACGATGACGAGGAGCCCATCGCAGAGATCCCGTTCTTCCGCCGGAACTCCGAGTGCGTTCGCGAGTCGATGGACCGGAAGCGCTTCACCGCGCACCATCGCGAGTTCACGGCGTCCGAGGACTGTGCGAATCTGGTCGCGCTCGGGGCGAAACGGGCATTCGATGGCGAGTGTCGGCAACACATACCGTTGCGCGCCCACGCGAACCACCATTCCGTCGATGATCGCCATGGTGAGTGGCAGCTCGATGAGAAACGTCGTGCCGCGACCGGCCTCAGACCGAATTGCGACAGTGCCGTGCAGCGCCTCGATGTTGCGCTTGACGACATCCATGCCGACGCCTCGACCCGAGACGTCAGTGACCGAATCAGCGGTTGAGAATCCCGGCATGAAGATGAAGCCAAACGCTTCACTGTCACTCACGTCTTGCGGTCGTCGATCGGGTGAGAGTATTCCGCGCTCGACAACTCGGCGAACGATCTTGTCGCGTTGCAGGCCGCGTCCGTCGTCCGAAATCTCGACCGAGACGCGTCCACCGCGATGAAACGCGCGAAGGGTCAGCGTGCCGTTCGGCGGTTTTCCCGACGCGACGCGCTCTTCTGGTAATTCGATCCCGTGATCGCACGCGTTCCGCACCATATGAACTAACGGATCAGCGAGGTCGTCAACGATCGCGCGATCGAGTTCGGTCTCTTCTCCCTCGACAACGAGATCGATGCGCTTCCCTGCACGCGTGGAGAGGTCGCGTACGACGCGCGCCATGCGCTGAAACGTGGACTTCAGTGTGACCATGCGCAAGCCGAGCGCCATGCCGTGTAACTCGCGAACAATGCGCGCGAGCTGGCTGACGTTCCGCTGCACGCGTTGATCGCGGGTGGAAGCGATGACGGGATCTTGCGCAACCATGAGTTGCGCGATGACGAGCTCGCCCATGAGATCAAGGAGGTGATCCAGACGCGCTGCGGTCACTTTGACTGTGAGATCGGCACGAGCGGACGCGACGGAGACACCGCTGAGCGGCGCTCCTTCGGGTGTGCCCACCATCGACGGCGCGTCGCCGCTATGACTCGCGCGCAGAAGCCGTTGTAAAAGTTGATTGAGTTCCTGCTGCGCGACGGTTGTGTCGCCCCTGAGCTGTCAAACAAGTCGACGCAGCAAGTCACACGACGAGAGAACCACGTTGAGCCGGGCTCCGTCGAGCTCAAGGCGACCGTCCCGCGCGCGATCTAACAATGACTCAGACGCGTGCGACAATTCGACGATCGGCGCGAGCTTAAGAAACGCAGCCACGCCTTTGATCGTGTGGAATCCGCGGAAAAGCGCGTTGATCTCTTCTTCGTTGCGAGGATCGCGCTCGAGGTTAAGGGCGGCTGCCTCGGCTGCATCGAGATGTTCGCCCGCTTCTTCGAGAAACTCGAGCACCATTGCCTCGTCCGCTGGCCGCTCGAACTGGACTGGCCGATCGCCGGTATCCGCACGCGGCGTCTCGAACGGTGAGTGAACCGTGTTCGGTGGAGCGCCTTCTTCGAGCGCCGCCTGAGTCGCCTGCGCAAACTCGAGCGCCTTCACAAGCGTGGCGATTGCCGCGTTGGCATCGTCGATCTCGCGCATGACGAGGCGTTCCACAAGGTTTGCGGCCTTGGCCGACACCTCGCTGATCGAACTCGCGCGAGCGCTCGCCGCCTCGGCGCTCAGCCGAAGCAGTCCGTCCTGAAGCGCAACCAGCCCCGGCAAGTCGGCGGGATCGACCGCGGCGACGGCTCGGGCAGCTGCATCGATGGACGATTGGAGCGACAGGAAAGCACGCCTCCTACACCAGAACCTACCTAAAGGCCCGAGCGGGTCCGAGTGCGGATCCCGCGAAGACACCGCCGACCAGCGACGAAGCCTTCCGGAGGAGGATCGGCTTCGTGCCAGCGCCGATTCAGTCCGACTCGTAGGCGAAGGAGTCTCGAAGCTGATGCTGGTTCGCGCGACGACGCGGGTGCGCCGATGTTGCGCACTCACGTCGATATCGTGCGTTACGATGTCGGCTCGGACATCGGCAGAGAGCGCCGACCGTTATCGCTTCGGCGGGGCGATTGCAGTTTCTTGCTTCCGCTCGCGCCGGAATGTGGACGCCAGGACGGCGCCCGACCGATGGAAGGGAATCCGCAAAGGTCTGCACGTGCACCAGTTGTCCCGCCCACTCTTTCGACTTGATCCCGGCTGGCCGTTTGTTCTGGCAGGGCTCGCCCTG
>JAWXCC010000037.1:0-3211 GCA_034440475.1 Phycisphaerae bacterium | reverse complement strand
TGAATGCGCCGCGACCTTGACTGAGATGCGTATTGAGTTTGAAGCCGTGGATGATCGGAGCGGGTCGGGTGCTCACGCGACTGTGACGCTACCGGCATCGATCGACCCTCGCTGCGTGGTGCTGATTACTCCGGACAATCACGCGGCTCTCACCGACACACTCCGGCGACGCGGCGTTACGCGTCTCGTTCATGCCGAGCCGTAACCCACACACAATTGCAAACGCTCCGCGGCTTACTTCGCGGTGCGTTCGTGAGCGGGAGGCGGCCTTCGAAGCAGAACGCTAATGCGCTTCAACTCTTCCTGCGCCAGATCGTCGCGCACCTTTGACCAACTCAACACTCGGTGCGTCTGAAACCGAGAAACAAGCCCATCAACCTCCGTCGGCGAGAGGATCACCGTGTCGTCGCGGCCGATCGGAGCGACCATGCTTTGGGATACGATGCCAGCTGCTTCGCGCTCGGCGGTGCGTCGCGCGACCTGCACGTTATCGTCCCGAACCTCAAGCGACCGACCGATGGTCTGAGCGCACTTGACGATCGCACGCCCGTTGCAACCCAGCCCAACGAGAATCACGCGACCCGAGCGGCAGCGATCCAGAATGCAACGCGCGACGCGCTCTGGAGAAACCAGCGTGGCGGCCAGCGCTGCGGTCGCCGCTCCACAGAACCCCGACCGCACACGCCGCATCGCTTCGAGAGTATCCCAGGCGGCCGCCGCGCTCTCGATCCACTCACCCGCCAGCGGATCGCACAAGTCCGGGCGCTGACCTCGCCCGAGCACCACGGCCCAGTACACCGCGCTCGCGGCCGCGTCTGCGGTGATGTCCACCTCGCGGGATTCAGCGCCGAAGAACCGACGGACCGTCCCCTCGTCACAGCGCCGGCCGACGATCACGCTCGCGCTCCAATACTCGATCGCGAGAGCATTCAGCGCGTTCCGCCTTTGCTGCGCTGTGCTGTGTTCCGCGTTCAACTCCGGGCTACCACGGAATTGGACCGCGCGGCGTTCGTGCCCCTCGCTCACAACCTGCGCGGCCGCTTCGAACATCGCCGCGAAGTCCTTGCTCAAGCTCCCAGGCCGCACGCGGTAGCTCGCAACGACATCATCGATCGCTCGCCATCGCACGCCTCGCTCAGCCAGCCGGATCCAGAAGTCATAATCCTCCACCACTCGCAGCGACTCGTTGAACTTCATGCCAGCCAGAAGCCGACGTTCTATCAACTGCGCGTGCGACGCGAATCGATTGTGTTCGAGGAGCTCGTCCAAGCCTACTGAATGTGCGGACGGCCAGCATGTGACTCCGAGAGCCTCACCCGAAGCGCCACGACACTGGTACGCGCCGTACGCGGCTCCTTCGAATGATCGGCACGACGCCACGAGCTTCTCAATCCCCCGCACCTCGGTCCAATCATCGGCATCCAAGAAGTACACGAAACGACCGCTCGCGTGTTGCAGCCCTGTGTTTCTTGCTCGCGCGAGGCCACGGTTGGGCTGATGCACCACGCGAATGCGCTGGTCTGACGCGGCGATCTGACCCGCGATGCTCGGCCCATCATCGGTCGATCCGTCGTCAACAACGATCGCTTCCCAATCGGTCAGCGACTGGGCACGCAACGAACCGAGCGTATCACCGATCGTGGTCGCGGACTCGTACAACGGGACGATGACGCTCACGAGCGGGTTCACGCGACACGCTCGAGCGCAGGCTCGCGCGATAACGCAGTCGTCTCATTCGCATACTCGCGGTCGGCACGATAGAGGCCATGGACGAAGACACCACGCGCCAGCAACGCTCCGCTCCTCGCCCACATCTCGTCCTCATATTGATCGCTCGAGAGTAGAACGTGAGATCCCGCGAGCAGATCGCCCGGGTTCAGGATCACGAAGCCGAAGCGGACCTCGCCCGAGTGAGCATCGTCCACGATCCCTTCGACCTTGATATTCAGATCTGTGGCGTGCTCGAGCACCCACTGCGTGTGCCGCCCTGCGCCCCAGAGCCAAAGACGTCGGATACCCAACGCTCGAAGCTCTCGCCCTCGCTCGCGTAGTCTGCTTCCTTTGCAGGTATGCATAACCGATATACTTGCGCCGTGAGCCTGTGCTGTCGCGTAAAGCCAGGCCATGAGTGATTCACGAGTCGGCCCGTCGGCACGGAGCACGCGTTCGATGCGCGAGACCGCCCTTGCGGATCGCCCGCCGCCGAGCTGCACTTCCACAAGCGCCCTAGCGATCGCGCAACGGTCCGCGTCTGAAACTGCTGCCACTCGGAGGTGCGCCCACGCGGCGAGCAAGTGATTGGCCACCACAACCGACTGAGCCTCGCTCGGTACACCGAAGCTCGCTCGGTCGCGCACGGTGTAGGTGTACAGCACCTCCGGCAGATTCGCGATATCGTGCCGCGCCGAAAGCCGGAGCCAGAGCTCGAAGTCCTGCGCTTTCAAGCATGTTTCGTCGTAACCACGTTCGGTCAGAAGCACGTCACGTCGCATCATGACCGAGCCGTGAGACATGGTGCTGCCGAGCTGAAGTCGCCAGCGGATATCCTCGGGCAAGAGCGGTGGCATAACCACGCCGCAGAGCGCGCCGTCCGTGAAACGTCGCTGATACGCGGTGCCAACAACCGCCACCTTTCGATTTTCACGAAGGAATTGCTCTTGCCGTTCAAAGCGGGACGGCGCGCACTCGTCGTCAGCGTCCATTCGGGCGATCAGGCCCGCTCTAGCTTCACGGATCGCGACGTTCAGAGCCGCGGGAAGGCTCGGAGTAGAGAGCTCGATGACGCGAACACGTGACTCTTCCTGTGCCGCACGATATGCCACCTCGCGTGTCGCTCCGTCGGAGCCGTTAAGCACGATCAAGATTTCCAGTTCCGTGACGGTCTGATGACGTATTGAATCCACAGCGCGGCGAAGGGTGCCGGCGGCCGAGAAAACGGGGAGTGCGACGCTGATGCGTGGGATCATGGGGGAATTATCGACCCTGCCGGGCACGAGCGCTCAATTTCTCTCTGAGGAGTTCACGCAGGACCGATCATGCGACAACGGAGGTTTCATGCCGGCACCAGTTTCTCCAACCGTCCGAACGCACCCGTCGCAACTCTCACCGGCACCCCACGTGAGCACTGGGTGTGCGCTGCGCTATCAATCGACGCTCCGATACACCGATCGGGCGACAAAGGCTCGATACATCGCTGACAAGTACGCGGATC
>JAWXCC010000036.1:0-3929 GCA_034440475.1 Phycisphaerae bacterium | reverse complement strand
CGACTACCAGCTCGTGAACGTCCGGCACGTTCTGACGCACGCGGAGTACGACGAAGGCAAGTGGAAGGAATAGGACCATGCCAGCAACCAAGCACGACCCCAAGACCAAACTGCCGCGCCGCTTCGAGGAGCTGGTCCGCACGATGCCCCCGCAGGCCATCGTGGACGACGCCCACTACGAGAACACGACCGAGATGATCGACCGCCTGATGGCCAGCGGGAAGCTGACGCAGGGGCAGGAGAGCTACCTAGAGACGCTCGTTCAGCTTGTGCAGGCCTACGAAGCCTCGCACCACGCGATCGAGGCACGCCGCGGTATTCCCACACTCAAACACCTTCTCGACGAGAACGGCATGAGCGCATCCGACCTGGCTCGGCTCCTCGGTGTCCACGCCAGCATGGGCTCGAAGATCCTCAAGCGTGAGCGGGCGCTCACCGTGGATCACCTCAAGCTGCTGTCGGCGCGGTTCAAGGTGCGGGCCGAGGCGTTCATGAACTGAATCCGCGGACGCCTTGCGCACCCGACACTCGCCTTGCATAGAGGCGATTTCGACACCAAAACACCCGTTCTCGCCGGCCCCGGGGTGAAAACAGGTGGCGCTGGCGGGAAACAGACCGGCGACGCTTGCCGCCGCACTTCCTCGCCCCGGATCCATAGTGGAGCCATAGTGGAGCCATAGTGGCCGAGCCATAGTGGCCACACCCATTCGAGTGCAGCTTAGCGCTCGGCGGGTGCGGCTGAACGGCTGACCTAGGCGTCAGTCCGATGCTCGGCCTGCGCCCTGCGGCCGCATCTGCAGCCGTCGTGATGCCGGTTACGAGCGAGGCGACTGCGAAACGCCTCAGCCCGCGCGCACCAATCGCGCAGACGCTCGTTCGTCCGTTGCCGTTTCGCCTAAGTTGGTCGAGGGATCCGCTAACAGTGCAACGTTTGCGGCGACTCGCTTGCGTCCGGCGGCGCCCGCTCCGCTGCCTCGCCGTCGCGCCGCATCTCTCGGACACCCTCCACACCGGTAGCAGCGCGAAGGCGTGGTATCTCTTTGCCGACCCGACGCTTGTCGCCGCGTTCGAGATCGTCTTCCTGAACGGCACGCAGCAGCCGACCATCGAGCGCACCCCGACCCCGGCGAACACGCTCGGAGTTTCGTGGTCGGCGTACATCGACTTCGGCGTGCGCGAGCAGAACCGGTGCGCTGGGCCCAATGGACGCGCTCCGTGGACCCAAAAGGGTCCGGGCTCCGATATGGGTTCGTAGATGTCCGCGCCGCGCGTCTCCGTCGTCATTCCCAACTTCAACAACGGCCGTGCAAGTTCGCTGGGCGGACAGCGCGACATGCTCGGAGCGCTCCTCGCATCGCTCGAACGCACACTCGACGCCGATCGAGCGCTCCTGGAAATTGTGATCGCCGACGACGGTTCGACCGACGAGAGCCTCGCGACCGCCCGTACGTGGGCGGAGCGGCGACGGCCCGACGGTCGGGCATTTCTTCGCATCATCGAGCTTGAACATTCGGGCGTGTTGTCGCGGGTATTGAATCGACTTCTAGCGGAAGCGAAAGGCGACATCATCGCGCGACTCGACGGCGACGTCGTGCTCCAGACCAACCGTTGGGCCAGCGAACTCGTTGCGATCTTCGATCGCGATGAGCGCATCGGCGTGGTCACTGGTGTCCAACTTCGGCCCGACGGAATTGTTCACGCTTTCGGCGACGACCTCTGGGGTCCGCGCGGATATCGCCACATCGCCCACGGCGCGCGTTTAGGTGACCTGCCGAAGGAACGCGAAGTCGATCACGCGATGGGATGTTTTTACGCCACCCGTCGCGCGGTCCATACCACCGTTGGTGATTACGACCTAGAGGTGCTGCGCGGGCAAACAGAGGAGTACGGCGTGCGGGTTCGGCTCGCCGGCTGGAAAGTGGTTGCCACATCGCGCATCGCATTCGAACACTGGCACGTCGGACGCGCGCCGCGGGCCAATCGCGCCGACAGCGCTGCGAGCCTCGACGGATCGCTGCTGCGCTTCGCAGCCAAGTGCGGCTTCGACCGACTCGCTCCCGATCTCGCACACATTCGCGCTCGCTACGCCAACACGCCGCTCTGGTGGCGGGATCACGCCTCGCGCGGAGTGCCCGCCGCAGCCGACGATTGGTTGCGGCTCACACGCGAGCCGCACTTCTCGGAACAGATTGCCGAAGAGTTCGATTTCGCCTCAACGGCGCTGCGATCAGCGAGTGCCCCTTGCCCACTCACGCAGATCGGCGCCGGATGCGGCTGTCTCGGCGCGACCATCGCTCGCGCTGGCGGCGCGTACGAAGGATTTGAAGAAACCGGTCCTGCCGTGGCGGCAGCCATCGCCAGCCAAGCGCTCGCTCGCGCGGCGATTCCACCGCGCTTCATTGCCGTCGAAGATCTCGCACGACTTCCACTTCCGAGTACATCGCGCCCGATCGTCTGCCTCTTCGCCACGCTGGAGCGCTACTGGAATCCAGTTGGACTCATGCGCGAATGCCTGCGCGTGCTCGCTCCCGGCGGCGTGTTGTGCGTGCGCACCGCGCTGCGGCAATCGCCGCTCGACGAACCCTCTGCCTCGGGGCATCCCTTCACCGCTGACGAATTCCTCGCATTCGTGCGGCACCTCGGCGGAACGCAAACGGTCGGCTTCGCGCCGCGCGTCACCGCATCTGGTTGGCTGGAGTGCTGCCTCGGACACGCTGACGTCCAATCGGGACGCGGGTACTTCGGTGGCAGCACCGCGCCGTCGGTCGGGATGTCGGTCGCGCTCAGCAGCATCGTGTGACGCCGCATTACGATCTGACGATGCTCGTCTACTGCGGACTCGATGAAGCTGGCTACGGGCCCCTGCTCGGACCGCTCTGCGTCGCCGCCGCAGCATTCGAAGTCGCCGATACAGAAGACGGCAAAGCACCGGACCTGTGGCAGCGACTCAAGTCGGTTGTGGCATCGTCGACGAGCGACCGCTCCAAGATCGCCATCGCCGACAGCAAGAAACTGAAAGGCGCGAAAGACGGCAAGGCGCACCCGCTGCGACACCTCGAACGAGGCGTACTCGCAGCGCTGGGTAGCGTCGGCCCGCTTCCCACGACGGACACGGAGTTGTTTGAACGCCTCGGCGTGGTCGTTGACTCGCGCGAGGCAAGTCCTTGGTACGAGGCGCCGCTGTCGTTGCCGATCGCGAACGAGCGCGACCTTGTCGCGATCGCGGCGAATCGCCTTCGCGTCGCATCGGACGGCGCTGGCGTCGGTCTCGCAGTGCTCGCGTGCGAGGCGGTCGACGGCCTGGCGTTCAATCGAGCCACGGCGAAGTCGCAGAAGAGCGATCTCAATTTCTGCGTCGCCATGCGTCACGTCGAGCGTCTCTGGTCGAGCTTCGCCGCGCGGCACCCGCGGATCGTGATCGACCGTCAAGGGGGGCGAACCCACTACCGCGAGCCGCTGCAACTGTGCTTCCCGGGTGCGCGGCTCACGATCTTGGGCGAAACGGACGCGCTCAGCCGCTATCGCCTCGAACGGGACGGGAGTCTGCTGACGCTGTCCTTTGAATCCGAAAGCGAGTCGCGGCACCTTCCCAGCGCCTTGGCGTCGATGACGGCCAAGTACGTTCGCGAACTCTTCATGGAGCGCATGAATCGCTTCTTTCGCGGCCACTTGCCCGAGTTGAAGCCAACCGCTGGATACGTCGAGGACGGCCGGCGGTACCTGGAGGACGTCCGGCCGGTCCTCAGGAGACTGAAAATCCGTGAGGACCAGCTGGTCCGCGGCCGCTGAATCCCAAACGCTTGCATCATTTTCGGGGAATTTCTATGATGCTCGATTCCATGCGGCGGCCCTTGATCGGCAACCGCAGGCTGTACGGATCGATGCTCCTATGCCCGGCGACGACGATGACGACCCTGACCCTGACCCTG
>JAWXCC010000035.1:0-9024 GCA_034440475.1 Phycisphaerae bacterium | reverse complement strand
GGGGCTTCTGGCTTTGGGGCTTCTGGCTTAGGGGCGTCTGGCTTAGGCGGCTCAGGCTTAGGAGCTTCGGGCTTGGGCGCCTCGGGCTTGGGCGCGTCTGGTTTCGGCGCGGTTGGTTTCGGAGCTTCTTGCTTCGGGGTTGGCGGCGGATCGCCGCAACCGAGGACGCTCGAGGTGACCAACAAGCAACCGACGAGAGTGAAGATCGATGTAAACCGTGCGGGCATGGCCAGAGTCTCGGTGTAGTTCAAACGAGCATTCAGCATACGATGCGAGGTATGCGAAGTGGTACCGGTGTGTTCGTCGCCGGGGTGGTGGTCGCCCTCTCTGCGATGGCGCCGGCGGACGCCGCTGGACCGGAACCGACATCGACGAATCCGATCGCCGTCTTGGGCGGTGTTGTTGCGATCCCTCTAAAGACGCCAGCCGAAGGGACCGGTTTTCCGGCGGAAATGTCGATCATTGTGAAGGACGGTGCCGCGTCGTCGCGGGTGACCGGCCGGGTGGTCTGGCTCGTCGACCCCGGGTCGTCGCGGGGGGCGAACCTCGAACGGCACTGGACAGCGTCCGCGAATCCTCTCGTCGTCCGGCAACTTCCGGACGGTGGCGATCCCCGGTCGCTGATCGGCGAGGAAGCGATCAGCGTCGCTGGTGCGCTCGTCCTCGCTCAGTTGCCCCTGACGAGTACGAAAGCCACGCTTCGGCTGGGCGAGACCGAGCTCTCACCGCAGTGGATCGAGCCCGGCCCGCCACCAGCGATCGACCCCGAGCTCGGGGCGTCGTGGCGCGATGATCGCCCGGATCCGATCTCGCCGTTCGATTGGTTTCGCTGGACGTTGTTCGCCGAGGCGCGCAACGAACTAGCGCCAGCGCCGCCCGGCGATGCTGCAACGCAGCTCATGGCGCGGCACGTTGCCGATCTGTGGCGCGCTGGCTTGGCCCGGGTTGCGCGGCAGAGTCGCGGCGTTTCGCTCACGCTCCGGGCGTGGCTTACCGCGACGTGCCGCGTCGAAGATATGAGCGGCGCCCGCAAACTACTCGGCGAGTCGGGTCGAGAGATCGCCGCATGGATTGCCGACTCAGCGGACATGTCGTCGCTCCTCTCGCTCTTGCTCGATCAGACGCGCGACGACGACGCCACGATGCGCGCCGCTCTTGCGTGGAGCGACGCGCGCACGCCGCTCACGATGTGGATTGATTCAGACGTCGCTGGTGTGCTGACGTTCGCGGTCGCGAATCCGCTCGAAAGTGAGATCGTTGTGCGCGTGCAGTGGCTTGGTGAACAACTGCCGCCACTCGCAACGTTAGTCCCGCCGCGCACCATCGGGCACATGCGCGTCGAGCGTCCAGTTCGTCCGACGAAACTCGGTTCGCTCGGCGGCGACGCGCCGGAAGCGCTCGTCCTCTCGCTCGCAGCAGAAAACTTCCGTAAGCGCATCGCCGTCGCGCCCGCAGCGGTCGCAGCGCGTCCGCCCGCCATTTCATTCGGTGAATTCGTGGCGAGGGTGAACCTCTGGGAAGCCCAATCGGGGCGCAGCACGCCCGTCGCGCCAGAGTGGGCAACGACTGCGTCACTTCGTCGGCGCGGCGAGCGCTGGGAGCTGTTCGCCGAGTGTCGCGCCCCGCGATCGACCGACGACGATGGCGTGCGCATTGTGTTCGGCGGGAAGGAACTCAAGGTGCGCCGTGACGGAACGGTCAGCGGCGACACTGAACTCGGCTTCGATCTGGGGGTGCGGACCTTCGACGGCCTATGGCGTTTCCGCCTCGCGCTTCCGAATGCCTGGGTGCCGAAGCCCGTGGACGGATCCGCCATCGTGCGCATGTCGTTGCGCCGTGAAGTAGGCCCGCTTCGAACGACCGCAGTGCTCGCTGTACCAGCACACGCGGACCGAGACGGAACGGTGCCCTCGGTCGAAGTGGACCTCGGGGCGTGGTCGGCCTCCGAGCGTTCTGAGCGTTGACGCTCGACTCGTATACTGCGGGCCCATGACGAACGCCGCTGTGCCGACGCGAGTCACCGCACTCCTGAACCAAAAAGGAGGCGTCGGCAAGACCACGTCCACGGTGAACATCGGCGCCGCGATAGCCGAGCTCGGGCGACGTGTGTGCTTGATCGACCTCGATCCGCAAGGGCACCTCTCGCTGTATCTGGGCATCGACGGCGCCTCGGTCGGTCGCACGGTGTACGACCTGCTCATCGATCCGACGGTCCCGGTCGAAGACGCGATCGTTCGCGCGCGGCCGAACCTCGACTGCCTGCCGTCGAACGTCGATCTCGCCGCGGCCGAAAGCGAACTCGCCGACCGACCCGATCGGCACCGCATTCTCAAGGACCGGCTCCAGCACATTCTGCCGCGTTACGACTTCGTGCTCATCGATTGCCCGCCGAGCCTTGGGCTTCTCACGCTCAACGCGCTCACACTGGCGCGTGAAGTGGTCGTTCCCATGCAGGCGCAGTTTCTCGCGATGCAGGGCCTGAGCAAGCTGCTCGAAACTGTCGCGATGGTGGCGCGCGGCGTGAATCCGGGCTTGACCGTCGCGGGAGTTATTCTCTGCATGCATGAAGGACAGTCGACGCACGGAAAGGAAGTCGTTGCCGAGCTCGATCGATTCTTCGCAGCGGCGAAAGGCAGCAGGTTGCCGTGGGACGGCGCCTCAATGTTCCGACCCGCAGTGCGGCGCAACGTGAAACTGGCGGAGAGCCCGTCGTTTGGACAAACGATTTTCGATTACGCGCCATGGTGTCCGGGAGCTCTCGATTACCGCACGCTGGCCGAGCGATTTGTGCGCGACTGGGATCGCGCACACGGTGTCGACACGAGCGCTGCGCCCGAAGCGGCGCTCGCCCCAGCAACTGACACGGAACCCACTGACGCGCCACCAACTAACACGCTACCGGGGGACGCAGACGAACCGCCGCCACTCTCGGTCGAGATACGTTCTGGATCGCTCGCGGTGACTCCGTCGTCGCGCGGGGCGCAGCCCGCGTGACGCAGTCGGCGCACGACGGCGCAGACGTGTCGACGATCAAGCGACGCGCGACGGCCCTGCGACGCGTTGCGTTCATTATCATTGCTGCGGGAGTTGCGTCGGGAACGCACTGGCCCAATCTGCAAATGGGCGATCCGACGTATCCGGCGGACAAGCTGCTGCATTTCGTATGTTTCGGCGTGCTCGGGCTCTTCATGCACGAAGCGCGGTTCTTTCGCGACGATCAAACGTGGCGCTATTGGGCACTCTTTGCTATTGGTATTGCTTGGACGACGATCGACGAACTAACACAGCAGATTCCCGGTCTTGGCCGCAGCTTCTCTCTCGAAGACATCGTCGCGAGTTCCGCGGGTTTCATCGTCGCAACAAGCGTGTGCTGGGCGACGAGACCGCGCGGCAGCGTTGGTGCGCGACTGCGCCGCGAGCGGCTTGACCTGTGCGTCGACGCAGTGCTCGCTCGTCCGATGGGTTGGATGACGGTCGCTACCAGTGCCGCGCTGGGTGCCGTAGTCGCAGTCCCGCTCGCCGTCGTCATCAACGGATATTCCGATACGCCGACGCCATTTCAAGCGGCGGTCGTCGGTGGGCTGCTCGGCGCCGCAGCGATTGGTGGGGCAGCAATGCTGATGTGCATCCGCCGCGACGAGGCCGCGCGATACGCGTCGGGCGAGTGGATCGAACTGCCGTCGCTCTCGTGGCCGGACGTGGTGCGTGCCTGCGCGCTGCCCGTTCTCGGCGGCGTCGCGATGCTCGTCGCTGCGTTCGTCGCGTGGGCGCTGCTGCTTGTACTTCAGCGCGACGTGACGCTCGCATCGAACATTTTCCGCTGGATGGAATCGCTTTCGAAGGGCATGGAATCAGTCATCGACGCGACCGTCGTAGGGTTGATTGTTGCAATCGTCCTCGACCGCTGCCGCGCGCGGGCAGCACGACGCGTCGATGCAGCCGACCGCCACTGCCTTGCGTGCGGCCAAGACCTCCGCGCGACGCCCGCGCCCGCAGGGAGCGGCCGATGCAGCGAGTGTGGGGCGATTTTTGTGCGCGTCGAGAAGATGTGACGGAAGCATGGACGGCCGCATGGACGGCCTGATGAGCAAGCGCACCGTCGGGGATGCAGGTCTCGAGGTAGCCGACTCGTGGGCGCAGGTCAGGCTGACGGCCGCGATCCCGTCGGGGTCGCGTTGTAACGGGTGTGGCCACGATGTCCGCATCAGCCACAGTGACTCCACGCCATCAGCAAGCGCGGGCATCCCGATGCCAACGGCATGTACGAGCACCACGCGAAGCTCGTCGCGGGGACGGGCAATACTCTGCGCAGCAGCACCTCCTCCCGCGGTTCGTCGGGAGCAGTGTCGCGCGGATTGACGTGCCGCGACGATAGGCCTCGTGTCCGATCCCCAGAGTTGCGGGCCGGTTCGGACAGAATGTTCGGATGAATGTCCGGATAGGAATACCAGGCCGTTTCATAGCGAAAGCGTCCGTCACTTGATTTCGTATTCGGTCGAAGGGCCGACTCCGATCTTCCGAACGAGGCCAAGGTTGAGAAGTTGATTCAAGAGACGCCGGGCGGTGCGGTCGTCTACCCCCAGCGTTCGGTGGCATCGGCTCTCCTCGTTGCACCGTTGCGTCATTTGCCACAAAACGATGGTAGAGTTTGTGGCAAATCCCAATGGCCAAACACCTCAACTCTGCCGACGCTCGCATCGCCGCTCGCATCCGAGAGCGTGGCGAAGGTTGGGTGTTCACGCCTGCCGACTTCGCTGATCTTGGAAGCCGCACGGCGGTCGCTACGGCGCTCGCACGGCGCAAGCGTGCGGGAACGATTCGACAAATATCCCGCGGAATCTACGACGTGCCCCGGCGGCATCAGCGGCTCGGGTCGCTTGCGCCGCCGATTGAGGCAGTCGTCGAGGCAATGAAGAGTCGAGACGCAGTGCGCGTGCAGCCAACCGGCGCATATGCCGCGAATCTGCTTGGGCTGTCGGACCAAGTGCCGACGCGCATCGTCTTCATTACCGACGGTCCTGAGCGCCGCATGAAGATCGGAAACGTTGAGATCGCCTTCAAGCACACGACCCCACGATTCATGGCGACTGCCGGTCGCGTGAGCGGCTCGGTCATCCAAGCGCTCCGCTGGCTGGGAAAGATCGCGGTCAACGCGAAAGTCGTTCGTCACCTTCGCCGCACGCTCGACGATCACGCGAAGCAACAGCTACTCGCCGATATCCGGCATGCGCCTGCGTGGATCGCGGAGGCGATCCGCGCGATCTGCGCCCCTGATGCGGTTCGGCCGCGGCGAGGGGTTAGGCGTGGCCGCTAACTTCACGTCCTTCAGTCTCGACGAGCGGCGACTTGTGTGTGAGCAAGCGCAGGCAAAGTCCGGACTGGCATCAGCGAGCATCGAGAAGGACTATTGGGTGTGGTGGACGCTTCGAGAACTCTTCTCGCTGCCGCACTGGGGAACTTCACTGACCTTCAAGGGCGGAACGTCGCTCTCCAAGTGTTGGAAGCTCATCGAGCGGTTTTCGGAAGACATCGACGTCGTTGTCGACCGCACGATTCTCGGCGTGGCGACTGAGCACCCGAGCGTGAAGGCAATCGAACGGCTGAAGGAGGCCTGCGGCAGGATGATCCGCGAAGAACTGTTGCTGCGGATGCGTGGACAAATCGCCGAGAAGCTCGCGCCGTCCGACGACTGGAGTCTCGATGTCGCACACGAGGATGATGACCCCGATCGGCAGACGCTGCTCTTCCGATATCCGAGCGCGTTCAAGGACGGGTCGAAGTACGTGAAGCCAGTAGTTCGGATCGAACTCGGCGCGCGCTCCGAAATTGAGCCAGCGGAGTTTCCCTCGGTGGAGTCGATTCTGGCGGAGACACTTCCGGAGTTAGTCTCTCGAGAAGCGGTTCCGATTCGCACCATCACCTCGGCTCGAACCTTTTGGGAAAAGGCGATGCTTCTTCACGAGGAGACGTATCGGCCGGAGGAGAAGCCGCGGAAGAGCCGCCTCTCGAGGCACTACTACGATGTCTGGTGCCTCTTCCAGAAAGGGATCGCGAGCGACGCTGCACAGAACGTCGATCTCTTCAATCGCGTCGCTGCTCATCGCCGCGCCTACTTCCGTTACGGCTGGCTGGATTACGCGACGCTACAGCGCGGCACGCTTCGGGTTGCACCGTTGCCGAGCCAAGAACCGTTTTGGCGACGAGATTACGAGCAGATGCGCGGCGAGATGTTTTACGGTGAGCCGCCGCGATTCGATGTGGTCCTCGACGTTGTCAGGGAGTTCTTCGACGGCTTCAATGGCAGGACGAGCTAACGATTGCCGTATCGACCTGTGTGGGATCCATGCGCTCCGTTGGGGCAAACGACAAACAGCACCGAAGGTCCATGAATACCACCCCTCCCAATGTTCTCATCGTGCCTGAAGCCTTCGACGCCTCGGACGGGGCGAAAACACCGTTTGGCCAGCGCTGGGGTGGAGAGGTAATCCATCTTTCTGCCGACCACCTCGCCGCATCGCGCGCCGGACAAACCCTTGCCGTGGATGTCCGAAGTGAATACGTGGTTTTCTTGAAGGCCGAAAAGTCGGAGAGCGACATCTAGCAGTCTGTGGCGACAGTCATTCGGGCTACGAACGAGGCTGTTAGCCCCAAATATTGGGTGGCTGCGGCGTCGCCGCGACTTGCCGTATCTTGCGGATAAAGCTGCGTCGCGGCTCCCACTCTACAGTTGGGCATCTGAGCCATCGTTGCTCTTTCTCGCTACCAAAGCCCTTTCGCCACAGGCTGCTAGGCGAATCTGAAGGGACTGGGGTATGGCGGGCGGTCACACTTTTCGACGCCCCGAAAACTCCGACGTCGAGACATCGCAATACCTCGTCAGCCCCAATTCCCAAGCAGGATTGCGAGATCTGCTGCATCGACTAAGCCGTTTCCGTTGAGGTCGATGAACGATTCGGTTGAGCCTCACGCGCCAAGCAGGAACCCGAGGTCGGCGGCGGTGACATGCCCATCGAGATCGAAGCCGCCTATGGCATAGTTACATTCGTCGGGAACGCCGTCGGCATTCTTGTCGGCTGAGCCCTTCGCGATGTCGCATTCGTCGAGCACGCCGTTCTCATTACAGTCGGCCCAATTCGACTCGCAGCCGTCGGGGGCTCCGTTCTGGTTACAGTCGCTGGCGGACCCACTTTCGATGTCGCAAATGTCCCAAAATGCCGTTGCCGTCGCAGTCTGAGAACTCGACTGCGTAAACGAGCGTTACTTGGCATGTGGACAAAGTGCACTGCGTCGGACTTACGGCCCCAGATGCCTCGACATCGATTTGGAGAGGGCCGATCGAGACTGCCTGATTAAAGATCGACGCTGGAATAATAACGTCCCGACATCAGGCGTCGTTGGGCAATCGTTTCCAGCAAATGTGAATAGTGTTACGACTACAGCACCATTGAGCTTCACCGTCACGAACTCGTTGGAACTTCCAAGGTCGCTCACCGCAATTACGTTGAGCAAGACTGAAGCGGATGCTGGAGCAAGCGCCGGGAAAGCCACAGTGGCCAGACACATTCGAGAGCTGCACTCGACTGTGTGTCGTGCGTCAGGACAAGCTGATGATTTCTCGTCTGATGAAAGGAGCAGACTTGTGAAAAGTGTCCGCTCACCCAACCCCACCCGCCTCGTCCGCCCGATCCCGCTCCGCATCGCGGCGCTTCCACGCGTCGGGCAGCTCGGGGATCGGGGCCGGGTCGGGCATGGCACATGCACATTCGCGCGACGGCCGCTCGCGGTTGCGCGACTCTCGCAGGAGTCCCGGAGATTTCCCGCCCGCCCGCCGAGGCTCACGACGCGCGGCATCGCTTCAGGCGCTTCACGCTGCGGAGATCGATGCCGTCGAGAAGCATCGCGAGCTCGCTGGTCCGCAACTCGATCGACGCGGCACCGGGCTCCGCGCGCGGAAGTCGGAACGTGCCCTCATCGAGCCGCCTGTACCAGAGCGCGAAGTCGTCGCGGTCCCAGTAGAGGATCCTGAGCCGGTCGCGCGGGCGCGAGCGGAAGAGGAACAGATGGCCCGACCGCGGATCGTGGCCGACGACCGATGAGGCGAGCTCAGCGAGGCGGTCGAAGCCGCAGCGCATGTCGGCGTGCTCGACGGCGAGCCAGATGCGGGGCGACGTCGGCGGGTCGCCGGTCGAGATCGCGGAGCTCGACCAAGGGGACGGCATGCGACGAGTGCGCACCGTCGTCGCGAAGGCGCCTGCGCCAGAAGTGGAAGGTGGAGAGGGCCAGACCGCGTCGCTGGCAGAAGCGGTCGATGGTGAGCCCGGAGCTTGAGAAGTCGGCGAGGATGGAAGCCCAGCGGTCGCGGGGAGTGATCATGCCGGCAGCGTGGCGGCCCGCGCGTCAGGAATGAAGGTGCGATTGGGTGAGCGGAGACACTGGGGTATGGGACTTGTCCAAGGTCATGTTGGCACAGAGGGCTGTCCGGAGCGAGCCCGAGCCTCGCTGGTGTCAGTTGAACCGTGAGGTCCGGATCGATCAGGCGGCAGGCCGATCTTCTGGCGAACGACAAGGCTCGCGAAGGCGATCGCGAATCTCCATCAGCAGCCGTCCGAGGTGATTCTCGCCCACGCCGTTGCACATCCCCCAGAAACGATCGTTCCAGTCATTCCCTTCGATCAGTTCCGCATTACCGGTGGCGAGGAGCCTGAAGGCCAGGTGCGACCCGGGAGCAAACTTCTGGACCAGGAACGCCCGCATCAACGGCAGCCGCTTCGCTTCCCAGAACATGTCGACGGCAACGGCGCTGCCCCGACGCTTGGCTTTGGCAGGCGTTGATGCGGTGGCGATCAAGTACCACTCCGCATCGGTACACGCCTTCGCCGCCTGATACGCGTGTTCGACCGTCGCGTACTCCCCCTTCTGGTCGCACACCGGCGACGCGAAGAAGTTGGACAGGAACCGGTAGTCGCCGGTGAACCGTTCGATGCGGTCGAGTTTCAGGAGCGGGCGCGTCACCGAGCGATTGAG
>JAWXCC010000034.1:0-3617 GCA_034440475.1 Phycisphaerae bacterium | reverse complement strand
CTCGAGCCGTGCGCGCAGCGTGTCGAGCGTGGCAGCGATCGCCTGGGAGGATGAGGCCAGCAGCTTGCGCAGGATCAGCGCCATCAGGTGCCGCTGGCGCTGCGGCAGTGCATAGCTGTCCTCGCGCTGCAGAAAGCTCGAGACCGCTTCGTACAGCGCATGCTCGTCATCGTTTGGCGAAAACGGGCGCGTGATCGTGCGCCGCTCGGTGTAGCGGATGTACTCAGTCACCTGATTGCGCAACGTCCGCTTGCAGAATCCAGAGAGGCGCTGGCGCAGCGCATGGAGATCGCCGCCAGTGCCGGTGAATTGGGAGCGGAACGAGTTGATGTCGCCGAAGATGTGTTCGTCGATCAGCGTCGAAAGGCCGTACAGCTCAACGAGTGAATTCTGCAATGGCGTCGCGGTCAGGAGCAGCTTCCGGCGATCTTCCGTCGCCCATCGGATGCCCTGTCCGACTTTGTTGCTCGGTCGATATGCATTGCGGAGTTTGTGCGCTTCGTCGATGACGACCAAGTCCCAGGCGATTGACTTGAGCTCCTCGCGCAGGGCGTTCGCATAGTTGAACGACAGAATGAGAATGGCTTTCTCACCCAGCGGCGAGCGGCCGCTCCGCTGCGCCTCGCGATAGGCCTTGGCATCGAGCACTCGCGTTGGCAAGCTGAACTTTTCCTCGAGCTCCATGGACCACTGCTTGCGCAGCGAGGCTGGACAGACGACTAACAGTCGCCGATTTCGCTCCGCCCAGAATTGGCAGAGCACGATGCCCGCCTCGATCGTCTTTCCGAGTCCAACCTCGTCGGCAAGGATGACACCCTTGGATAGCGGCGACTCGAGCGCAAACAGCGCCGCCTCGATCTGATGTGGATTGAGATCGACGGCCGCGTCGAAGAGCGACATCGACAGCCGATCGATTCCCGCGCTAGCTCGACGCGTCAGTTGATGCGCGAAGAACTTGGCGTGGTATGGAGTGATCTGCATCGAGGGAAGTTGAGGGGCTACTGGTCCAACGGCTACCGCGCAGACGGTCGCCGTCTCGGCTTCGGATTCGCATCATCACACCAAGTTGCAGTACCGGACAGTACTGCCTCGAACCGAACTCGACACAGTCACTTCTGGTACTGCTCGTCGCTGACCTTTTCCATCCACTCGACGGCCTTGCCATCGAGCTTCTCCTGAATGGCGATGTGCGTCATTGCGGTCGTGATCGCAGCGCCGTGCCAGTGCTTTTCGCCGGGAGGAAACCAGATCACATCGCCGGGCCGGATCTCCTCGATAGGCCCGCCCCAACGCTGCGCTCGTCCACAGCCAGCCGTCACGATCAGCCGTTGACCGAGTGGGTGCGTGTGCCACGCAGTGCGCGCACCCGGCTCGAACGTGACGCTTGCGCCGCCCGCGCGAGCTGGTTCGGCGGCATCGAACAGCGGATCAATCCGCACGGTGCCAGTGAACCAATCTGCCGACCCTTTGCCCGAAGGCTGAGAACCGTTTCGCTTGATCTCGATTTGACTTCTCCTTGGCTTCCTAACAATCTTGAGCAGCGATCCAATCGGACAGGTGAAGTTCGGGTTTCAAATGTTGCCGGGACCGGTACGTACGGGGATTGAAGGCTACCGAATCGCGATTATCCCGTCCACGGTCCGAGCACGAGCACTCCCACATCCGGACCGCATTGACCGAGCGTCTGATTGAAGATGGCCTGATCGGATGGATCTTTCAGGCTCCACATCAAGTTGAAGTTGCCTGTCGAGATCTCGTGAAAGGAGACCAACTGATTCGCCGGGGGAAGTGAACGTGTAGACGTCGATCGCACCGTTGCCTCCAATGTTGCGAGCGCCCGCGCCGGGAACTCCGCTTGCTCACGAACTGACTGAATCCGATGACGAAAGTGTCAGTCGATACCGACTCGCGCAGCTGCGGGACATCGATGCACCGAATGCGGTCACGTCTTCCGTGGCGCTGGTGTGTGCTGCCGTCGCCTCCAGCTTCGCGGCGTGCACGGCCGGACTTTGCAGGGAGGTCGATCCAAAGCCCCCGACTCATGAGCCCGAGTTGTCGCGTCGGCGCGCAAAGAAATAAGTCATGACTTTGGGGGGGTCCCCAAAAACGCGGTTAGATTGCCCCACAGTCCGAGCGCGGCGGCGTGCTGCGTCGGACAAGCTGGCGAGTGAAAGTTCTCGTGTCGTGAAGGGGCTGCCTCGCGGTGGGGCCACCGCCAGCGAATTGGGAAGAGCCTTCAACCTGCAACATGGTGAAAGGGGCAATCGATGCGGCAACTGCCGTGGATGGTGTCGTGCGCGCTCGGGACGGTCATCGCGACCGGGATCGCGAACAGCGCGGGGGCGGAGATGGTGGGGTACTGGCACTGCAACGGAGTGGATCCGGATGTGAGTACGGTCGTGGCGGCGTCGCTGGGGTCCGGAACGCTCGACTTCACGTCGTTCGGTACGGGCGCCACGATCTTTGCGGGTACCGATGTGAACGGGCAGCCGGGAGTCATCGCGGGAGACTCGATCGGCCTATCTGGGTCGTCTCACAACGGGTCGTACGCGCAGATCGATCTGTCGACGGTCGGGTTTGCCGACCTCGCACTCTCGTTCGCGGCTCGTCGGTCGGCGACGGGATTCGGGAATGACCACGTGGAGGCACTGATCGGCGGCGCGTGGACGACTGTCGCGTCGTTCAATCCCTCGACGACGGCGTGGGGGACGATCAGCATCGACCTCGCGGCGCTCAACTCGCTGGAGAACGGTAGCGCGTCGCTCCGGCTCTACTTCGACGGGGCGACGAGCGGATCGGGCACGGTGCGGTTCGATAATCTCACCGTGACCGGGACGGCAACTGTGCCAGCTCCGGGTGCGATCGCGCTGCTTGGCGCTGCTGCGGCGTTTGGTCGACGACGCCGGCGCGCGGAGCGTTGAACCGGTCGCGATAGATTGCGCTGACGTGGCGTGGGGGTACGCGGCGCGATCGTGAAGGTCATCTCCTCTCTTGTGCGGATGACGCGTGCCCATCGCGTCATCTGTTTCGGCTCCGGCTCGCACGGCTCACGTGTGTGACGACGAAGGTGGACGTCGTAACGCTGTGACCGCGCGGCCGGGGCCACTCGCGGGTCGCGACCCGGGTGGGAGCGAACATCTGGGCGCACGGTTTTCTTATGGGGGTGGGTGGGGGGCGGAGGCGCACGTTGCGGTCGCGTCTACAGCGGCATTGACGTTCAGCCAAACGGCGCGGTCGGAGGCCGAGCCGCTGGAGCCGTAGGCGTGGCGGCCGGATGACACTCACGCGCCTGGAGCGCGAGACGCACCGCGAGCTCGATCGCCGCCTTCATTGAGCCGTCGCTCGCGACGTTTGTCCCCGCGATGTTGAACGCTGTGCCGTGATCTGGACTCGTTCGGATGATCGGTAGTCCGACCGTCACGTTCACTGCCTTGTCCCAGCCAAGAAGCTTCACCGGAATGAGACCTTGATCGTGGTACATCGCAACGACCAAATCGAACTTCCCGGCTGCTGCATCGATGAAGATGGTGTCGCCCGGAAACGGACCGAGCACGTCTATCCCATGGCGTCGTGCCACGTCGATCGCAGGCTTGATGACGCGCTCTTCTTCGTCGCCG
>JAWXCC010000033.1:0-17352 GCA_034440475.1 Phycisphaerae bacterium | reverse complement strand
GCGGCATCCTTGCCTTGCGTCACGGAAGTATGAGCGAGCGCGGGAGCGGGCGCTACCTAACATGCGCCGTACGGCGCGCGAGATTTAACTGCGGGCCGTGTGACTTCTGGTCGGAAGCCGATTTCCATGCATTCTCGCTCGACGGGACTCATGTGACAAGCGCCGAATGCGGAGTTCGTCGACTGCATACTTGCGACTGATCGCGGCGTCGTTGTGAACTCAAGATTCCGATAAGTCGACGGACCGACTCGGCCTGATCGGCATACGTAAGCCAGCGTTCGGCAACCTGAACGGCGACCGCCCATTCGTTCCGGAGCAACCGATCGACTGCCGCGGTTCGACGGTCGGCGTGACCGCACTCGACCTCGATGGCGACGACAGCATCGCTATCGGGGAGAAAAGCAACTGGACCCGCACGTTCGGGCGACTCAAGCGGCTTCCGAAGGTGCGTGTCCAACGGACTGGCCCTGAAATGGTGAACACGCGACGTTCTCTCTTACGCCGCCTTGCTCGCCTCGAAACGTTCGGGGCTCAGATAACTCAGGGCACTGTGCATTCTCGTCTTGTTGTACACCATCTCGATCCATTCGAATATCACCTGCTTCGCCTCCGCGCGCGTCGCGAACTCGCGCTTGTGCACCAACTCCGTCTTCAGCGTCGCCCAGAAACTCTCCATCGGGCGTCGTCGATGCAGTTTCCTTTCCCGCTCATGCTCGCCTAGATCTTCGCCACGCCCGGCTCCGCGGCGTAGACGCCGCACGCGAACTGCATGTCCCGGCTGCACGAGTGGAGCTGCACCACATCCAAGTGATCCGTCTTGAGGCGCTGCAAACTGCGCTCGATCGACGCCGGTGTCAAGCCCGGAGACCCATAGCAGCCGGTGAGTGGCGCGGGGGAGTTGCACCCCCGCGCTCTCCCAGAACCGGACGTGAGCGTCTCCACTCATCCGGCTCCCGTCATCCCGTTGCCTCACGGCACGAATCCGAGTCGCCAGTGCGCGAACAGCTGGGACCGTTCGCGGGCGAGGTGGCACAGGCCGATAGTGGATAGAGCATTTCGCGAACCATTTCGCGAACGGATGTGCCCACAATTCTCGCTGCTACCCGTCGAAACTTGGCATCGGGTTGCTCCTCATCCGGAACGGGTCGAAGGCGACCGATGTCGACCGCTCTGAAATCAGTGAAGCGTTCGCGGCGCAGATTCTGTGCAACATTCAGCCGCTCGGCATTCCCGAAGATCGCTTGAACATCGGTGGTGGCGGCATCGCGCTCGGCCATCCGATCGGCGCTCGCGGCGCTCGCGTCCTCACGACGCTCATTCATCACCTCCACCGCCGCGGAGGCATGCGAGGCATCTGCTTACTCTGCCGCGGCGGCGGGAATGCGGTGTCGATGCTGATCGAGCGCGTAAAAGTTTCACAGTGCGGTCTGCTGGCGATTCAGGTCAGCACGCACCCCACGCTCCGAGCACAGCCGCGAGATCGGCTCCGTCCACGACTCCGTTCTCGTCGATGTCCGCGATTCCGACACCGCCCCACGAGCCCAGAATAATCGCGAGATCTGCTCCATCGACGACGCCGTCACCGTTCAGGTCGCCAATGCAGTCAGGCGTGTTCGTGCCGAGGTCTTCGAGATCGTTCGTATCGATGTTGAGCCACCCGGGAGTCGCGTGCTGTATTGGGTCAAAGTTGCTGCGACTCTTGGCGATGCGGACCATCGAGCCGACATCGATGCCCGCGAACTGAGACGACTTCAAAATGATCCAGTCGCGAATCGGGTCCTTCTTGAATTCTTTGACCTCGCCACCGTCCACTGCGTACAGGCGTCCGCTGTCGTCGAACTCAATGCCGGTGAGGGCTGCGAATCCACCAACCGACTCCACCGGTGCGACTGGTCCGCCGGGAACGCTCGGCAGCGAGAACGCTCGCGCGTTGTCGGTCGTTTCAGATGAGATCCAGAGTCGCTGGTCGATCGGATTCACCGCCGCCCGAAGATTCGTGCCGATCTGAACGGTTGGGGCGATCGTGAACACCGACACGGGTGCGCCGTCGAGGCCGAGCGAGCGCGGGTAACGGCGAATCGTGCCGCCGAAGCCTGACGTTCCGGGCACCACGACGTACACGAAGTCCTTCTTATCGTCGCACGCGATGGCGCGCGGAACGCCAGCGATCGAGGCCGTGCCCTTGAGGACACCGTTGGAGTCGCGGCGCTCGACGACCGGTGGCGACGTGCGCAACGTGTAGACGTCGTTGAAGCGATTGATCGCGAGCTGCAGGGCGGTCAGGTCCGCCAGCACCGTGGTCGTACTTGCGACGGGATCAATCTTGACAAGTCGCGGTGGCGACACCTCGGTGCCGCCAGCCAGCGCGATCCAGCCGACGCCGTTCTCGTCGTAGACGAGATCGACGATCGGATAGGCGATTGGGGGCGGCGTCGTCTGATGGCTCGGCACATACCCGCCGAAGCCGGAACTCAGCGGCAACTTCTTGACGAAGTTGGAGTCCTTCCAGAACGAACCGGTCTTCGGACTGATCGCGAAGTAGCCGTCGAGCAAGCGATGCTTGCCATCCTCTTGTGGTTCGTCGATCGCGGGGAGGATCTTGAAACCGACGTTCACTATCGGCCCTTCATCTGGATCAGAGGTCGTAAGGAGGGTCACGTCGGTGATGTCGTAGGTCTTCGTGACGAAGGGCGATGGGCCGAACACATCGCCATCATCCTGCGCCGGATCGCGAACCGACACCGTGCGGTCGCTGCCGTTGCGAAAGATCTCGTTCATCGTGACGCAGTGGCCGCCCTTGCGCTTCCAGGCGGGAATGCCGTTCCAAAAGCCGATGACTTCGTAGCGGCCGTAGCACAGTTCAATGACGGCACCGTCAAATGCGAGTTGCGCGAAGGCCGAATGACTCGCTACCGGCGCGTTCGCGTCGAGCGATCGCGCTGTGAAGACGAGGTCGTCGAACGCGGCGCCGAAGTAGTCGAAGGTGACATAGGCGTCGTACACCGCTTTGACCGATCCGCCGCAGCCGAGATTGCTGCACTCGCCGTCGCCTCCGCCGCTCCCCTCACTGTCGTTGCAATCGGGATCGTCGGGATCGGCACCGCCGGGAGAAATGCTGGCTTCCTCACCGAGAACTTCGAGCAGGTTCGTGACGTCGGCGTAATGGTCATAGCCGATGTAGTTGCCGGGTCCCGGCTCAACCTGCGGATAGCCGTGATTGGCGATGTAGATCGCGAGGTTGACGAACGACGTCGGCGCGCAATAGCAATTCCCGTCGTTGGGCAGCCCGGCGCGGCGCTGATCCATGTCGGGCATGCCGACCCGTTTGTGCTGGAAGTTCGTCGCGCTGGTCCACTGGCTCACGCTCACGTTGGCGACGGCGAGTGAGGTTGCCGCGCCAGCGAGCAGTACGGCGGCGACAGCCCGTGACGGCGAGAGCAACGTCCTGATCTGATTCATGAGAGAGTCTCCGGTAAGATTAAAGAGAGGTGGGTGCCGCCAGACGCCCCAACGTGTCCCATACGCCAGCGCTCGTTGAATCTGCTGCTGCCGAGCCGCCCGTCGGGCGAAGCGCCAGATCGGTACGGACGCACATAATGGGCGCATTCCGCTCCTCACCCGCGCCAACGATTATCCCATTTCGCATCATTTTCCAATTTCGACGGGCTGGCAGCGAGCAGCCTCAGCGTCCGGCAGCCGCGCGGCCCAGGATCAACCCGGAGGCGGTCTCGAAGCTGGGGGGTGGAATCGCTTTTGACGGCTACTTCAACGACGACCGCCGAGAACGGGACAGGGAACGGGACAGGGGACACACCCTTTGGACCGCCGGGAGCGGGACAGGGGACACACCCTTTGGACCGCCCGCGCCAGAAACACGGTGACCTTTCGGGGAGAGCCATGCAGAGTCATGCACGACACACGTTCGCGTGGGCTGCATGGGCGGTGCACTCGAATGTGTGTGGCCAGTTGGCTTCCCTGCCGCCCTCTCCTGATGGGCGTCGGCCAGCCCCTAACCGCTGCGCCGAAGTCTTCGGTGAGGCCGCGCGGGGCGAAGGAGACACGTGAATCGGATCGCACGATTCGAAGCCGCGCTGGGATGAGCGAGCAAAGAGCTATCATCGCGATCGGTCGCGGTTCCTGAGCGTCGGGCCAGTCTGGCTCGCAGCCTCACTCACGGTCTGTATCACAGTGGGGATCTCAATGGGCTCACAGTAAGGCGCACCCTCTGGCTCAAAGTTTGGTTCAAAGTCTGGCTCAGCGTCTGGGCGCCTCCCGCTCAGCCCCCCGCTTCACGCGGCACCCAAAGGATCGATTCACGCAGCACCCCTCTCGGAGACGCTCGTATCTCGGCTGGATCGCGTCGATCGTCGTGATCGCGGTCGGCGCGCTGGTAACGGCGTCGGTCGTGCTCGACCTGCAAACGCTTGACTGGATCGTGTCGAGTGAGGCGAGCGCCGTCGAGTACGTTTCCACATTGCTCTGGATCGTGGCGGCGCTAACGACTCCGTTCCTGATTGGTCGACTCTCGATGAACACTGTGGCGGCGTCGATCCTCTGCCTCGGCGCGGCGGCCCGCGAGGCGGACTGGCACAACTCGTTCACCGGCTACAGCGTCCTCAAGCCAGCCTTCTTTCTGCGCGGAGAGTATTCGGTCGCGGCAAAGCTCGTTTCGGGAGTTGTCATCGCGACCGTGGTCGCCTCTGCGGTCGTCGTCGGGTGCGCTGGACTACACCGCGCACGCCGCGCCGGGGGACTTCGAGCACCTTGGGTGCAGGTTGGCATTTTCGCGTTGTGCCTCGCCGCGGTCAGCAAGTCGCTCGACCGCGCTCACGATCTGCTCGGGGTCATCGGCATCCGGATTGCGGCCGCCGCGCAGGTGTCGATGGTAAGCGTCGAGGAAGGACTCGAGTTGTTTTTGCCAGCGCTTTTGATGGTGACGGCGCTCCTCTACGCCCGGGATCGCCCTCTGTCCGACGTGTGAGGTTCGCGCGGCCTCGTACCTCGTTGACGAAAGTTAGTCGGGCTGCTCAACCATGCGAGTCAGATTCTCCATCCAACGCTCTTCACCGACTACGGCGAACCGACACCGACCGCGCGCAGGACTACGGTGCTACTGCGGAGGTGGCATCCTGAGATTGAGATACCGCAGTTCGAGCGTCACGCGATACATGTCGATTTCTCCGTCGAACCGAAACGGGTTCGGCGGGTCGTGCGCGTATGCCTCGGCGCGAAGGTCGAGCAGTTCATCGAGTCGGATGACGTCCTTGTCCTCGCGGGCACCGCCGCGGTTGAACTCCGCCCAGTCTTTGTACGAGGGATCGCCCTTGCAGTAGTTGACGAGCCGCTCGCAATGCGGAGTCTTGAACTCCCAGAGCGTTCCGCGCCGCGAACCAGAATCGTTCCACTCGGCGATCTTCCTTGCCCCAGCGATGAGTTCGAGGCGCTGCGCCGCGCGCATCGGCCGTGCCGACAGGAACAGAGTGACGAGGATGAGCACGATTCCGACGACGACGAGCAGTTCGATCAGCGAGAAGGCCCGCAGCGTCCGATGGTGCAAGAATCGATTCACGCGAATCCTCCTTCAAGGAGCGAACGTCGATGTATCTATCATAACGCGCGTCGGTCGAAGCACAATAGAAAATCCGTTGGCAAAGCCTCGATGGGAGCGGGCACTGGACAGCCGTTCGCGAACGGGTGTGTCAGGAACGCCCACCCCCGCGCGTGCTGTCACCGCTTCGGTGCCGCGCTCTTACGTCTGCCCGCCCCAGCTGGGCTCGGCGATTTCCTTCCAGCGGGCCCGGATCGCGTCGTAGCGCGGCTGCGGCAGGGGACCGCCTTTGGCGAGGACCTCGGCGTTCTGCTTCCAGCGCTCAGGCTTGGTGGTGCCGACGATCGCCACGTGCACGCCCGGTGTGGTCAGCGTGAAGCGCAGGGCCACTCCGGCGGCGCCGTCGGGGCCGGTGTTGGTTCGCGCGTCACCTTTCGTGAAGTCGTAGTCGAGCTTACGCAGCCGCTTCCAGTACTCAACGACATAACTATTGTCCGGTTCCGTGTCGTAGCGCCACACCGCGTTGGCAATCGGGCGCTTCGCGATCACGCCCATGTTGCGGGCCTTGGCCTTGGGCAACGTGAGTTCGATGCACTCTTGATCCACGATGCTGCACGAGGTCTGAAGCGTGTCGAAGCGCCCGCTCTCGACCGCGAAGAGCGCCGCGGCGCCGTCGCCGCTATAGCCGATGTAACGCGTCTTGCCGGCCTTCTTCGCTTGCTCGAGCGCTGCGATGCACTCGCCCTTCTCAAGCACGTCGCGGCCGCACGAGTGGAGCTGCACCAGATCGAGGTGATCTGTCTTGAGGCGCTGCAAGCTGCGTTCGATCGACTTCTCGATCGACGCCGGCGTCCAGCCCGCGTCCCCCTTCTCCATGTGGCCAACCTTGGTGAAGAGAAAGTACTCCTTCCGTCGCGCCGACACCGACTTGCCGATCGACTCCTCCGAGCCCGCGTAGCACTCGGCCGTGTCGATTACGTTGAGACCGGCGTCGAGCGCGGAGTTCAAGATGCGATCGACGGTCGCTTGGTCGATCTCTTGATAGCCGATCTCGGCGCCGCCGAAGCCGAGCACGGTGACCGCCATGTCCGTCGCGCCGAAGCGGCGTCGATCGAGCGGCGTCGCCGCGCCGCCGCTTGCGGGCGCGCCGGTCGACGCGCCCGTCGTCTGCGCCCGGGCACCAGCGCTCCCGATCGAAGCGGACAAGGCAGCCATCGCGGCTGCACTGGCAATGAATTCACGGCGAGTGGGCTGCGGCATGATGGCTCCTTCGGTCAGTTGACGATCGAGGCAGACGCGGCGTGAAGCACGCGGTATGCGGAATAGGCTACCTCGCCCAGCGGCGGGAGCACAAACACGTGATCTCTCCGATCTCAGTGTCGACGTACCCAGCCAAGGACGAGTGAGCACGGACGAAGGAGCACACCTGACGCGTGCCGGTGTCTGCTGCTAGGTTAGGCGTCGACTCGGGCGACCGGAGACGCCTCCGCCTTCCACTCATCCCAAGCCAGATCGGCGGCAGTTTGCCGACGGGCTGGCCGCGACTTACGCATACGACAATTCATGCAGAAGCGGGGGCACCCGCGAGTACGATGCCCCTTGTGGAAATAGTCAGCGGATAAGTCGTGATCTAAGGGACTCCGATCCCGCCACTCTCCAAGGGTAACTGTTCGCTCAAGAAAAGCTCGCCGCATCGGGCGCCGCATCGGGCGCCGCCTAACGACCGTGAGCTATGCCGACGCCGCGGCGGCAGGTGCGCAAAGTCGACGCACAAGAACATACCCGGGCATCGGGCTTTGGGTCATGCTGCTGCGGTCGGCTGTTCATGCAACGATCGGCGGCGCGCTGCTCGCTCTGACGATTCCCGCCTCGATCCGACTCGATCCACTAGGGGATCCATCGTGGACGGCCCCTTCGCGAACCCGCTCGCGAACGCATATCTCCAGAATCCCCCGCTGCATCGAAATCTGCGAAATCTGCGAAATCTGCGGATGGCCTTCGATTCACCGTTCGCGGTTAGACGTTCGAGGGGGACACAGTGAACAGCGACTGTTTGCGAGACCAATGTTCGTCAACGGGTGTTGTATGTTTCAATCCTGCTCACGATCCTGCGATTGCGAGCAGCGGTTCCGCGCCGAAAGGAGCGAGAGCGAGCATCAGGTACGATTCCCGCCCTTCCTTCCCCCTTTGCCGCGTCGCGCTCTCCCTCCGCAGCATGGCCACGCACCATCATCACCACGACCACGCTCCCCGACGCCCAGTCGACGTGCTGCTGCGGCCGATCCACCGCATTCTCGGCATTCAGTCCGTCGCGGGAGGTCTCTTGCTCGCGTGCGCGGTGGTGGCGCTCGTCGTGGCCAACTCGCCTTGGGCTGCGAGTTACGCCGCGTTCTGGCACACGCCGCTCTCGATCGGCGTCGGCACGGTAGCGATCTCGATGTCGCTCGGGCATGTCGTCAACGACGGCCTCATGGCGATCTTCTTCTTCGTGATCGGCTTGGAGATCAAGCGCGAAGTGATGGTCGGCGAGCTCGCCTCGGTCAGCCGCGCCATGGGGCCGGCGATTGCGGCCGTTGGCGGCATGGTGGTGCCGGCACTCCTCTACCTGTCGATCGCTGGGTCGATGGGCGGCGCGGCGGTGACGCGCGGGTGGGCGATTCCAACCGCGACCGACATCGCGTTCGCCGTCGGCATCATGGCGATGCTTGGGCATCGCGTCCCGAGGAGACTTCGGATCTTCGTGACGGCGCTGGCGATCGTTGACGATCTGCTGGCGGTCATCGTCATCGGCGTTTTCTACACCTCCGACATTTCGCTCGTTGCGCTCGGTGGCGCTGCGGCGGCGCTCGCGGTCTCCTTCGGCGCCAACCGACTCGGCGTGCGATCGCCGCTCGTCTATCTGCTCATCGGCATAGCTCTGTGGGCCATGCTGCTGCGGTCGGGTGTCCATGCAACGATCGGCGGCGTGCTGCTCGCGCTGACGATTCCCGCCTCGATCCGACTCGATCCACCACGATTCATCGCCACCGCCCGATCGGCAATCGACCGCTACGCGTCCCACGCCAGCGGCCCTAACGTCATGGTGCAACAGGACGCGCAGGCAGCGATTCGCAGCTTGGAACAATCGTGCGAGCAGGCGCAAGCACCGCTTGTGCGCCTTGAGCACGCCCTGCATCCCTGGGTCGCGTACGCAATCATGCCGATCTTCGCTCTCGCGAACGCTGGCGTGACGCTGACCCGTGAGTTCACCGAGACGATGGGCTCGGGGGTTGGCTACGGCGTCGCGGCAGGCCTCGCGCTCGGCAAGCCGATCGGAATCCTGGGCGCAGTGGCACTGGGCATCACGCTCGGCATCTGTCGTCTGCCCGATGGCGTCTCGCGCACGCAGCTCGCGGGTGGTGCGTGCCTCGCTGGCGTGGGCTTCACGATGAGCCTCTTCATCGCCACGCTCTCCTTCGACACACCCGCCATGCTGCAGCTCGCGAAAATCGGCGTCCTCACCGGTTCGCTCGTCTCCGGAATCGCCGGAATATGCATCCTTGTGTGGGCGGCGCGCGGGCGCGTTGCCGCGCGCGATGGAGTGATGGAGTGATGACGCTCCTCGTCTCCCTTGTGCTTCTCGCCTCGGTCGGGGACCCATAGTGGAAAGCCCCTTCGCGAACCCGCTCGCGAACGCATATCTCCAGAATCCCCCGCTGCATCGAAATCTGCGAAATCTGCGGATGGCCTTCGACGCACCGGTCGCGGCTGGACGTTCGTCGCGACGTCGACTTTGATCCGTCCACAGGTTACGGAGAATTCGCAGATCGTGGCCTAACAGTCTGTCGATGAGCGGTGCCGCCACCTGCGCTGCAGCGATGACCACGCCATCTGCGATTCATCAGAGCCCGCCCCGGGGCCATGCATCGCTCTCCCGCCCCGCGTACTCAGCAGCGCACCGAGAACGATGCATGTCCGCAGGCGCACCATCCAGCTGCGCGGTCGTGCACCGCGTCAATCAACTCTGTAGATTCAAAACGCGATTCACGCGGAGGTGCGGAGGCCGCGGAGATGACACAGAGCGTCGGCAGGAAGGCCCTTGGAACTCGGATCGACGCGCTCTGATCGAACATGTTTCGAATCGTCTCCGCGCTCTCCGCGCCTCCGCGCGAGTGCTTTTGGTTTGGTCATGAACTCGATCCACTCGGTGCCGGGGCGCACGAGGCGCATTCGAGCAGTGGTACGCGTGCGACGTCGACGTCGACTCGCTTCCGTGTGATCGCCCTATTTCGCTCGCCGGAAAGCGAGCGATGATCGCACTGACGACTTCCTCATCGCTTCACAGCCGTCTTCAAGCGCGCGTTCACCGCTCTTCGCCACTCTTCCCCCGCTCATCCCAACTCAAGGGAACACCTGAAATGCCGAAAAAAGCCGCTTCCGCCAAGTCTCCGCTCCGCGCCGCGAATCCGTCAGGGCCGCAGCTCGTCGATCGAAAGCCACCGACGACGAAGCGGGAGAGCGGCGGACCGCCCGCGAAGCACGAGTGGAAGGGTGGACCGGAAGGCGCGCATCAGGGTGGCGCTTCTCGCGGAAGCAGTCGCCTTGAGCCGTCGCATTCAAACGATGCCGCTCGAAAAGACCAAGCGAAGAAGCCCAGCAAGGCTGCCAAACGTTGAGGATTCTCCGAGCCAAACGACTCGTTTGAGTTCGACTTTGCGTTAGGAGCATAAAGGTCACTCTGTACATACCGGCTGCTGTCACGTCGGCGATTGATCGCGTCAAGTCGGCTGGCGCTCTGAGTCATTTTCGCGATCCGATCTCTCGTCCAAGGACGTGGTGGCGGGCGTTGACCGGGCGGAGCCGCCGGTATGACGCTACGCGCGACCTGCCGCTTCAGGGCGAGATATACAGCGTCGATCAGCTTGAGCGTCACGCGCGGTCCATGGCACCATTGCATGAACTGGCGGGCGGCGTCGCGACGGAACGGTTGATACCGCGCCTTGCGGAAAACAATCGGGTCTTGGTCGACGCGTACGAACTCGTCACGTCTGCGTCTGAGGCCGGGGCCCGCATCGCGCCAGCAGCTGAGTGGCTGCTCGACAATTTCTATCTCATCGAAGAGCAGATTCGTACGGCGCGGCGCCACCTTCCCGCTGCCTATAGCCGAGAGCTGCCACGACTCGCGAAGGGCGCGCTCGCCGGATATCCACGGGTGTACGCGATTGCCCTCGAACTCATCGCTCACGTCGACGGCGGCGTTGATCTGGCGAGTCTCAACGGCTTCGTCACCGCGTACCAATCAGTCAAGACCCTGAAGCTGGGCGAACTCTGGGCGGTTCCGATCGCCCTTCGGCTCGCGCTGATCGAGAACCTCCGCCGCGTCGCGGCTCGCGTCGCGGCGACGCAGCGCGAGCAAGACCTCGCCCATGAATGGGCCGAGCGAATGCTCTTGACCGTCGAGCGGAATCCGTCCGACCTCATCGTCGCGATGGCCGACATGGCTCGCGCCAAACTCCCGCTCTCGGGGGCATTTCTCGCGGAACTCACTCGACACATTCAAGGGCAGAGTCCGCACTTCACATTCGTGCACAGTTGGTTGCAGCACCGACTCGCGGAGCAGGGCCTGACCATTGAGCAACTTGTGCGCGCGGACGGGCAGGCACAGGCGGCCGATCAGGTGTCGATGGGAAACAGCATCGGCAGTCTGCGCCTGCTCATCTCGATCGACTGGCGCGATTTCGTCGAGAACCAGAGCAACGTCGAGCGCGTGCTGCGCGAGGATCCAACCGGGGTCTACGCTCGAATGGATTTCACGACGCGCGACCGCTGCCGCCACGCTGTCGAAGCGATCGCAAAGCGCAGCGGGCGCACCGAGGCAGACGTAGCGATCGCCGCAGTCGGCCTCTGCCGCTCGAGCGCGGCCGTTCAAGCCGATCAGCGCAGCGCGCACGTGAGCTATCACTTGATCGACCAAGGTCGCAAGCCGCTCGAGCGTCTGATGGCGGCGCGGATGCCGCTTCGTACGACGCTCGAGCGCCTCGCGGCGCGACACGTACTCGCGCTCTACCTGGGCGGAGCTTCCGTCATCACGCTGATCGTGCTGTGGCTGTTCGAGCGCCATGCTGCCGCGCACGGCGCCGCGGCGCTCTCGCTCGGCCTCCTCGCGATTCCTCTGATCGTGTGCGGCACGCAATGCGGCGTCGCTCTCATCAATTGGGTCGCGACGATGGTCGTGCCGCCTAGGCCGTTGCCGAGGATGGACTTTCGCCGCGGTATCCCGGCGGCCGATCGAACGATTGTCGTTGTACCCACGCTCCTTTCCGGTCGCGGCGGCGTCGAACACCTGCTTGAATCACTCGAGGTGCTTTACCTCGCGAATCGCGATGACTGTCTGCACTTCGCGCTTCTGACCGACCTTCGCGACGCCGCGCACGAAACGTCGCCGGAGGACGAGGAACTGCTGCGGTTGGCGACGCGAGGCGTCGAACGACTCAACGCAAAATACCGCGCCGTCCGCTCCGATATTTTCTCGCTCTTCCATCGTCCTCGACGCTGGAACGCGCGGGAGCGCTGCTGGATGGGGCACGAACGAAAGCGCGGAAAGCTCAACGATTTCAACGCGTGGGTTCGCTGCGGGGCTTCGGATGCTTCGACGTTGGCGGCGTTCGCGGCGATCGTCGGCGACACCGCGGAACTGCACCGGGCGCGGTACGTCATAACGCTCGATACCGACACGCAACTTCCTCGAGACGCAGCGCGGCGCATGGTCGAGGCGATGGCGCATCCGCTCAATCGTCCGATCGTGCGTGCGGCAACCGACGGAGTGCAAGCGACCGTCGTCGCTGGCTACGGCATCATGCAGCCTCGCGTCGGCGTGAGTTTGCCAAGTTCGCAGCGATCGAATTTTGTGCGCCTTGTCGCTGGCGACGCAGGAATCGATCCGTACACCCGAATGGTGTCCGACGTCTATCAGGACGTTTTCGGTGAAGGATCCTTCATCGGAAAAGGGATCTACGAGATCGATGCGTTCGTGCAGACGTGCGGGTCCTTCCCCGAGAACACGATCCTCAGTCACGATCTGCTTGAGTCTGCATACGCGCGCTCGGCGCTGTTGAGCGACGTCGAGCTGTACGAGGACTTTCCGTCGCGATACATCGACGACGCAAGCCGGCGACGTCGGTGGATCCGCGGGGACTGGCAGATTCTCTGGTGGCTCCTGCCGCTGGTGCCCGTGAAACGTCCTTCATCGACGGGCGTCTCTTGGAAGCGCAATCCCATCTCGCTGTTGTCGCGATGGAAGATCTTTGACAACCTACGTCGGAGTGTCGTGTCGGTCGCGCTCGTCGGACTCCTCGTCGCCGCATGGTCCTCGTTCGCGTGGCTCGTCCCCGCGGCGACAGTCGTCGTGCTCGCGACGCTCGGACTCGGTCCGGCCCTGAGCTTTCTCGGCCAGTTGGCCCGCAAGCCGTCGGAACTTCCGCTGGCCGCCCACGTCAGCGCGACCTGCGCGACGTTAGGTCAACAGTTTCTTCAGGTCGCGCTGACGGTCGTCGTCCTTCCGCACGATGCTTACATCAGCCTGAGCGCAGCGATCAGGACGACGATTCGCATGTTCGTCACCCGACGACATCTGCTTGAATGGACGACCGCGAGCGATGTCGACCGAAGTGCTCGCAACAGTCTATTGCAGTACGTGCGGGTGATGTGGTCGGCGCCGGCGCTAGCTGTCATCGCCGCGAGTCTGATGATGCTAGTGCAGCCAACGTCGATTCCATGGATCGCGCCGTTTGCCGTCGCGTGGCTCTTCGCGCCCTTCGTCGCCTGGGCGCTCAGTCGACCGCGCCGGACGGCGCCGGTCGTACTCTCGGAATCGCAGCGACGCTCGCTCGAGAAGCTCAGTCGCCGCACCTGGCGTTACTTCGAGACGTTCGTCACCGCCGAAGAAAACTGGCTGCCGCCCGACAACATTCAGGAGTACCCATCGCTTCGCGTCGCATCGAGAACCAGCCCGACGAACATTGGCGTCGCGCTTCTCGCGGACCTTGCGGCGCACGACTTCGGATACTGCAGCACCGGTCGCCTCATGGATCGCGTCGCCAAGACGCTCGACACCGTCGGGCGGCTCGAGCGCTATCGCGGGCACCTCTACAACTGGTACGACACGCGGTCGCTGCGGCCGATGCCGCCGTCCTACATTTCGACAGTCGACAGCGGCAATCTCGCCGGGCACCTGCACATACTTCGTTCGGGCATCCTCGAGTTGATCGACGCGCCCTTGGTTCCGGCCCGAATGCTCGGCGGCCTTCGCGACACCTTCGAGGTGCTGATCGACGAGGCTCGCGCGAATCGCCGCGAAGTCGAGCCGTCCGTGCCGGACGCGCCGCCGTCGCAGTTCGTAGTTCGCCTTGAGCGACTCCGCGCGCGATTTGACGTCGTGCCGACGTCGATTCGCGGCGGGCTTGATCTTCTGGCTGTTCTCGCCGATGAAGCAGCACTATTCGCGCGCGATGCAGAATCGGCGTCAGCGGTGGATCCAGAGGTCGTGTGGTGGGCGCGGGCCTTTGAACTCGCCTGCGCCGATCACCGCGAGGATGTGCGTCAGTTTGCGACGTGGGCGGCATTGCCGAGCATGCCTCACATGCCGAGCGAGACGCTCGCTCCGGATGCGCTGCGCGGATTACTCGCACGCATCGAGGCAGGCGTGAGCCTGCGCGAACTCGCGAAACTTGAAGAGTCTGTGATCATCGCGATCGATGCGGCTCCCAATGCGTCCGACGTCGCGGCCGAGGCGTGGCAGGATTCGCTGCGCGATGCGATCTCTCGCGCCTCGCGCAGCGCCGCCGCACGAGTGACGGAGATCGATCGTCTCGCGTCACAGTGCCAAGAAGCCAGCGACATGGACTTCACGTTCCTGTTCGACTTTGAGCGAGAGCTCTTTGCGATCGGCTACAACGTGAGCGAGCATCGGCTCGATACAGCGTTCTACGACTTGCTCGCGTCGGAGGCGCGATTCGCGAGCTACATCGCAATCGCGCGCGGACAGATCGGACAGGAGAACTGGTTCGCGCTGAGCCGCCTGCTAACGACCACAGGCAGCTCGCCGGCGCTCTTGAGCTGGAGCGGTTCCATGTTCGAGTACCTGATGCCGCTTCTCGTTATGCCGACGTACGAGGGCACGTTGCTCGACCAGACCTATCACGCGGTCGTGCAACGGCAGATGAGCTACGGCAAGCAGCACGACGTGCCTTGGGGAATGTCGGAGTCGGGCTACGACGCGACCGACTCGCACATGAACTATCAATATCGTGCGTTCGGCGTGCCCGGGCTCGGCCTCAAGCGCGGGCTCGCCGACGATCTCGTCATCGCTCCGTACGCGAGCGCGCTGGCGTTGATGATCGCGCCCGATTCCGCGTGTCGCAATCTCGATCGACTCGCAGCGATCGGATGCAGCGGCGCCTACGGCCTCTACGAAGCGGTTGACTTCACGCCATCGCGGGTTCCGCGTCGCGCGACGCAGGTCGTGATCCGTCAATTCATGGCCCACCATCAGGGGATGAGTCTGCTGGCGCTCGCATATGTCCTGCGCGACCGGCCGATGCAGCGTCGTTTCGATGCGGAACCAATGCTGCGCGCGAGCGTGCATCTCCTTCAGGAGCGCGTGCCGAAGGCGCTAGCGCCGATCTTCCCGCACGCGGCCGAGGCCAGCGCGAAGCGTCGACTCGCGACTGAGGAACAGGGTTCTATGCGGATCTTCACCGATCCTTCGGACGGTCCGCCTGAGGTGAATCTCCTTTCCAACGGCAGCTATCACGTGGCCGTCACCAGCGCTGGCGGCGGCTATAGCCGTTGGCGCGATTTCGAAGTCACACGCTGGCGCGAAGATGCGACCCGCGATTGCTGGGGTACGTTCTGCTACTTGCGCGATCTCGATTCGGGCGAACTCTGGTCGACGTCGTGGCATCCGACGGTCAGGCCGACGAGTCGCTACGAAGCGATCTTCACGCAAGCGCGGGCCGAGTTTCGTCGCCTCGACGAGGACATCGAGACGCATACCGAAATCAGCGTCTCGCCCGAGGACGACGTCGAACTCCGTCGCATCACGATCAGCAATCGTTCGGAGTTCGATCGAACGATCGAAGTCACGAGCTACGCCGAGGTGGTCCTCGCGCCGGCCGGCCAGGATCTCGCGCATCCGGCATTTAGCAATCTCTTCGTACAAACCGAACTGGTGCGACAGCGACGGGCGATCTTCTGCACGCGCCGTCCGCGGTCCGCGCAGGAGCGCCCGCCGTGGCTGACGCACCTGATGACGATTCGTGGGCGGACGGTTGGGGAAATGTCGTTCGAGACCGATCGAATGAAGTTCGTGGGTCGTGGTCGCACCGTAGCGCTTCCCGCGGCGATGGATTCGTACGCACCGCTTTCCAACTCAGCAGGGCCCGTGCTTGATCCGGTTATTTCCGTGCGACATGCAGTACGCCTCGCCCCGAACGAGAGCGCGATCATCGACTTCGTCACCGGCGTCGCGGAGACACGGACCGCGCTCGAAGCGATGACTGAGAAATACTGCGATCCGCGTCTGGCCGACCGCGTCTTCGATCTCGCGTCCACGCACAACCAAATTCTGCTTCGCCAACTCAACGTCACCGAAACCGAGGCGCAGGCCTATGGACGCATGGCGGGGTCGATCCTCTTCTCGTCAGCGCTGCAGCGCGCGAAGGCGAGCGTTCTCGTGCGAAATCGTCGCGGCCAATCGGGGCTCTGGAGCTACGGGATTTCCGGGGACATTCCCATCGTCCTCGTGCGCATCCGAGACGCAGAGCGGCTGGAACTCATCCGCGAAGCGGTCAAGGCACACGCGTATTGGCGAATGCGAGGCTTGCCGGTCGACCTCGTCATCTGGAACGAGGACAACTCGGTCTATCACCAGACCCTGCAGGAGATGATCGTCGATGTCGTTGGCGCGAGCACGGAAGCGGCGCTACTCGACAAGCACGGCGGCATTTTCGTTCGCCGCGGCGAGCAGATGTCGGAAGAAGATCGCGCGCTGTTGCAGACAGTCGCTCGCGTCGTTGTGTTCGATGAGGCAGGATCGTTTCAGGAGCAGGCGGAACGGCGCGATCGATCAGAATCGTTCATCCCAGCGCTCGTGCCGTCGCGGACGCGGCGCGAACCATCGCGATCGACTGAGCTTTCCGACGACGAGCTGATCTTCGCAAATGGACTCGGCGGCTTCAGCACCGACGGCCGCGAATACATTATTCGTTTGCGGCAGGGGCAACACACGCCGGCGCCGTGGGTGAACGTCATCGCCAACGCCGAGTTCGGCACGGTCGTCTCTGAGAGCGGTGGCGCCTACACGTGGTGGAATAATAGCCACGAGTTTCGCCTAACACCGTGGAGCAACGATCCAGTCACCGACGTGAGCGGCGAAGCGATGTACATGCGCGACGAAGAGACGGGGCGGGTGTGGACGCCGACGCCGCTGCCTCAGAGCTCCTCGCAGGGCTCGGGTCCGTTCACCATTCGACACGGTTTCGGATACAGCGTGTTCGAGCATATGAACGATGGAATCGTCACGGAGCTATGCCTCTTCGTAGCCGTCGATGCCCCGGTCAAGATTGCTAGGCTTCGCGTCACGAATGACTCCGGTCGGCGTCGTCAACTTTCGGCGACTGGCTACTGGGAACTCGTGCTCGGTGAACTTCGCTCGAAGACGCTCATGCACGTGGTGACGGAACTGGATCCCACGACCGGCGCAATCTTCGCCCGCAATCGCTTCAATGCGGACTTCGCGGATCGACTCGTGTTCGCCGACTGCAGCG